>NZ_QOZX01000118.1:0-5586 GCF_008368895.1 Bacillus sp. BB081
CGTTTTCGGGGTTCACTTCATTATACCGGTGGTTTTGATTTAGAAAGCAAAGCAAGTACAACCAATACCCCATTTAGTTCCATCTTTTCCTATTACGGTATGAGTGTGTTGATGGAGAGGGTTACTGCAACTATGTAACTTGTGATCATGGGCATCGTGCGAAAGTATAGTGTGGGCTAGGTTAGCACCACCATAACCATAAACTCCCGTCGGTGACCAATCAGGTGATGCTGGCGGCAATTCAGGTGATAAATTTTTAAATTCATCATTTCCATAAACAACCTGCCCACCCATAATGGTGAGTAATGATTCAAGGTTCTTGATTTCTTCTTCTGGCACAATAAAGTAGTCAGAAGACAATACAGCAATATCAGCAAACTGACCTACTGCAAGGGTTCCCTTTTTACCTTCATCACCAGAGAACCACGCACTTCCTTTTGAATATAATTCCAGGGCTACTTTTCTATCAAGTTTATTTTTATCATCGTATATCGAAAGACCACCAATGGTTTTTCCGGCAACCATCCAGTAAAGAGCGACCCAAGGGTTATAGCTGGAAACCCTGGTTGCATCACTACCTGCGCCAACAGGTATACCTAGGTCTAACATACGATAAATCGGAGGAGTATGCTTTGCAGCTTCCTTTCCGTATAAATCAACAAAGTATTCACCTTGAAAAGCCATGCGGTCTTGGATGGCAATACCACCATTTAAAGCCTTAACACGTTCCATACTACGATCTGAGATTGTTTCTGCATGATCAAACCACCATCGTAGACCATTAAAAGGAATTTCTTTGTTGACTTCCTCAAATACATTTAAGAATCGTGTGATTGACTCGTCATAAGTTGCATGTAAACGGAATGGCCAACGGTTTTCTACCAATAGAGAAATTACTTTCTTTAAGTCAGCTTCCATCATCGTAGCTAGTTCGGGCTGTGGCATTTGAAATTTTTCAAAATCGGCTGCCGAGAATACTAACATTTCTCCGGCACCATTCATTTTATACTTATCATTTCCTTGACCTGGAGAAACAATTTTTGCCCATGAAGCAAAGTCTTCATATTCATGATTTGGATTTTGCGTAAATAGATTATAAGCAATACGCAAAGTTAATTGTTCCTTCTCGGCTAAATGTTCAACAACTTTGTAGTCATCAGGATAATTTTGGAAACCACCACCTGCGTCAATGGCACTTGTAATACCTAATCTATTTAATTCGCGCATAAAATGGCGAGTTGAGTTAATCTGGTCGTCAAAATTAAGTATTGGAGCTTTACCCAAACTTGAATAAAGAATAGAAGCGTTAGGATTGGCAATTAAAAGGCCCGTTGGATTACCTCGTTTATCCCGCTCAATTAAACAACCTGGAGGGTCTGGGGTATCTTTTGTGTATCCCAGTGCACGCAGCCCTGCACGATTTACAAGTGCTCTATCGTAAAGATGTAGCACAAAGACAGGTGTGTCTTCAGAAACAGCATTAATCTCTTCTAAAGTTGGCAGCCGTCTCTCTTTAAATTGAAATTCAGACCAACCTCCAACTACTCTTACCCACTGAGGAGCAGGTGTACGCCTTGCCTGTTCTTTGAGCATTTCGAGAGCAATAGTAATTGAAGGCACACCTTCCCATCGTAATTCCATATTATAATGAAGACCGCCACGAATAACGTGTATATGAGAGTCATTCAGGCCTGGAATAGCTCTTTTTCTTTTAAGGTCTATTTTTTTTGTTTTTTCTGTGGCACTATCAAGAAGCTCATCTCCACCTACTGCAGTTATTAAACCATCAGTTATGGCGATAGCAGATACCTCAGGTTGAGAGGGATCAAGGGTAGTAATTTTTCCGTTATATAAGATCATATCCGGTAAATTCATATTCACACCTCGTCTACTTCCTATTATTTTGTAACCATGGATGAAATAATTTACCGAAAATCGGCATAACTACCCATGATAGCAAGGACACTATACATACAGAAACAAAAAAAGCGGACATAATAGGATTCATATGTTTTATAATAGGTCCTATCAATTTAGGAACTAACATGCTAAGAGGCCATACACCCAGAAGGGTAACGATAGACATTTTCCATTTTGGCGGTGGAACTGGCGTTTTCGGAGTAACAAACCAATAAGCCAAACTGTTTTCAGTTTTGTAAGTTGGATTAATAGCTTGAAATTGTTCTGCCGTTTTTAACAAATCTCGACGAACATCTGATTCTTGCCAAGCACGTAGATGCTCATACGTATCAAAACGAAAAATAACAGTATACTCCCTGGATTCGTTATTGGGGACTATTAGATTTACGCCTAAATGCCCTGGGAATTTAGTAGCGGCAGCTTCGATTTCATGTCTCCATGTTTCAAACTGTTTTTCTCTACCTTCTTGAATTTCCCATGTAACAATCGTTGTTACTGGATCGGCAGCATCCATCGTGTTCCCTGTATAAGTCTCTTCGACAGCTACTCCTTCTTGTTTCATATTTTCCTGCTTGGAAGCGCGCCATGCACCATAGTATATGCGTATTCTACACCTTGACCATAAGCACCAGTGTGTTCCTTTACAATCTCCATTACAGCATCATAAGTGTCTTTGTGTGCCCAGTCACGTTGGTATTCAAGTAAAACTTGAATTGCTGTCACTGGAATTGCACCAGCTTGTTCTACACGACGCATAGCAGCGTTATGTGCTGTCAAACTAGTACCACCTGAAGCATCATCAACTGCATACACCTCATAGCCAGCTTTAATTGCTTCAAGCACAGGGAATGCAAGGCAAACTTCAGTCCAAAGTGCTGCAAATATTAATTTCTTTCTACCTGTTGCTTTAACTGCTTCAACAAATTTTGGATCTTCCCAAGAGTTCATTGAACTGCGTTCTATAATTTCATGGTTTGGGAATATGTCAAGAATTTGTGGCCAAAAATAACCAGAAAAGCTGCGTGTCTCAACTGTAGTAAGAATAGTAGGTACGTTAAAAGTTTTTGCTGATTTAGCAAGCAACATAACGTTATTAATCAATGTTTGTCTATCAATACTTGCAACTCCAAAAGTCATTTGAGGCTGAAAATCAATTAAAATTAAGGCACTGTTCTCCGGGTTTAACAATTCTAAATTACTCATAATAAAACGCTCCTTTTTTAATTATTGAAAATAATATATTTTCCGTTAATTAAAACTGTAATCGTAAAAATAAAATTTTTGCTATACTTTTTAATTTAAAAGAGAGTGCTGATTTAATCAGCACTAAATGTATACTATCTATTTTTTTGAAAGTAAAGCTATTATGCATTTTGTTTACTAAGATCTCGTTGAGCTCCCATATAGCTTCCAATTATATTTTGATAGCCTGGAAGATTGCTAGCAAGCAAATTGCCAAAACCTTCGACATCGTTGCGCCAATCGCGTTGTAATTCGCAAGCTACGCTAAACCAGTTCATAAGTTGTACACCATTATGTGCCATGCGCGTATTGGCAGCATCTGCAACTTGTTTGCTGAAAGTTCCTGAGGCATCAGTAACAGCAAATACTTCATATCCAGCTTTTATAGCGGAAAGTGCAGGGAAAGCAACACAAACGTCCGTAACTACGCCCGCGATGATAAGTTGCTTTTTTCCAGTTTCTTCGATTGCTTTTACAAAATCATCATTATCCCATGCGTTAATTTGTCCAGGGCGAGCTATTTTTTGTGCATGAGGAAAGAGATCAACCAATTCTTGCATTAAAGGTCCGTTAGGCCCGTTTTCAAAACTTGTTGTTAAAATAACTGGTAAATCAAAAAACTTAGCAGTATGAGCAAGAGCTAGAACATTGTTCTTGAATTCATCAACACCATAGTCGCGTACTAGTCCGGACATAAGACCAGTTTGATGATCTACTAAAAGAACGACAGCATCATCTTTGTTAATACGAGAATAGAGATCAGTCATTATGTATTCCTCCTAAAAATTAAGTAATCGAAGAAAGTGTAAACAGTGGAATATTCCCCCGAACTTCTTCGTTTGTTACGGTTAGTTTATAAATAAACTGACCGTTAATATTAGTTATAGCAGCATTCACAGAACATGAAGTGCTATACAAATTTATAGTATTTGAAAACTGATTCATTAATCAATTCTAAATTATCTATAATTTGCATAGGTCGTAACTATAGTTGTTTTCACTATAAAATAGATTGATTTTACCTATACATTCTATAGATAGAACGATATTGATAGTCACCTATTTTTGTTATTAGAATTGAATATGAGGAATGTTTAGCAAATACTTCGTGATGAAAAAGGTAGGAGATGGGGAATTGTCCATAAACAGAAAATGAATTCATCGGAACAGTAGGGTTTCATGCATAGAGTCCACAATATAAATGTGCATGAATAGGTTATGACATTCATCCGGATTATTGAAGAAAAGGATACATATTAGAATATTTTTTGGAGGTAGAAGCATGGCGAAAATTACTGTAGGAACCGAAAATCAAGCACCAATTGAGATATATTATGAGGATCATGGCACAGGAAAACCAGTTGTACTCATTCATGGTTGGCCGTTAAGTGGTCGATCTTGGGAATACCAAGTTCCCGCTCTTGTTGAGGCTGGATACAGAGTTATAACATATGATCGTCGAGGTTTTGGAAAATCATCTCAGCCGTGGAAAGGGTATGAATATGATACCTTTACTTCTGATTTACATCAACTATTAGAACAGTTAGAGCTTCAAAATGTCACACTTGTTGGTTTTTCTATGGGTGGAGGCGAGGTAGCCCGGTATATTGGAAAGTATGGAACCAATAGAGTAGAGAAGGCTGTATTTGCAGGAGCTGTACCACCATACCTTTACAAGTCAGCAGATCATCCTGAGGGTGTATTAGATGATGTAGCAATTCAAGAATTTGAAAATGGAGTAAAAAGTGATCGCCTAGCATTCCTTGATGAGTTTACGAAAGGATTTTTTGCTGCTGGAGATCGAACTGACTTAGTTAGTGAACCATTTCGATTTTACAATAGGGATATCGCTGCGGGTGCATCACCTAAAGGAACACTAGATTGTATCGCTGCTTTCAGCAAAACAGACTTCAGAGGCGATTTAGCCAAGATTAATATACCTACCCTTGTTATTCATGGTGATTCAGATGCAACTGTACCATTTGAATATAGTGGGAAATTAACACATGAAGCAATTCCTAATTCTAAAGTAGCGTTAATAAAGGGTGGTCCACATGGGCTAAATGCAACGCATGCTAAAGAATTTAATGAAGCACTCCTATTATTTTTAAAGGACTGATTACAACTATATAATTGTTAATTGATAAATTATAAACAAGTAAAAATAAAGCTTTATAAAAGGTGCTCTTGGATAAATCCAGGAGCATCTTTTTAAATGCGGGGTAGTGCACCACTGTAATCAATTTAAAGAATCGAAATCTTCCATAACGAAATTTTTATTCATTTTTAAATGGTGATATCGAGATGTTAGGTTGATAAATCTCCATTAGTTTCGAATTGAATATTCTTCTTAACAGCTAAAATGTATGGATTAGAGTTTTTTAGATCTCTTAGAAGTATTGTTATATTACTATCAAGATAATA
>NZ_QOZX01000119.1:0-1521 GCF_008368895.1 Bacillus sp. BB081
TCTCAATACTTGCTGATGGTGAAGTGTTCTACTTTTCTTCTGGGTATGCAGATCTTGAAAAGGGCCAGTCTGCAAGTGAAAATACACTCTATGAGTTGGCCTCGGTGAGTAAAGCTTTTACTGGTATGGGGATTTTGCTATTGGAAGAGCAAGGGCTGCTATCAATGACTGACCCTATCCAAAAATATTTACCTTGGTTTACGTTAAAGTATCAAGGTAAACCTGTTGATATGCAAAACCTTACACTAAATAACTTTCTTCACCATACCAGCGGCCGAACAAATATTAGACATATTCAAAATATTCCACAAGGTAATACGCCTGATATGTTGCAAAAGACTGTGGAAACGCTGGTAGATGCAGAATTGGCGTTCTCTCCCGGTGAACAATATAAATATGGAACCGTTAATTATGACGTATTGGGTTTGGTTATTGAGATTGTATCACGACAAAGCTATGAAGACTTTATGAAGGAACAGGTATTTCTACCCTTAGGTCTTAACCAGACGTATGTTTATAAAGAAGATGCTCAAGCCACTGGACAGTTAGCACAGGGTTACCGTTCTTCCTTTTTTATAACAACTCCATTTAACGCTCCGGATTATGCTGGGAATAAACCTGCCGGCTATATCATTTCTAATACAAAAGATATGGCGCGTTGGATGGGCATACAGATGGGTATCGTGCAGGACATACCCGAAATATTTCACAGGGCCATCGAAAAATCACATAGGGGTGATATGTCTGTTTCGGCTGTCAATGATATGTATTATGCGGCAGGTTGGTCGGTAAACGCCGAACAAACGTTTATAGAACACACTGGGGGTAATCCAAATTTTAGTACCAAAGTAGCCATACTGCCAAATGAAAGAACAGCCATCTGCTTACTGAGCAACGGCACAAATACCAATATAAACCTGGTACTAAATGTTAAAAATATATTAAACGGCAATCTAACTCAGTCATATGAGATAAGCGGCACACAGCTGTTGGATATCATTTTGTCGTCTACCACAATTATTCTTTGCCTATTAGCCGTTCTGTTATTTTTCTTAGGATTAAGAAAAAGGAAAACGAATGAGCAGCAGCCAATGACAAAAAAGAGAACAATCGTAACAATTATTTTCCTAATCGCTACGATTGCCCAGTGTATAATGTTTTTTGCCTTCGATTGGTCAACGATACTTATTTGGCAAACATATAGTGTTCTTACAGCTTTAATTTCGTCAACATTATTAACAGCAAGCATTACTTGGTTTGTATATACTCACCGATTAGATGCCTCGGTCCGAAAATAAGTATAACGTTAAGTAAATAAATCTTAATTTATCGATATCCTTAATTTTAAAAAAAGAAGACACCTCGGTGTCTTCTTTAATGTCATCGACACTTCTCCTAGTTAAACCCACTTGCTATTTCTTCCACTAACCTGCCTCGTTAGTAGAAGAAGGATTTTTAAACAACTATATTATTTTTTAAATGACTTTATTGTAAATTAAACAACTTTATTATCTCTGTACA
>NZ_QOZX01000012.1:0-48278 GCF_008368895.1 Bacillus sp. BB081
CTTTTGACTTGTGTTTTTTTCTGTTTTCAAACAGTACGAAAAAAGAAGTAATGGTAATACAAACACGTTGCCCAAGGGTTAATCATATTATATAAGAGGTGGATGTATATTTTTCTGTAAATTGTTAAGGAATAGAAGTATAAAATATGTCCATTTAAATAGGGAGGGAAGGTTATGAAAGCACAAAATGAAGTTTGTATTGTTTGTGAGACAGAAAGAAAAGAAGGGATATATGTTTATAATAATTTAATATGTTATGAATGTGAAAAGGATATGGTGAATACGGAGACAAATGATCCGAAGTATATATATTATTTAAAACAGCTTCGGAAATTAGAAGTATCATATTTTTAAATAGGCATATGCCTATTATTTTTTTTGTTCTGTATAATAGAGGAAGAATGAAATGATAAGGAAGAGATATAGATGAATCAAAATCGCATACCTTTATATGAGGCATTAACAGAGTTTAAAGAAAGAGGGCCGTTATCCTTTCATGTTCCAGGTCATAAAAATGGTTTAAACTTCCCTCAGGAAGCTGTAGGGGAGTTTAAAGATATACTATCTATCGATGTAACTGAGTTGTCGGGGTTAGATGATTTACATAGTCCGTTTGAATGTATAGATGAGGCACAACAGTTATTAGCTGATGTATATGGAGTGAAAAAAAGTTATTTTTTAATTAATGGTTCAACAGTAGGGAACTTAGCAATGATTTTGTCTTGTTGTGGGGAACATGATATTGTTCTTGTACAAAGAAATTGTCATAAATCAATTATTAATGGTTTAAAATTAGCGGGCGCAAATCCAATTTTTTTAGATCCATGGATTGATGAAGCTTATAATGTACCAGTGGGAATTCATGATGAAATTATTAAGGAAGCAATTGAAAAATATCCAAATGCTAAAGCACTCATTTTAACGCATCCTAATTATTATGGTATGGGAATGGATCTGGAGGCAAGCATTGCTTATGCACATGCACATAAAATCCCCGTTTTAGTAGATGAAGCACATGGAGCTCATTTTTGTTTAGGAGGGGCATTTCCAAAGTCAGCATTAGCATATGGTGCAGATATTGTAGTTCATTCTGCACATAAAACATTACCCGCGATGACAATGGGGTCCTATTTACATATAAATAGTCGCTTAGTAAAAGAAGAAAAAGTTTCTACCTATTTAAGTATGCTACAATCTAGTAGTCCATCGTATCCAATTATGACTTCTCTTGATATTGCACGCTTTACAATAGCACGTATAAAAGAAAAGGGACATGATGAAATAGTCGAGTTTTTACGGGGATTTAAAGATGAATTGTGTTCTATTCCACAAATAGCTATTTTACAGTATCCATTACAAGACCATTTAAAGGTTACTGTACAGACACGTTGTCAGTTATCAGGGTACGAATTACAGTCTGTATTTGAAAAGGTCGGTATATATACAGAAATGGCGGATCCGTATAATGTCCTATTTATTTTGCCCTTGCAAGTAAATAAGGAGTATATGAAGGCTATAGAGATGATCCGAGGGGCATTGCAATATTATGAGGTGAAAGACAAGAAGGAATCTATTCGTTATACTTATAAAGGAGAATTTTCTCCTTTACCGTATACATATAAACAACTGGAAGGATATGAAACAAAAGTAGTATCTGTAGAAGAAGCAGTTGGGATGATAGCGGCAGAAATGGTAATTCCGTACCCACCTGGAATTCCATTGATTATGTATGGAGAAAGAATTACTTCAGAACATAAAGAGCAAATTATGTATTTAGAGCAATCAGGCGCTCGTTTTCAAGGTAGCACGAAATATATGAAAGTGTATGATATAGAAAGTAGGTTTTAGGATGAAGGGATTATTTGTAACAATTGAAGGTCCAGAAGGTTCGGGTAAAACAACGTTAATTAAAAGTTTATTGCCGTACTTTGAACAAAAAGAACAAAAGGTAATGGCGACGAGAGAACCAGGTGGCATTGCAATTTCAGAGGATATTAGAACAATTTTACATAAACAAGAATATACGATGATGGAAGCACGTACAGAGGCGCTTCTGTATGCTGCTGCACGTAGACAACATTTGGTGGAAAAGGTTATGCCGGCACTTAACGAGGACTACCTTGTATTATGTGATCGTTTTATAGATAGCTCTTTAGCGTATCAAGGATATGCAAGAGGGTTAGGTATGGATAAAGTATTTGAAATAAATCGTTTCGCAACAGAGGACTGTATGCCTAGTTTAACGATTTACCTAGACATTGAACCAGAGATTGGTTTAGCTCGCATTGAAAAAGATGCAGGACGTGAAGTAAATCGATTAGATATGGAAGATATCTCTTTCCATAAACGTGTCCGTGAAGGATATTTACAAGTTGTAGAACGTTTCTCAGATCGTATTGTATTGGTAAATGCTGATCAACCAATGGAAAAACTTATAGAAGAAGTTGTTAAGATTATAGAAGATAAATTGTTATAATAGAAGGAAAGAATGAAATAAGTGAGGTATGCATTATGACGAAGACGTGGGAGCAGCTTTCTGCTATACAACCCATCGGTGTAAAAATGTTGATGAATAGCATTGCAAAAGAGCGTATATCCCACGCTTACTTGTTAGAGGGAGGGAAAGGGACTGGAAAGTTTGCAACGGCAATTCAAATGGCAAAGAGTTTCCTCTGTTCTGGGCGGAATGGGGTAGAGCCTTGTCACGTATGTACAAATTGTAAGCGAATTGATTCAGGTAACCACCCTAACTTACATATTGTAAAACCAGACGGATTATCTATTAAGAAACAGCAAATTCATGATTTACAAGAAGAGTTTTCAAAAACAGGATTAGAAGCAAATAAAAAAGTATATATTATTGAGCACGCAGATCGTATGACAGCAAATGCAGCGAATACACTTTTAAAATTTTTAGAAGAACCAAGTAGTGATACAACAGCTATTTTACTTACTGAACAAAGTCATCAAATTTTAAATACGATTTTATCTCGCTGTCAAGTTGTTACATTTAGACCGTTACCTACGGAATCTTTAATTAGAAGATTACAGGATGAAGGTATTACGGCATCTTTATCGACACTTGCTGCGCAACTCACGAATAGTTTTGATGAAGCTTTAGCTTTATGTAGTGATGAATGGTTTGCACAAGCACGAGCTTTAGTGATAAAATTATGTGAAGCGCTCGAAAAGGATAAAGCCTCTATTTTTTTTGTACAAGAAAAATGGGGGAAACACTTTAGAGAGAAAGAACAATTACAGCAAGGTTTAGATATGTTGCTCCTTATTTATAAGGATTTATTATATGTTCAACTTGGAGAAGAAGATCGTCTTGTTTTTCATGAGCAGAAAGAGATGTTTGAATCTTTCTCCTATGCTCAGAAGCGCATTGTATCAGCTCTCTTTAATATATTAGAGGCAAAAAATAGAATCAACGCTAATGTAAATGCGCAGCTTGTGTTCGAACAGTTAGTGTTGCGGTTGCAGGAGGGATGACCGTTTTGTATGATGTAGTAGGTGTTCGCTTTAAGAAGGCCGGAAAGGTGTATTACTTCGATCCGAATCAGTTCGATATCTCTGAAAATGAGTTTGTAATTGTAGAAACAGTAAGAGGTATTGAGTACGGAAAAGTAGTTATTACCAAAAAGCAAGTTGATGAAAACGACGTTGTATTACCGCTAAAAAAGGTTATTCGTATTGCAAATGAAAATGATCGTACCATTGTTGAAGAGAACAAACATGCTGCAAAAGAAGCATATCAAGTTTGTCAGCAAAAGGTAGTAGAGCATAATCTTGATATGAAACTTGTAGATGTAGAGTATACGTTCGATCGCAATAAGATTATTTTCTACTTTACTGCGGATGGTCGGATTGATTTCCGCGAACTAGTGAAGGACTTAGCGGCAATTTTTAGGACAAGAATTGAACTAAGACAAATTGGTGTTCGTGATGAAGCGAAGATGCTTGGTGGTATTGGTCCGTGTGGTCGTATGCTTTGTTGTTCTACTTTTTTAGGAGATTTTGAACCTGTATCCATTAAGATGGCAAAGGATCAAAATTTATCATTAAATCCTGCAAAAATCTCTGGTTTATGTGGTCGCTTAATGTGTTGCTTAAAATATGAGAATGATGAATATGAGGCAGCAAAGGAACAACTTCCTGATTTAGATCAACGTATACAAACCCCGCATGGTACTGGCCGTGTTATCGGATTAAATATTTTAGAAAGATTAATTCAAGTGGAACTAGTAGACAAGGAACGGATAGTAGAATATACGTTAGATGAGTTAGTGAATAAAGGGGTCGTTTCGAGTCAAACCACAGATTAATGAGGTGGGTGCTTGTGGAGAAAAAAGATATTTTTGCATCGGTTTCTAGTATGGAAGAGCAAATTGGACATTTATACAAACAGTTGGGAGAATTAAAACAACATCTTGCAGAGTTGTTAGAAGAGAACCAACATATAAAAATGGAAAATGAAAATTTGCGACACCGCTTTGAAGAAGTGCAGATTAAGGAAAAACAAAAAACTCAAAAACGTAAAGAAGTGAAGCCGAAGACAACTGATATTGGCGAAGGCTATGATAATTTAGCAAGGCTATATCAAGAAGGTTTTCATATTTGTAATCTGCATTATGGAAGTGTACGTAAAGAGGGAGATTGTTTATTCTGCCTGTCATTTTTAAATAAAAAGTGAAATTACCTTTCCAATGATAATTGGAAAGGTAATTTTTTATACATGAGAGTAGAATGAAATATGTTTTTTTATTAGTAGAAGATGAAATAGGGTAGGTTAAGTGTAAGAAAAGGAGTAACATATGAATTTATATGAAGATGAACGTTTAGATTACTTATTAGCGCAAGATATGAAGATTGTACAAAGCCCATCGGTATTCAATTTCTCGTTAGATGCTGTTTTACTTGCAGACTTTGCTTGGGTGCCGATTCAAAAAGGTAATGTACTTGATTTGTGTACAGGTAACGCAGTTGTCCCCCTTTTATTAAGTACAAGAACAAAGGGAAACATTACAGGTGTAGAAATTCAAGAACGTTTATATGATATGGGAATCAGAAGCGTTCAATACAATAAGTTAGAAGAAAGAATTCACTTAATACATGGGGATTTGAAAGATATGCCGGAGAAACTTGGACGTCATCAATATGATGTAGTTACATGTAATCCCCCTTATTTTCAAACACCTGCAACTTCTGAGAAAAATATGAATGAACATTTAGCGATAGCTCGTCATGAAATTATGTGTACATTAGAGGATGTTGTATCTGCAAGTAGTCAGTTAGTAAAGCAAGGTGGGAAAGTAGCATTTGTACATCGTCCAGGTCGTTTGCTAGATATTGTTACATTAATGCGTAAATACAAAATTGAACCAAAGCGTGTGCGATTTGTTTATCCTAAGGCAGGGAAAGAAGCGAATACATTGTTAATTGAAGGAATTAAGGATGGAAACGCAGATTTGAAAATATTGCCCCCTCTTTTTGTATATGAAGCAAATAATGAATATACAAAGGAGATTCGTTCAATTTTATATGGAGAAGAATAAGCATTGTTTTTATGTAGTAGAGTGCTCTGACGGAAGTTATTATGCTGGATATACAAATCATATAGAGAAGCGGATTCAGACCCATAATAGTGGAAAAGGTGCTAGGTATACGCGTGCTAGACTTCCTGTTGTTTTAAAATACATAGAATTTCATGAAGATAAGCGTACAGCTATGCAAGCAGAGTATTATTTTAAGCAGTTAAATAGAAAACAAAAAGAAGAATATATGCAAAAAGGAGAACGCTATGTGGCAACAAAAAAGCTTTCAACAAAATGAAAAGGGAGTTTTATATTTAGTACCAACTCCTATTGGAAATTTAGAAGATATGACATTTCGTGCAATCCGAATTTTAAAAGAAGCTGATTTAATTGCTGCTGAAGATACGAGACAAACGAAAAAACTTTGTAATTATTTCGAAATTGAAACCCCCGTTATGAGTTACCATGAGCATAATAAGGAAGTAAGTGGTAAGAAAATATTAGGGAAGTTAGACGAAGGAAAGACTGTAGCACTTGTTAGTGATGCTGGTATGCCTTGTATTTCCGATCCAGGTTACGATATTGTTGTCGAGGCTGTAGCAGAACAGTATCATGTAATCCCGCTTCCTGGGGCAAATGCAGCCCTTACAGCATTAATTGCATCAGGTCTTGAAACAAAACAATTTTATTTCTATGGATTTTTACAAAGAAATAAAAAAGAAAGAAAAATGGAGTTAGAGAAGCTTCGTTATGTACAAACTACAATGATGTTTTATGAAGCACCCCATCGTTTAGATGATACTTTAATCTCGATGCAAGAAGTGTTGGGAAATAGAGAAATTGTATTATGTCGAGAGTTAACGAAAAAATTTGAGGAATTTATTCGTGGAACAGTTGAGGAAGCAATTGAGTGGACGAAACAAAATGAAGTTCGTGGCGAGTTTTGTATTTTAGTAGCTGGTTCAACGGAAGAACCTACCCCGGAAGAACAATGGTGGGAATCTATTTCGGTATATGATCATATTGAACATTATATAAACGAAAAAGGTATGAATTCAAAAGAGGCAATAAAAACAGTCGCTAAAGATCGAGATTTGTCGAAACGCGATGTATATCAAATCTATCATGTCGATAAAAAATAAGCTTCTCATAATTGAGAAGCTTATTTTGCTGTTTCGATATAATCTTGAAGTTCGTTTAAGATTCGCTCAGCGCCTTCTTTGCTTAAGATAATTTTACCTTCAGCTAAAGATAGGTTACCATCAGATACTTCACCAGTTACTTGGCAAGTCATGTTTGGCTTATATTTTTTTAAGATGATTTTCTCGTCATCAACGTAGATTTCAAGAGCATCCTTTTCTGCAATACCTAAAGTACGGCGTAATTCGATTGGAATTACTACACGACCTAATTCATCAACTTTACGAACGATACCAGTAGATTTCATAATTCTTTTCCTCCTAAAGAAATAGTTTATAAGTTTCGAGTCTATTTTCTAGATTCGTCATTTTTCGACAAAATACCCTATGGACATATGATACCAATCATTTACATTTCCGTCAATTCTTTAATTCTATATTTTTTAAAAAGATTTATAGATTTCTTACTTCTTATATATAATAGAATGAGAGTAATTTCTACTATTATTTCACTTTATTTTCAGAAAAATTTATAGATTGTAAGTAAGGACTGTATATTTTCTTGAAATATGAGCAATAGATGATAAAGATATTAAGTATTAACTCGTTTTTATCCCGCTATTTGCCAAGCAGTAAGATTCTAAATTTAAAATTTGGCTGGAGCAAAGAAGTTAAGTTGGAGTCGGATTGCTCGTAAAAGCCTGATTGGTGCGGGCAAATAATCCGCGGGAGTGAACAAAACCCCCACAGATTAAAGTTTCACTTTATATATAAGTTTTTGATATACTATTTATAAATACATATGAGGTTATCCGGGAGGTCCAAAACAATGACAGAGGAAAATAAGTCCTTTTATATTACTACCCCAATTTATTATCCAAGTGGAAAATTACACATTGGACATGCTTATACAACAGTAGCAGGAGATGCGATGGCACGATATAAGCGTATGCAAGGATACAATGTTCATTATTTAACAGGAACTGATGAGCATGGACAGAAGATCCAAAAGAAAGCAGAAGAATTAAATGTTACACCACAAGCATATGTGGATAACATTGTTGCAGGAATTAAAGATCTTTGGGAGAAAATGGATATCTCTTATGATGATTTTATTCGTACAACTGAAGATCGTCATAAAGATGTTGTTGAAAAAATCTTCAAGCAACTAGTAGATCAAGGTGATATTTATCTTGATGAATATGAAGGTTGGTATTCTGTACAAGATGAGACATTCTATACAGAGCATCAATTAGTAGATCCAATTATGGAAGGTGAAAAAGTAGTTGGAGGAAAAAGCCCTGATAGTGGTCATGATGTAGAACTTGTTCGTGAAGAATCGTATTTCTTTAGAATGGGTAAATATGTCGACAGACTATTAAAATTCTATGAAGATAATCCACATTTCATTCAGCCAGAGTCTCGTAAGAATGAGATGATTAATAACTTCATTAAACCAGGCCTAGAAGATTTAGCTGTTTCTCGTACTTCATTTGACTGGGGAGTTCGTGTTCCAGGTAATCCGAAACACGTTATTTACGTATGGGTTGACGCATTATCTAACTACATTACAGCATTAGGTTATGGAACAGAAAATGAAGAGATGTATAAGAAATTCTGGCCAGCTGATGTACATTTAGTTGGAAAAGAAATCGTTCGTTTCCATACAATTTATTGGCCAATCATTTTAATGGCATTAGATTTACCTCTTCCGAAAAAAATCTTTGCTCATGGTTGGATTTTAATGAAAGATGGAAAGATGAGTAAGTCAAAAGGAAACGTAGTAGATCCAGTTACTTTAATCGATCGTTACGGATTAGATGCATTACGTTATTACTTACTTCGTGAAGTTCCATTCGGATCTGATGGCGTATTCACACCAGAAGGATTTGTGGAGCGCATTAATTTCGATTTAGCAAATGACTTAGGTAACTTATTAAATCGTACAGTAGCTATGATTGATAAGTACTTTAACGGAGAAATCCCTGCATTTAAAGCTAATGTAACGGAATTCGATGAAACGTTAGTAACGTTTGCAAAAGATACATTGAAAAAAGTAGAAGAGGCAATGGAGAATATGGAATTCTCTGTAGCGCTAAGCTCAATTTGGCAATTGGTTAGCCGTGCAAATAAATATATTGATGAAACACAACCATGGGTATTAGCGAAAGATGAGAATGATCGTGAAAAATTAGCTTCTGTAATGGCTCACTTAGCAGAGGTGCTTCGTCAAACAGGTATTATGCTTATGCCGTTCCTAACAGTAGCACCAAGTAAGATGTTTGCTCAACTTGGACTTACTGAAGAGGCACATAAATCTTGGGAAAGCCTATCTACAATTGGCTGTATTCCAGCTGGAACAAAAGTAGAAAAAGGAAACCCGATTTTCCCTCGTTTAGAAATGGAAGTAGAAGTAGGGTACATTAAAGAACAAATGAAAAGCTCTGCTCCTAAAGTAGAAGAGAAAAAAGAAGAAGAACCGAAAGCAGAAGAAATTACAATTGATGATTTCTTTAAAGTAGAATTACGCGTAGCTGAAGTACTATCAGCTGAACCTGTGAAAAAAGCAGATAAGTTGTTAAAAATTCAGCTGGATTTAGGTACAGAAAAGCGTCAAGTTGTTTCAGGAATTGCAAAATTCTATTCGCCGGAAGACCTAAAAGGTAAAAAGGTTATTTGTGTAACAAACTTAAAACCTGTAAAATTACGCGGTGAATTATCACAAGGTATGATTTTAGCGGGTGAAGAGAATGGCGTATTATCATTAGCATCAATCGACCAAAATCTACCAAACGGTACAAAAATCAAGTAATTAAGACAAGAAAAGAGATGTTTCACGTGTAACATGTGTGAAGCGTCTTTTTTCTTTTTACACTCTCTATTTTTGCATTAAAATTATAGTATTGTTATCGTTAAGTTATTAAAGAGCTTATTTTTTAGAATAAACTTGATTTCAATATAAAAGGAGTTATGTATTATGTTGTTTGATACACATTCACATTTGAATGCAGAGCAATTTGAAGAAGATTTGCAAGAGGTTATTGCACGAATGAAAGAAGCGGGAGTTACCTATACAGTTGTTGTTGGTTTTGATGAAGTAACGATAAAAAAGGCGATTGAATTAGCTGAAACTTATGATTTTATTTACGCTGCAGTTGGATGGCATCCAGTTGATGCAATTGACATGACAGAAGAACATCTAGCTTGGTTAGAAGAACTTGCTTCTCATCCTAAAGTCGTTGCACTTGGAGAGATGGGATTAGATTATCATTGGGATAAGTCTCCAAAAGAAATACAGAAGGAAGTATTCCGTAAACAAATTGCATTAGCCAAAAAGGTGAAATTGCCGATTATTATACATAACCGCGATGCAACTCAAGATATTGTTGATATTCTAGAAGAAGAGAATGCAGCTGAAGTGGGAGGCATTATGCATTGCTTTAGCGGCAGCGTAGAAGTAGCAGAGCGATGTGTTGATATGAACTTTTTAATTTCGTTAGGCGGACCAGTTACATTTAAAAATGCTAAGAAGCCGAAAGAAGTTGCTGTGGAGATTCCATTAGAGAAATTGTTAATAGAGACAGATTGTCCATATTTAACACCACATCCATTTCGAGGAAAACGAAATGAACCGAGTTATGTAAAACTCGTAGCAGAAGAAATTGCGAATTTAAAAGGAATTTCTTATGAGGAAGTAGCAGAAATAACAACAAAAAATGCAAAAGCTTTATTTGGTGTTGAATAAAAAGGAGTGGGAGAACCCATTCTTTTTTATTTTTGTGAAAAAATAAGGGCGAATGAGGAAGTGTTACAATAAGAAGAGAGAACAAAGTTTTGGACATTCTATTTTTTAAAATGTAAGAATGGGGAAAATAATAATGGAAAAGTCGTCATTTTTTTGTTTTACTAAGTAGAGACGAAACGAGTGTGGAGGCAAGCATGAAAATTAAAGAGATTATCGTTGTAGAAGGTAAAGATGATACAGTTGCGATTAAGCGTGCTGTTGATGCGGATACAATTGAAACAAACGGTTCAGCAATCGGTGATCATGTTATTGAGCAAGTTAAATTAGCGCTACAAAAACGGGGCGTTATTATTTTCACAGATCCGGATTATCCTGGAGAGCGTATTCGAAAAATTATTTCTGATAAGGTGCCTGGATGTAAACATGCTTTTTTACCGAAGGAAGAAGCACTTGCCAAAAGGAAAAAGGGTGTCGGGATTGAACATGCTTCTAATGAATCAATTCGCCGTGCTTTAGAGAATATACATGAAGAAATGGAAGCTTACACAAGTGAAATTAGTTGGAGCGATTTAGTCGATGCAGGCTTAGTGGGCGGAGAAATGGCAAAGAGTCGCAGAGAAAGAATGGGTAAGCTATTAAAGATTGGTTATACAAACGCAAAACAGTTACATAAACGTTTACAAATGTTTCAAGTTTCAAAAGAATCGTTTGCAGAAGCTTATAAGCAAGTCATACAGGAGGAAAGAAAATGAAGGATATCGCAACGCCAAATCGTACGAAAGACATTGTTGAAAAGTATGGATTTTCATTCAAAAAAAGTTTAGGACAAAATTTTTTAATTGATACGAATGTATTAAATCGTATTGTCGATCACGCTGAAATTGGTTCAGAAAGTGGTGCAATTGAAATTGGACCAGGTATCGGTGCGTTAACAGAACAATTAGCGAAGCGTGCTAAAAAAGTAGTGGCTTTTGAAATTGATCAGAGATTATTACCGATTTTAGATGAGACGTTAGCGCCATATAGCAACGTTACAGTTATAAATAAAGATGTACTAAAGGCAGATGTACATGAGGTGTTTAGTGAGCAATTTGAGGAAGGGCAAGATGTAATGGTAGTAGCGAACTTACCGTACTATATTACAACGCCAATTTTATTTAAATTGTTGGAAGAGAAATTACCGGTTCGTGGATTTGTTGTTATGATGCAAAAAGAAGTTGGAGATCGTTTAGCTGCTAAACCTGGAACGAAAGAGTATGGTTCTTTATCCATTGCTATTCAGTATTATACAGAGGTAGAAACAGTTATGACTGTACCACGTACAGTGTTTGTGCCACAACCAAATGTTGATTCTGCGATTATTCGTCTCCTAAAGCGCCCGAAACCAGTTGTAGAAGTAACAGATGAGACATTCTTCTTTGAAGTAGTACGAGCAAGTTTTGCACAGCGTCGTAAAACTTTAATGAATAATTTATCAAATAATTTAAATGGTTTCCCGAAAGATAAAGAGCTGTTGGATCGAATTTTAACAGAAGTAGGAATTGATCCAAAACGAAGAGGCGAAACGCTATCTATAGAGGAGTTTGCAACATTAAGTAATGCATTAGTTCTTCATAAATTGTCATAAGAATAGAAAAGGGACAGTTCAACTTGAACTGTCCCTTTTGTCACCTTTCCTCTCCTACATTCATACTTTAAAAACAGGTAAGATGGCCTAACGAGTTTGGAGGTAGGAGAATGGCTTTACATGTTGGAGAATTAGTGGAACGATATTCTCATAATAGGGATATCCTTTTTCGTATTATAGAAATAAAAGGCGAGATAGCTATATTATTTGGAGAGGAAATTAGACTGGTGGCAGATGCGCCACTTGAAGATTTAATTAGTATAGATCAACGAGAGCATAAAAAAAGAGCGAAGCGTGAGAAAGAAACGATGGAGCGTACGTATCGTTTGTTTCAACAAGATTATGTATTAATGAAACAAAGGCATGAACACACTTCAACGGGTGGATATACAAGTGAGGTGAATTATTTTCAAATGCCAGGACGTGTATTGCATATAGATGGGGACCCGTTATATTTGCGCAAGTGCTTAGACTTATATAATAAAATTGGTGTTCCTGTACAAGGTATTCATTGTAAAGAAACAGAGATGCATGAAAAGGTAGTAGATTTAATAGATCATTTCCGTCCAGACATTTTAGTTATTACGGGGCACGATGCATATACAAAATCAAAAGGGGTAAAGGGAGATTTAGCAGCATATAGGCATTCAAGGCATTTTGTACAGGCTGTTCGAGAAGTGAGAAAAAAATATCCATCATTGGATCAACTCGTTATTTTTGCTGGGGCATGCCAATCACACTTTGAAGCATTAATTCGAGCAGGTGCTAACTTTGCTAGTTCACCATCTAGAATTAATATTCACGCACTAGATCCTGTATATGTGGTTGGTAAAATTAGTTTTACGTCATTTATGGAAAGAGTAAATGTATGGGATGTTGTACGTAATACGATTACCGGCGAAAAGGGACTTGGCGGGATTGAGACAAGGGGGATTTTACGAACTGGATTACCCTTTCAACATTATGAAGAATAAGCAAGGTACATATGTATCTTGCTTTTTTGTATGGGAAGGATTTAAATCAGCTTGGATAAAAAGAGACAAGAACGCGCAGACTATATAATGATACTTTTACAATATAGTATTTCTTCTATCTATTTGAACGCATGATGCTTTTATAATGATATTGTCTGTGAGTTGCGGTTAATAATTGGGATAGATATATCGTGTTTTAAGTGTTCAATCTAAATTACAGCGAGGTGTAACGAAGTATATGTCAAAACGTTTAGATGAAATTAAAAGCGAATTAGATCACCATCTTGGACAGAGACTGATGTTAAAGGCAAATAGTGGGAGAAGAAAAACAGTAGAACAATCAGGTGTACTTGCAGAAACGTACCGTTCTGTTTTTGTTGTACAATTGGATCAGCAAGAAGATGCGTTGCAACGTGTATCATATAGCTATGCGGATGTTTTAACAGAGACAGTAGAGTTAACGTTTTATGGTGAACCTCATAATGAAGTGATTTTATAATTCATGTATCGTTACATATATTCCCACAAATGAAAAGCTATATTATTTTGCATACTAATTATACCGTAGCAAAATAAGGAGGGACTCTGCATTGAGTAGACGAAGAGGTGTCATGTCAAATCAATTTAAAGAAGAGCTTGCAAAAGAGCTAGGCTTTTATGATGTTGTTCAGAAAGAAGGCTGGGGCGGAATTCGTGCGAAAGATGCTGGTAACATGGTGAAACGTGCTATAGAAATTGCAGAACAGCAATTAATGAAACAAAACCAGTAGTTGTAAGATACTTTCTATGCTACGGTAGCCGAGGAGTGATTCCTCGGCTTTTTGTACTCGAAAAGGTGCCATCATTTTACATAAGTAGTTTCATTCTGAATGCTTTTCGTTATAATTAGGGAAGTGTCATCGTCTTACTATAAATTTATGGTAAAATAAACGATAAAAGATTGAGTACATAGAGTGGGTGAATAGATTGAAGCTACTAGTGAAAGCACCAGCAAAGATTAATCTGTCGTTAGATGTACTGGGAAAAAGACAAGACGGATATCATGAAGTGAAAATGATTATGACAACAATTGATTTAGCGGATCGTTTAGAACTAATGGAATTAGCAGAAGACCGTATTGAAATTTTATCCCATAATCGGTATGTCCCAGACGACCAAAGAAATTTAGCTTATCAAGCAGCGAAATTATTAAAAGAGAAGTTTAATGTGAAAAAAGGCGTATCTATTACTATTGAAAAAACGATTCCAGTAGCAGCTGGATTAGCAGGTGGAAGTAGTGATGCAGCGGCGACATTACGTGGCCTTAATAAATTATGGAATTTAGGGCTTACAATTGATCAGTTAGCAGAGCTTGGCGCAAAAATCGGATCAGATGTATCGTTTTGTGTATATGGTGGGACAGCAATTGCCACTGGAAGAGGAGAGCAAATTGAGCACATAAAAACTCCACCTTCTTGTTGGGTTATTTTAGCAAAACCCCATATTGGTGTATCTACTGCTGATGTGTATGGAAATTTAAAGTTAAATCGAGTTACACATCCAAATGTAGATAAAATGGTTAACGTCATAAATGCTGGGGACTACAAAGGGATTTGTGATACTGTTGGTAATGTTTTAGAAGATGTAACGTTTGCGATGCATCCTGAAGTTGCACGTATTAAGGCACAGATGAAGCGATTTGGGGCGGATGCCGTATTAATGAGTGGAAGTGGCCCAACCGTATTTGGTCTTGTGCACCATGATTCGCGAATGCATCGTATATATAACGGATTAAAAGGATTTTGTGAACAAGTATACGCAGTACGTTTATTAGGAGAGCGAGAAACGCTTGAATAAAGACGTATAATACGTTATGATTTGTTTAGAATATTCGTGATTTGAGGTGAGAGTATGAAAATTAGACGAAGTACAAGATTAGTCGATATGACGTATTACTTGTTACAAAACCCTCGTCAGCTAGTTTCTCTCACTTTTTTTGCTGAAAGGTATCAATCAGCTAAGTCTTCCATTAGTGAAGATTTAGTTATTATTAAGCAAACGTTTGAACAACAAGGGGTCGGCACATTGCAAACGGTACCAGGAGCAGCAGGAGGAGTGAAATATATACCATATATAAGTGAGGAAGAGGCAGATTTAATTATTGGTGAGCTTTGTAGCTTATTTGAAAATCCAGATCGTATTTTGCCTGGTGGTTACTTATATATGACAGATCTTTTAAGTAATCCTCGCCATATTAATGGCGCAGGTCGTTTGTTTGCTTCTGTTTTTGCTAGGCAATCAATTGATGCGGTTATGACGGTGGCAACGAAGGGGATTCCACTTGCTTATGCGGTGGCAAATTACTTAGATGTACCGGTAGTAATTGCAAGGAAAGATAATAAGGTAACAGAAGGCCCAACTGTTAGTATTAACTATGTATCAGGTTCTTCTAAGCGAATTCAAACAATGACGTTAGCAAAGCGTAGCCTTCCAGAGGGATCAAATGTTTTAATTATTGATGACTTCATGAAAGCTGGCGGGACAATTCAGGGTATGATGAGTATGTTAGAAGAGTTTAAGGCTAATGTTGTTGGTATTGGTGTATTAGTAGAATCCACGGATATTGAAGAACGACTAATTAATAATTTTGTATCATTAATTCGTCTATCAGAAGTTGATGTGAAAGAAAAAGCGATTCAAGTGGAAAAGGGAAATTATTCACTGGCACCATTTGATGAAGGGCTTGTAGAGGCTGAGTAAAAAGGTAAAGCAGATCGCTTTATCTTTTTTTTATTCTATTTATAAATTATAAAATAGATGGACAAACTGCTTTTCGTGCACTATTTTTAAAGAGTAAAAATAAATAATAAAAGGGTGAAAAAATATGAAAGTTGTTCAAACAAGCAATGCACCACAAGCAATTGGACCATATTCACAAGGGATTATTGTAAATAATATGTTTTACAGTTCAGGACAAATTCCGTTAACTGCAAGTGGAGAGCTTGTAGCAGGAGACGTGACAGTACAAACAGAGCAAGTATTTCAAAATTTACAAGCGGTATTAGAAGAAGCAGGTGCTTCATTTGATACAGTAGTAAAAACAACAGTATTCTTAAAAGATATGGATGATTTTAATGCTGTTAATGAAGTATACGGCTCTTATTTCTCTACTCATAAGCCAGCTCGTTCTTGTGTACAAGTAGCAAAATTACCGAAAGATGTTTCAATTGAAATCGAAGTAATTGCCCTAGTTAAGTAATCTTTTGTAAGCGATAACCTCCACTAATCTCTATATTCAATTACATTAAAAATTTTTATCTTAAAAATTTTTAAAAAATTAAAGGGAAAATAGAAATTTTGTGGAATTTATACAAATATATCGCTTATTTAGAAAAGGGTGGTGAACACAAGATGGAAGTGACTGACGTAAGATTACGCCGCGTAAACACAGAAGGCCGCATGAGAGCAATTGCCTCTATTACTCTAGACCATGAATTTGTTGTTCATGATATTCGTGTAATTGATGGTAATAATGGATTATTTGTAGCAATGCCAAGTAAACGTACTCCAGATGGAGAATTCCGTGACATTGCACATCCAATTAATTCTAATACACGCTCTAAAATTCAAGATGCGGTTTTAACAGAGTATCATCGTTTAGGCGAGTTAGAAGAGGTTGAGTTTGAAGAAGCGGGTGCTTCGTAAAATTCGAATGAAAAGGGCTTTTTAAAGAAATCCCTATAATTTTGCAACAAACTCCTGTAAGCATTTACAGGAGTTTGTTTTTTTTTGTGGTTTTATCTATTTTCGTACGGAAAATTCTGAATTTATTAAAGTGAAGAGGAAAACTTCTAATTTTTTCAAAATCATTTTAAATAGTATAGCTTATTTCTTAAAAAAGATACTAAAGAGTAAAACATCGTATAAGAATTATGGTAAAATTTAATAGTTAAAATGTGTTTCTTGAAATATATGATGATTTAGGATAATATCGTTAATGGATAAATAGGTTGCGATGGAGGGTCTATATGTCAAACAGATTTGCAGTGATTCTAGCTGCAGGCAAAGGCACACGTATGAAGTCTAAGCTATACAAAGTGCTTCATCCTGTATGTGGAAAACCTATGGTACAACATGTTGTCGATCAAGTAACGCAATTAGGATTGCAGAAACTTGTAACAGTCGTAGGACATGGTGCTGAAATGGTACAAGAACAGCTAGGAAACGTAAGTGAGTTTGCATTACAAGCAGAACAACTTGGTACAGCACATGCTGTCGATCAAGCTGCAAGTGTACTTGCAAATGAAGAAGGAACAACTTTAGTTATTTGTGGTGATACGCCGCTAATAACTGCTGAAACGATGGAAGCATTGCTTCAGCAACATAAAGAAGCAGGGGCAATGGCAACGGTGCTAACAGCTTACATAGAAGAACCTGCTGGATATGGTCGTATCGTTCGTAATGAGAATGGTCATGTTGAAAAGATTGTTGAGCATAAGGATGCAAATGAGAAAGAATTAGCTATTAAAGAAATCAATACAGGTACGTATTGTTTTGATAATAAAGCTTTATTCGCCTCACTTTCTAAAGTTTCAAATGATAACGTACAAGGTGAATATTACCTGCCAGATGTTATTGAGATTTTAAAAAATGAAGGTCATATCGTATCGGCTTATCAAACAGAGCACTTCGATGAAACGTTAGGTGTTAACGACAGAGTCGCTCTATCGCAAGCGGAAATTATTATGAAAAACCGTATCAACCGTAAAAACATGGTAAATGGTGTTACAATTATTGATCCAAGTAACACGTATATTTCTGCTGATGCAATTATCGGTAGTGATACAGTTCTTCATCCAGGAACAATTATTGAGGGGAATACTGTAATTGGTTCTGATTGTGAAATTGGACCGCACACAGTAATTCGCGATAGTGAAATTGGAGATTGTACGACAATTCGACAATCTACTGTACATGATAGTAAACTTGGTACAGAAGTATCGGTTGGTCCATTTGCACATATTCGCCCAGATTCAGTTATTGGAGATGAAGTACGCGTTGGAAACTTCGTGGAAATCAAAAAAACTGTTTTTGGTAATAGAAGTAAAGCTTCACACTTAAGTTATATCGGGGATGCACAAGTTGGAGAAGACGTGAATCTTGGTTGTGGTTCAATTACGGTGAACTATGACGGTAAGAATAAATTCAAAACTGTGATTGGTAACGGGGTATTTATTGGATGTAATTCAAACCTTGTCGCTCCTGTAACAGTTGAAGATGGTGCTTATGTGGCAGCAGGCTCTACAATTACAGAGAATGTTCCATCAAAAGCATTATCTGTAGCACGTGCACGTCAAGTTAACAAAGAAGACTATGTTGATCAATTGCTGAATAAGAAAAAATCATAATGTGGAGGGTTAATCTAGATGTCGACTCAATATCTAAATTCTAATTTGAAAGTATTCTCTTTAAACTCTAATAAGGAACTTGCTGAGCAAATTGCAAAGCACATTGGAGTAGGACTAGGAAAATGTTCTGTTGATCGTTTTAGTGATGGAGAAGTTCAAATTAACATTGAAGAAAGTATCCGTGGTTGCGATGTATTCATTATTCAATCTACAAGCTTCCCAGTAAACGAACATATCATGGAATTACTTATTATGATTGATGCATTAAAACGTGCATCTGCAAAAACAATTAATATTGTTATTCCTTACTATGGTTATGCGCGTCAAGACCGTAAAGCGCGTTCTCGTGAACCAATTACATCGAAACTTGTAGCAAACTTGCTTGAAACAGCAGGTGCAACTCGTGTAATCACTCTAGATTTACATGCTCCACAAATTCAAGGGTTCTTTGATATCCCAATCGACCACCTAATGGGTGTACCGATTCTTTCAGATTACTTTGAAACAAAAGGTCTTAAAGATATCGTAATCGTGTCACCTGACCACGGTGGGGTAACTCGTGCTAGAAAAATGGCAGATCGTCTAAAAGCACCAATCGCTATTATTGATAAGCGTCGCCCTCGTCCGAACGTATCAGAGGTAATGAACATTATCGGTAATATTGAAGGTAAAACAGCAATTTTAATTGATGACATCATTGATACAGCTGGTACAATTACATTAGCAGCAAACGCTCTTGTTGAGAACGGTGCTTCTGAAGTATATGCTTGCTGTACACACCCAGTATTATCTGGTCCAGCAATTGAGCGTATCCAAAACTCAAATATTAAAGAGTTAGTTGTAACGAACTCTATCGTATTACCAGAAGAGAAGAAAATCGACAAAGTACATGAACTTTCAGTTGCTCCACTAATCGGAGAAGCAATCATTCGTGTATACGAAGAAGAATCTGTAAGTGTATTATTCAATTAATTGGATAGAATGAGACGTAACCAAGATTGGTTACGTCTTTTCGTATCGAAAAAAGAAAGTAGTGGTACAAGAATGAAATTGATAGTAGGACTTGGGAACCCGGGTAGAGAATATGAATTAACAAGGCATAATATTGGATTTATGGCGATTGATGAACTTGCAAAGCGTTGGAATATTTCTTTGAATGAACAAAAGTTTAAAGGAATATTTGGTGCAGGATTTGTTAATGGAGAAAAAGTAATCTTATTAAAGCCACTTACATATATGAATTTATCTGGGGAAAGTATTCGACCACTCATGGATTACTATAAAATTGATGTTGAGGACTTCGTTGTTCTGTACGATGATTTAGACATCCCTGTAGGTAAATTACGCCTTCGTATGAAAGGTAGTGCTGGTGGACATAATGGTGTGAAATCAACAATTTCACATTTAGGAACACAAGAGTTTCAACGTATCCGTATGGGAATTGATCGTCCGAAAAATGGCATGAAGGTAGTAGATTACGTATTAGGACGTTTTACATCGGAAGAAATTCCTGATGTGAGTCATTCTATTGAAAAAGCAGCGGATGCATGTGAAGAATGGTTAAATAAACCTTTTCTTCAAATCATGAATACCTTCAATAGTTAAGGGTATGATTGGGAATATTTTGTCTTGCTTTTACCCATACTAGTAGTAATTGGATTTTTAGGAGGCTAGTATGGAAGGGTATTATTATTGCAGACATTGCGGGAGTAATGTAGGCTCCGTTACCGCAGAAAAAGTGTATAGCGACGTTTTATTTCAACTAACAGAGCAAGAAGTAGTAGAGATGATTCATTTTCATGAAAATGGAAATATATATATAAAAACGATTTGTGAATCGTGTCAAGAAACGCTCGCATCTTATCCTGAGTATTATGAATATGAAAAATTTCTGCAATAAAATGTTGTCGCTTTGGCATGTCCAAAGCATTTTTCTGTTTTCTTTTTCCAAAATATTTGCATAAAATATAGTGGCTTGCTCTTTATGTTGAGAGGGGTTTTGAAAATGATAGGTTTATTAGAGCAATTTTATAAAAATGAAGAGATCCAATCGGTTATTAATGGACTAGAAGATGGTTTAAAAGAACAACTTGTATCAGGTATGGCAACCTCTTCTCGTTCGTTATTAATGGCGGCCTTATATAAAAAAACAAAAAAATCACAACTTATTGTGACGCATAATTTATATCAAGCACAAAAAGTGCATGAAGATTTAGTGGCGTTACTTGGTGAAAAAGATGTGTGGTTATACCCAGTAAATGAATTGATAGCATCAGAAATTGGTGTTGCAAGCCCAGAATTGAAGGCGCAACGTATTGAAGTATTGAATCGTTTAGCGGCAGGAGAGAACGGGATTATTGTAGCGCCAGTTGCAGGACTACGCAGATTTTTACCAATGAAAGAGTTGTGGAAGCAAAGGCAAATCGAAATCAATCTAGGGCAAGAGATTGATTTAGATACATTCTTGCATACTTTACATCATATTGGTTATGAGCGTAAGTCGATGGTAGAAGCTCCTGGGGAATTCAGTTTGCGCGGGGGAATATTAGATATTTACCCATTAACTGAAGAGTTACCATTTCGTATTGAATTTTTCGATACAGAAGTTGATTCTATTCGATTATTTGATGTGGATGAACAGCGCTCTCAAGATAAAAAAGAAAGTGTTAGATTTGGTCCAGCAACAGAGTTTTTATTTTCACAGGAAGAATTGAAGTCGGGAATTGAGCATCTTGAGGAAGGCTTGACTAAGACGATGCAAAAACTTTCCGATGATAAATTGAAGACTACAGTGCTTGAAACGGTAAGTCATGAAATTGAGATGTTAAAAAACGGGCAAAGTATAGAACAGATGTTTAAATATTTATCTATTTTCTATAAAGAACCTGCTAGTCTGATAGATTATTTACCAGAAGATGGTATTGTGGTTTTAGATGAGATTTCCCGTATTCAAGAAACGGCATCACATCTTGAAACGGAAGAGGCGGAATGGTATATATCACTTCTTGGTGAGGGAACAATTATTCAAGATTTATCTTTCTCACACTCGTTTGAGGAATTTCTTCATCATAAAAAAAGAAGTTTTGTATATTTAACGTTATTCTTACGTCATATAGCACATACACATCCGCAAAACATTGTGAATGTGACATGTAAAACAATGCAAGATTTCCATGGGCAGATGCAGTTGTTGAAAACTGAAATTGATAGATGGAACGAAGGGCATTTTACGACTGTTGTACTCGGCACAGATGATGAACGTGTAAAAAAACTACAACATATTTTAAGTGATTATGATATTGAGGCAGATATCGTAGAGGGCACAGATATATTATTGCCTGGAAGGTTACAAATTGCTGTAGGTGATTTACATGCAGGATTTGAAATGCCGATGCAAAAGCTTGTTGTTATTACTGAAAAAGAGCTTTTTCATAAAAAAGTTAAAAAATCACAACGTAAGCAGAAGTTATCTAATGCTGAACGTATTAAAAGTTATTCGGAATTAAAAGTTGGAGATTATGTAGTTCATGTAAATCATGGTATAGGTAAATTCTTAGGTATCGAGACACTAGAGATTAATGGTGTTCATAAAGATTACTTGAATATTAAATATCAAGGTAATGATAAGTTATACGTTCCAATTGAACAAATTGACCAAGTGCAGAAATATGTAGGATCTGAAGGTAAGGATCCTAAAGTTTATAAATTGGGCGGAAATGATTGGAAAAAGGTCAAAACGAAAGTTGAAAAATCTGTACAAGATATTGCGGATGACCTAATTAAACTATATGCTGAGCGCGAAGCTTCAAAGGGTTATGCATATACACCAGATACGGCAGAACAACAAGAATTTGAATCTTCTTTCCCATATCAAGAGACAGAGGATCAATTACGTTCTATTGACGAGATTAAGAAAGATATGGAACGTGGACGTCCGATGGATAGGCTTCTCTGTGGTGATGTAGGATATGGAAAGACGGAAGTAGCTATCCGTGCGGCATTTAAGGCAATTATGGATGAAAAACAAGTTGCAATTTTAGTGCCGACAACGATCCTTGCACAACAACACTATGAAACAATTCGAGAGCGTTTTCAAGATTATCCAATCAATATAGGATTATTAAGTAGATTCCGTACGAGAAAACAGCAAAATGAAACAATTAAAGGCTTAAAAGATGGTACGGTAGATATCGTAATCGGAACGCATCGTATTTTATCTAAAGATGTTACTTATAAAGATTTAGGTCTTCTTATTATTGATGAAGAACAAAGGTTTGGTGTAACACATAAAGAAAAAATTAAACAATTAAAAGCAAATGTTGACGTGTTAACATTAACGGCAACTCCGATTCCGCGTACACTCCATATGTCTATGCTTGGTGTGCGTGACTTATCTGTTATTGAGACACCACCAGAAAATCGTTTCCCAGTCCAAACGTATGTAGTAGAGTATAATCCAGCGTTAATGCGAGAAGCGATAGAACGAGAGCTTGCAAGAGGTGGGCAAATTTACTTCCTATATAATCGTGTGGAGGATATCGAAAGAAAAGCAGATGAAATTTCGATGTTAGTTCCAGACGCGCGTGTAACGTATGCACATGGGAAAATGAACGAAGGTGAATTAGAGTCTGTTATGCTATCGTTTTTAGAAGGGCAGCATGATGTTCTTGTAAGTACAACAATTATTGAGACGGGTGTAGATATTCCGAATGTAAATACGTTAATTGTATTTGATGCAGATCGTATGGGATTATCGCAGTTGTATCAGCTTCGTGGTCGTGTTGGACGTTCTAATCGTGTTGCATATGCATACTTTGCATACAAACGAGATAAAGTGTTATCAGAAGTTGCAGAGAAGCGTCTGCAAGCCATTAAAGAGTTCACAGAGCTTGGATCAGGTTTCAAAATTGCGATGAGAGACTTATCCATTCGTGGTGCAGGTAACTTGTTAGGAGCCGAACAGCATGGATTTATTGATTCTGTCGGATTTGATCTATATTCTCAAATGTTAAAAGATGCAATTGAACAGCGTAGAGGAACAGATGGGGTTGAAAATACAGTTAATGTTGAAATTGATTTAGAAGTAGATGCATATTTACCAGATGCTTATATTTCAGATAGTAAACAAAAGATTATGATGTATAAACAGTTTAGAGGTGTTTCTGCAATTGAGGATATTGAAGAGTTGCAGGAAGAGATGATAGATAGATTTGGCGATTACCCGCAAGAAGTTGGTTACTTATTGCAAATTGCAAATATTAAAGTATTGGCAATGAAAGAACAAATTGAGTTAATTAAGCAAAATAAATTTGAAGTGACAATTCTGTTCTCAGAACAAGCAAGTCAAAATATTGATGGCGGAAAATTATTCATGCTCGGAAATAGTTTTGGACGTATGATTGGTCTAGGAATGGAAGGATCGCAATTGAAAATCGTTATGAAAACAAATGGTTTAGAGACATCGAAGTGGTTAACAATTGCTGAAAATTTATTAAAAGGCCTACCAGATGTAAAAAAAGAAGTCATAAATGCCTAATATAAGATAAAAAAATACAATTCGGCGTGCATAGAAGAACTAATGTGTAAAATACTATGTCTAACAGTTGGTGATTTTTACATGAACAGGTAAATTCACCACTTTGATCATCAGTAGAAAGTGAGGCAGCATTAGAATGAAAGCAACTGGAATCGTACGTCGAATTGATGATTTAGGTAGGGTAGTAATCCCGAAGGAAATTCGTAGAACTTTACGTATTCGAGAAGGAGACCCACTAGAAATATTTGTTGATCGCGATGGAGAAGTGATTTTGAAAAAATATTCTCCAATTAGTGAACTAGGTAATTTTGCAAAGGAATATACGGAAGCTTTATACGATAGCTTAGGACATAATGTGCTTGTATGCGATCGTGATTCTATTATCGCAGTAGCAGGCGTATCTAAAAAAGAATACTTAAATAAAAGTGTTGGCGATTTAATTGAGAAGACAATGGAAGAGCGTAAGTCTGTAATTATGACAGATGAAAGCGAAATTTCAATTATTGATGGAGTGACAGAAAAAGTAAGTTCCTATACAATTGGCCCGATTGTTGCGAATGGGGATCCAATTGGAGCTGTTGTTATCTTCTCTAAAGAGGATATTATAAGTGAAGTAGAGCATAAGTCAGTAAATACAGCTGCAAGCTTTTTAGCGAAACAAATGGAGCAGTAAGGCTATATCGAATTTTAGAAGTAGCAATCTTTCCTAATTATGATATTTCTTCTTGAGAAATCAAATATTTGGAGATATATGTATATTGAATGAAGGTAGCGCTTTGCTACCTTTTTTCGTTGAACATTTCTAGCATTGCACGAATGTATTATTACTCGTGTAGGCAAGGAAGCTTGTCCTTTTCTTTATGATATAATACGAGGGGTGAGAATAGAAAAAGGAGTTTTCTTGTATGGAATCGAAGAAGTATCAAGCCTTTTGGCGTGGGGCTATTATATTAACAATCGCAAGTTTTGTTACAAAGGTATTAAGCGCTTTTTACCGTATTCCATATCAAAATATAGCGGGTGATATTGGTTTTTATATTTACCAACAAATTTATCCGTTTTATGGATTTTGTTTAATTTTAGCTACTTATGGGTTCCCCATTATAATTTCAAAAATGGTTGCGGAACGATTAGAGCGAGGGAAACAACAAGAAGCAGAAGAAATTATCTGTGTATCTTTTTGGTTTTTATTAGGAATTGGTTTCGTAGGCTTTTTTACATTGTTTTTTGGTGCCGAAACAATTGCAGCAGCCATGGGTGATATACACTTAGATAAGTTATTACGTGTTATTTCATTTTCATTCATATTGATGCCGTTTTTATCTGTAGCAAGAGGATATTTTCAGGGGTTCAATAATATGATGCCAACAGCTGTTTCGCAAGTGATAGAACAAACAATTCGTGTTTCTATTATTGTATTTTTATCTCTATTCCTAATTGCTCGCGGATTTGATTTATATACAGTCGGTGCAGGTGCTATGTTAGGTTCAATCGCAGGCGGACTGATTGGGATTATCGTACTTGTACTTTATATGCGTCATGACTTTCGTTCTATATTTTTCAAGAGTGTAAAGAGAATTAAGGGAAAAAAGAGGATCATTAAAATTCTGTTTTGGCAGGGATTGGCGATTTGTGTTAGTAACTTAGTACTTATTTTTATACAAATGGCTGATTCCATTTCCTTCTATTCCTTACTTATTGGGGCAGGAGAGCAAGCTGAAAGTGCAAAGGTATTAAAAGGTGTTTACGACAGAAGTATCCCGCTTATGCAATTAGGTACTGTCGTGACAACTTCTTTCTCATTGTCACTTATTCCAATTATTACAGCGGCGAAGGAAAGAGGAGATCTTTCCTTTATTCGAGAAAAGGTAAAGTTAGCAATAAAAATAACATTTGTTATTGGATTTGCAGCTGCCATTGGATTAACTTGTATTATTCAGCCTACGAATATTATGTTGTTTGAAAATAGTGATGGGTCAGATGTTTTATCCATTTTATCTTTATCTATTTTATTTAGTTCATTGTCGATTACAACTGCTTCTATTTTGCAAGGGTTAGGACAAACATTAAAACCAGCAATATTCGTTATATTTGGGGGTTGTTTAAAGTTAGCTTTAAATTATACATTAATGCCGTATTTTGGTGTGAAGGGAGCTGCAATTGCAACACTAGTTGCGTTAATTGTAATTTCTGTGCTAAATAGTGCATTACTTATGCAAGCTGTATCCGAATCGCTTATCGATAAGCGTAATATGTTAGGTGTAATTATTAGTGGTATCGGTATGGGGTTTGTATTAATAATATTTATACGTGTGATGCAAATGTCTGGATTAGTGATTGATACAAGGCATAGAGGAATTGCAACACTTGAGGCATTGTTAGGTGTAGCTATCGGTGGATTAACATATGTGTTTTTAATTTTAAAATTACGTGTATTTACAAAAGCGGAAATAGGAACCGTTATGAAAAAAGAGAAAAAAGAAGGTTCATTGAAGAAGAGTGGATAGAGGTGGCAGGTTGTGAGTGGAATCATTACTATTTTAGGATTAGGTGCTGGTGAGTTAGATCAGTTAACGATGGGTGTATATCGAAAAATAAAAGAAGCAGATCACATGTTTGTTAGAACGAAGGAACATCCCGTTATAGAAGAGTTGGAGAAAGAAGGTATACAATATACAGCCTTTGACAGTGTATATGAAGCGCATGATACATTTGAAATTGTATATGAAACAATCGCAAATACATTGCTAGAACAAGCTGAAGGCACAGAAATCATCTATGCTGTGCCAGGGCATCCGCTTGTAGCGGAAAGAACGGTTCAGCTACTGTTGGAAAAAGGCGAAGTAGCGAATGTTGAAGTGCGCATTGAAGGTGGACAAAGTTTCCTTGATCCTATGTTTGCGAGTCTAAAGATTGATCCGATTGAGGGATTCCAATTAATTGACGCCACATCATTTGAAAGAGGACAATTAGAATTACGTCAACATTTAATCTTTTGCCAAGTATATGACGCATTCGTTGCATCTGATGTGAAATTAACATTAATGGAGATGCTATCAGATGATTATGAAGTGTATATCGTAACAGCTGCAGGGACTTCATTTGAACAAGTTAAAAAGGTGCCGTTGTACATGTTAGATCATGAAACAGAGTTGAATAATTTAACGAGTGTATATGTACCACCAGTTAAAGAACGTGCGTCCTTGTATCAACAGTTTGATGTGCTTAGAGAAATTATTGCAGACCTTCGTGGACCGAATGGTTGTCCGTGGGATAAAAAGCAAACACATCAATCTTTAAAGAAGTATTTAATTGAGGAAGCTTATGAGGTGTTGGAAGCAATTGATGAAGAGGATGATGATCACTTAGTAGAAGAACTGGGTGATATATTATTACAAGTTATGTTGCATGCTCAAATCGGGGAGGATGAAGGTTGGTTCTCTATAGATGATATTATTCGAACTTTATCTGAGAAAATGGTTCGCCGCCACCCGCATGTATTTGGGAATACGGATGTAAATAATGCCGATGAAGTAATTGCCAATTGGGAAGAAATTAAAAAACAAGAAAAAGGATTCGTGAAAGAATCTGTTTTAAATGGGGTTCCAAAAAGTTTGCCACAGTTACTACGCGCCTATGAAATCCAGAAAAAAGCTGGTAAAGTTGGTTTCGATTGGGTTGATGTACAACCGATGATAGAGAAAGCCTTAGAAGAATGGCAAGAGTTCCAACAAGAAGTTACAAATATGGATGAGGCGAAAATGTTAGGTGAATTTGGCGATTTACTATTTGCGTTTGTGAATATAGCTCGTCATTATAAAATAGATCCCGAAGAGGCGTTACGTTCAACGAATGAGAAATTCGTCGGTCGTTTCTTATACATGGAAGCAAAGGTAGCTGAAATGAATAAAGAGATGCAAGATTTATCATTAGAGCAGTTAGACGTTTTATGGGAAGAGGCAAAACAAACAGAGCGTTAATAGGGGGATTTGATATGCGTCTAGATAAGTTTTTAAAAGTATCACGTTTAATTAAAAGAAGAACATTAGCGAAAGAAGTAGCTGATCAAGGAAGAATATCAATTAATGGTCAAGTGGCAAAAGCGAGTTCAGATGTAAAAGTAGCTGATGAATTAACAATTCGTTTTGGTCAAAAAATAGTAACTGTAAAAATAAACGAATTGAAAGAAACGACTAAAAAAGAAGATGCAGCAAATATGTATAGTTTAGTTCGCGAAGAAAAAGTAAAGGCTGAAGAAGGCTTGTTCTAAAATCAATTATCCCTTCATACATTACTATTAGCTAGTATAAATCTATGGGGGGATTTACGTGAATAATGGTTACTCACCTATGTCTTCTAATCAACAAAATGTTTCGGTAGAGCATGATATTATTATGCGTGGCAGGCGTGTAATTGATATTACCGGTGTAAAGCAGGTAGAGAGTTTTGATAGCGAGGAGTTTTTACTTGAGACCGTAATGGGTTTTTTAACAATTCGTGGTCAAAATTTGCAAATGAAAAATTTAGATGTAGAAAAAGGTGTTGTATCGATTAAAGGGAAAGTTCATGAGATGCTGTATATTGATGAGAATCAAGGGGAGAAAACTAAAGGATTCTTTAGTAAGTTGTTTAAATGAGCCTAACAATTCAGTTGTATACGATGCTCTCAATGATCGGAATGGGTGCTTGGATTGGAGCGTCTTTAGATACATACCAACGATTTTTAAAGCGGCAAGAACGTAAACGTTGGCTTGTATTTATACATGATATACTATTTTGGATTGTCCAAGCATTATTCGTTTTTTATGTACTGCTTCTTGTAAATGAAGCTGAACTACGTATATATGTATTTTTGGCATTATTATGTGGTTTTGCGGCATATCAAAGCTTATTGAAAGCAATATACATGAGACTGTTAAATTTTCTCATCTATATTTTTATGCAAACAACACACTTTTTTGTTCAAATTATAAAGCTACTCATGATAAAACCTGTTATTATTATAGCGCAGCTATTTATTGCATTTATATTATTCTTATTTCGTATACTGCTTTCAATTGGACATGTGTTATGGAAAATGGTGATTTGGATATTACTTTTCATATGGAAAGTTTTTTTCTGGCCTGTTCGATTTATTGCTTCGCTCATATGGAAACTTCTCCCTAATCGTGTTAAACTTTTTATAATGAAACATGTAGGGTTCCTGCAATATATAGCAAAATTGAAGGGACACATCTTCCAATTATGGGGGCGTATAAAAAAGAAGTTAGGGGGACCTCGGAAATGAGGGAACTGAGACAAAGAACAATCGAAAAACAGAGTCCAAATCCTGTTAAAGAGCATATAATACAAACGGATGAGAACAGGAAGCGACTTTATCGCCGTTTAGCGGTTTTTCTTGTCTTTGCTTTTACAATTATTGCGAGTATTAGTGTAACGTTTTATCAACAAAACAGTTCCATTAGAGCAAAAGAAGCAAAAGTTAAGGACATGAAAAAAGAACTGGATTCATTAACGAATAAAGAAAAGAGTCTAAAAGACGAAGTTCAAAAGTTAAATGATGAAGAGTACGTATTAAAGATTGCTAGAAGGGATTATTTCTTCTCTGGAAAAGGGGAGATAATTTTTCCTGTTTCTAAGTAGAGTATGTCTTATTGACACTATATTTTAGGATTATATATAATAAAGTAAAATTTGACTTTTTAACCACTAAGGAGGAGCATTTTTTTTATGTCAATCGAGGTAGGCAGCAAGTTACAGGGTAAAGTAACAGGTATTACAAATTTTGGGGCTTTTGTGGAGCTGCCAGAAGGCTTAACGGGTCTTGTTCATATTAGTGAAGTTGCTGATAATTATGTGAAAGATATTAACGATCACTTAAAAGTGGGCGACCAAGTAGAAGTAAAAGTTATTAACGTTGAAAAAGATGGTAAGATCGGTCTATCTATTAAAAAAGCGAAAGAACGTGAAAAAACAGAAGGAGATCGTCCACGTGGTGAATACCAACGCGGTGGCGGTGGCGATCAACAACGTTCTGGACGTCCACAACGTAATCGTTCTTTCAACAGAGATAACCGTGGCGGCGGTAACGAACGAGCTCCAAAAGAAACATTCGAGCAAAAGATGGCACGTTTCTTAAAGGATAGTGAAGATCGTTTAACTTCTTTAAAGCGTAACACAGAATCTAAACGTGGTGGCCGTGGCGCACGTCGCGGATAATAAGAACGTTTAATTCTTAGCATATAGAGAGGTACCCAGGGCGATTGCTCGGGGTGCTTTTTTATATGTGAAAATATATTTTTAAAAAAGTTTTCAAGATGTGTTGACTTTAAAATATATCTGAGGTAAGATACTAATTGTCCGTTAAATAAGACGACATGGCGGTGTAGCTCAGCTGGCTAGAGCGTACGGTTCATACCCGTGAGGTCGGGGGTTCGATCCCCTCCGCCGCTATATTTAATTTAACGGCCCGTTGGTCAAGTGGTTAAGACACCGCCCTTTCACGGCGGTAACACGGGTTCGAATCCCGTACGGGTCATCCTAAAAAGATCATGCAAATTTGCATGATCTTTTTTTGTTAAATAAATTAAGACATACAACACTTCTACAAAATCACCCTATATTTTCTGAATGTTCAATTAAAATAGTGAGAATAAATTACATACCGTGTATATATGTAGAGTTATTTCGAATAAAAAGTCGAACGATTATAAAAGTGAAAACTGTTGTTTTGACAAAAATCCCAATAATCATCTTTTATAATGACAGTAATTAAACTATGCAGGTGGTGTTAAAAATATGCCTAAAGCAGGAAGGAATACTATGAATACAAGTGCATTGGCAATGAATGAGAGTCAGCTTGGAGCAGTAAAGTGGACGAGTAAGTTGCGAATGAAGTTTGAACAGGTTTTCTTTAGATGGGGATTTATTATTGTTGTTATTGGTTTTCTTTTGGGACGAGCATATATATTAACAAACATTTTACCGTTTGCACTGCCGTTTTTTGCTGCTGTTTATGTTATGAAGCGGGATAAAATGCCGCTCGCGTTCTTGGCTCTTATGGGGGGCGCACTTTCAGTTTCGATAGATAATTTATTCTTTACCTTTGCATCTATTTTTACTTTCTTCATTTATAATATCTTCTTTAGTCGGTTTACACGTAAAACTGTTGGACTTGTTCCATTCCAAGTATTTATCTCCGCATTAACCGCACATTTAGTTGTCGTATATTTCGCGCAACAAACCGTCACCATGTACGATTTACTCGTTAGTACGATTGAGGCAGGGCTTAGCTTCGTATTAACTATGATATTTTTACAAAGTGTTCCGCTTTTAGTAGAACGAAAAGGTAAACAACAAGCGCTAGAGACAGAAGAAATTGTTTGTTTAATTATATTACTAGCATCTGTTTTAACAGGTACAACAGATTGGTTTGTATATGACGCTTCTATTCAACATATTTTTACTAGGTATTTAGTACTCGTGTTTGCATTTATCGCGGGGGCTGCTACAGGATCTACAGTGGGGGTCGTCACTGGATTAATATTAAGTTTAGCCAATGTCTCCAGTTTGTCTCAACTTAGTCTACTTGCTTTTTCTGGGTTGCTTGGTGGTTTGTTAAAAGAAGGGAAGCGTTTAGGTGTTAGTTTAGGTTTATTAATTGGGACGAGCTTGATTACGCTATATGTAGACAAGCAAACAAACATTGTGACAACTTTAATTGAATCTGGTGTGGCGATTATGTTCTTCTTATTAACACCGAAACTTGTTATGGATCGTATTGCTAAATTCATGCCAGGCACACAGGAACATTCGCAAGATCAACAACAGTATTTAAGAAGGATGCGTGATGTTACAGCGAATAAAATTAATCAATTTGCCAATGTATTTGCTGCTTTATCTAATAGCTTTTCTGTATATGGATATGTGGAGGAGGAAGATAAAGAGACAGAAGCGGATTTGTTCTTAAGTACAATTACTGCAAAAACATGTCAAACATGCTTTAAAAAGGACCAATGCTGGGTAGTTAATTTCGACAAAACGTACGATTATATGAAACAAATAATGAGTGAAACGGAAGAGGGGACGTTGCAGCATAATCGGAAGTTAGTTCGTGAATGGGACAAGCATTGTGTGAGAGGGAAGAAAGTGACGGATTTAGTAGCGGGTGAATTAGATCACTTCTATGAAGGACAAAAATTACGAAAACAAATGAAAGAAAACCGTAGAATAGTAGCGGAGCAACTATTAGGTGTATCAAAAGTTATGGAGGATTTTGCTAAGGAAATCCAAAGAGAACGAGAAAATCATCAAGTGCAGGAAGAACAGATTATGCAAGCGTTTCGTGATTTTGGCGTAGAAGTAGAGCATGTTGATATATATTGTTTAGATAGAGGAAGTATTGATATTGAAATGTTGATTCCAGTTGCATCTAATGAACATGGAGAATGTGAAAAGTTAGTTGCGCCGATGCTTTCTGACATTCTAAAGGAAAATATTGTTGTTAAACATGAAGAAAAATCTTCTTATCCGAACGGCCACAGCTTAATATCATTTGGTTCGGCAAAAACGTATTCTCTTGATACTGGGTTGGCCACAGCTGCAAAAGGCGGTGGGTTTGTTTCTGGTGACTCTTATGCGATGATGGATTTAAGTGTTGGTAAATATGCGCTTGCAATTAGTGATGGTATGGGAAATGGGCAAAGAGCTCATATGGAGAGTAAAGAAACGGTAAAATTATTACAAAAAATACTTCAATCAGGCATTGATGAGGAAATAGCGATTAAATCTATCAATTCTATTCTTTCTTTAAGAACAACAGAAGAGATGTTTACGACGTTAGATTTAGCTATGGTGGATTTGCGGGATGCGAGTGCGAAATTTTTAAAGATTGGATCGACGCCGAGTTTTGTTAAACGCGCGAATAATATTTTGAAAATTGAGGCAAGTAATTTGCCGATGGGCATTATTGAGGATGTTGAAGTTGATGTAGTAGGTGAACAATTAAAAACGGGTGATATCCTTATTATGATGAGCGATGGGATTTTCGAGGGAGCGCAACATGTAGAAAATCATGAACTATGGATGAAACGAAAAATTAAAGAATTACAAACCGAAGATCCGCAAGAAATTGCTGATATCATTATGGAAGAGGTGATTCGCTCTTGTGATGGTTATATAAATGATGATATGACTATCGTTGTGGCGAAAGTGAAGAAAAATATGCCGAAGTGGGCTACGATTCCAATTGTAGGAATGCAGGCACAATAAATTTTAAGTATGATGTTTCTTTATCACTGTTTCTTTCTAAAAACCTAGGTGGATGCCTAGGTTTTTTTACTTTAAAAGATAATGTTATTATTTTTGTGAATATGCACGGATGATGTAAGATAAAAATGTAATTTTTGTATATCTTTTTTTTGCACAATGTTTGTAAAAGTTGTACCATTATAAACAAGGTAACTAACGTTGCTGTTCTTGTTTAATGAAAGGTGATTACGAAGTTGAAAGATACATTTGTTGAAAAGGTAGATGACTTTGTAAAGCAGCATGATGTATTAAAGGAACGTTCAACAATTGTTGTAGGGGTTTCTGGTGGTCCTGACTCTTTGGCTCTTCTATATTATTTGTTAGAAAAAAGAGCAGCAAAACAGTTCGAAATTGTAGTGGCACATGTGGACCATATGTTTAGAGGCGATGAATCTCATGAGGACCTACAGTTTGTGCAGGACCTTTGTAAAGGGCTGGGAGTTATTTGCGAAACGATAAGGATTAATGTGTCGCAATATCAACAGCAACACGGAATGAATGCACAGGTTGCTGCTAGAGAATGCAGATATGCATTTTTGGAAAGAATAATGAAGAAATATGATGCGAGATATGTAGCTCTTGGACATCATGGTGATGATCAAGTAGAGACGATTTTAATGCGCCTTGTACGAGGGAGTACTCCGAAAGGATATGCAGGAATTGCAGTGAAGCGTCCTTTTCATAATGGATATTTAATTAGGCCGTTACTTGGAGTAACGAAGGAAGAGATTGTTGATTACTGTAATAAGCTAAAAATAATTCCCCGTATAGATCCAAGTAATAAAAAGGAAGTATATACAAGGAATCGATTACGTAAATATGTTCTTCCGCATTTGAAAGAAGAAAATTCACAAGTGCATGAGAAATTCCAAAAATTTAGCATGCAGATGCAAGAGGATGAGGCGTATTTGCAGGAATTAGCTTTTGAGAAAATGAATAAAGTAATTACAAAAAAAAGTGATAAACAAATTAGCTTATCAATTCCTGCCTTTGAATCCATGTCTATGCCTTTACAAAGAAGAGGGATTCAACTAATATTAAACTATCTTTATGAATATAAGATTCCATCTTCTCTTTCCTCTATACATATTGACAAAGTGATCGAGTTTTTTAAGCGGACACAACCTTCGGGTTCACTTGATTTCCCAGGTGATTTAAAAATTGTTCGCGCATACGAGGAGTGCAGCTTTGGATTTAAACAAGAAATTGTTTCTCCTTTTTTACAAGATTTATCAGTGCCCGGGACCATTACGCTATCGAACGGGGATAAGCTTGTAACAGAGGTGAGCGAAGACATACCAAGTAACATGAATGAAACAGTATTTGTTGCTAAGTATAATGATATATCATATCCACTTCGTATTCGTTCTAGAGAAAATGGAGATCGCATGTCAATACAAGGTATGAATGGCACAAAAAAGATAAAAACTATTTTTATCGAAGCAAAAGTACCAAGAGAAAAAAGAGAAGAATGGCCGGTCGTTTGTGATGCAAGTGGGAATATTATTTGGGTACCCTTGTTGAAGCGATCTGCATTTGCTATCTCGAAAGAGGCGGCAAAGAAGGATAAATATATGATTATTCACTACAAAAGCAAGGAGTCTTCCGGGAGGATAATGAAATGATGAATCAAGATATCGAAAAAGTATTAATTTCTGAAGAACAAATACAAGAAAAGGTGCGCGAATTAGGTGCGGTTATTGCAGAGGATTATAAAAACACAATACCTCTTGCGATTGGTGTATTAAAGGGCGCAATGCCATTCATGGCAGATTTATTAAAGAGAACAGATACATATCTTGAAATGGATTTTATGGCTGTATCTAGTTACGGTCACTCTACTGTTTCAACAGGCGAAGTGAAAATTTTAAAAGACCTTGATACTTCTGTAGAGGGTCGCGATATTTTAATCGTTGAAGATATTATTGATAGCGGTCTTACGCTAAGTTACTTAGTAGACCTATTCAAATATCGTAAAGCGAAGTCTGTAAAAATTGTTACGTTATTAGATAAGCCGACAGGCCGTAAGGTAGATTTGAAAGCGGATTATGTTGGGTTTACTGTTCCACATGAATTTGTTGTAGGGTATGGATTAGATTATAAAGAGCAGTACCGTAATCTTCCTTATGTAGGAGTATTAAAACCAAGTGTTTACTCAAATTAATTAAATACAGGCGTCACAATTGTATAGGAAAGTTTTTCTATGTTACGATTTACTATAGTGTTTATGCCGTGAGAGGAGGTTAGGAATGAATCGTATCTTCCGTAATACCATCTTTTATTTACTGATATTCCTAGTAGTAATTGGAATCGTGAGCTATTTTAATGGTTCGACACAAAAAACGACATCAGTTAGCTACGATAAATTCATTACTAAACTAGAAAAAGGTGAAGTGCGTAATGTGCAACTTCAACCGAAAAATGGTGTATTTGAGGTAAAAGGACAATTTAACAACTCTAGCCAAGGAGAACAATTTGTTACTTATGCACCAAATACTGAGGAATTACAAAAGAAAATTAATGACAAAGCGCAAGGTGCTGAAGTTAAGTATCAACCAGCAGAAGAAACAAGTGCTTGGGTAACGTTCTTTACTTCAATCATTCCGTTTGTCATTATCTTCATTTTATTCTTCTTCTTATTAAACCAGGCTCAGGGCGGCGGTAGCCGTGTTATGAACTTCGGGAAAAGTAAGGCGAAGTTATATAATGACGAAAAGAAAAAAGTTCGTTTCAGAGATGTTGCTGGAGCGGATGAAGAGAAACAAGAGCTTGTTGAGGTAGTTGAATTCTTGAAAGATCCTCGTAAGTTCGCTGAAGTTGGTGCCCGTATTCCGAAGGGTGTTCTATTAGTAGGACCTCCAGGTACAGGTAAAACTTTACTAGCACGTGCCGTTGCAGGTGAGGCAGGCGTTCCATTCTTCTCTATCAGTGGTTCTGATTTCGTAGAGATGTTCGTCGGTGTTGGTGCATCACGTGTACGTGATTTATTCGAAAATGCAAAGAAAAATGCTCCTTGTATCATTTTCATTGATGAAATTGATGCAGTAGGACGTCAACGTGGCGCAGGTCTTGGTGGTGGCCATGATGAGCGTGAGCAAACGTTGAACCAATTACTTGTTGAAATGGATGGATTCGGTGCAAACGAAGGTATTATTATCATCGCTGCAACAAACCGTCCTGATATTCTTGATCCAGCTTTATTACGTCCAGGTCGTTTTGACCGTCAAATTACAGTAGATCGTCCAGATGTAAATGGCCGTGAAGCTGTGCTGAAAGTACATGCTCGTAATAAACCGCTTGATGATCATATCAACTTAAGAGCAATTGCAACTCGTACACCAGGGTTCTCTGGTGCGGATCTTGAAAACTTATTAAACGAAGCTGCTTTAGTGGCTGCGCGTCAAGATAAGAAGAAAATTGATATGAGTGACATTGATGAAGCAACGGACCGTGTTATTGCAGGTCCAGCTAAGAAAAGTCGTGTTATCTCTGAAAAAGAACGTAATATCGTTGCATTCCATGAAGCTGGCCATACTGTAATTGGTGTTGTCCTTGATGAAGCAGATATCGTTCATAAAGTAACAATTGTCCCTCGTGGTCAAGCTGGTGGATATGCAGTAATGCTTCCGAAAGAAGATCGTTACTTCATGACAAAACCAGAGTTACTTGATAAAATCACTGGTTTACTTGGTGGTCGAGTAGCTGAAGAGATTGTGTTTGGTGAAGCAAGTACAGGTGCTCACAACGACTTCCAACGTGCGACTGGTATTGCAAGACGTATGGTTACGGAATTCGGTATGAGTGATAAGCTTGGACCGATGCAATTCGGTAGCTCACAAGGTGGTCAAGTGTTCTTAGGAAGAGACTTCCATTCAGAACAAAACTACAGTGATGCAATTGCACATGAAATCGATGTGGAAATGCAAACTATTATAAAAGAATGTTATGCTCGCGCGAAACAAATTCTTACTGAAAAACGTGATAAGCTAGATATTATTGCGAAAACGTTACTTGAAGTAGAAACGTTAGATGCAGAGCAAATCAATCATTTATATGATTACGGCAGATTGCCAGAGCGTCCAACATCTTCAGATGATGTGAAAGTAAACATCAATATGAAGAAGGACGATGAAGAATCAGAAGATAAGTAAGAGATGAAGGAGTGACGATGGTCACTCCTTTTTTTATTTGTGAAACGAAATGAAGTAGAAAAAAATTTAAGTAAATCTGGTATTAAAAATTGAAATAGAGCGTAATCTTTTTGTAAAATGATGAGGATAGAAAAGCTGATTATATAAGTATGTGTGATATGATGTTTTTATAAGTTTTATACATACTGCACAAATATAGATTAAATAAGATAAGTGGTGAGAATATGATTTTTGTATTGGATGTAGGGAACACAAATGCTGTGCTAGGCGTGTTTGAAGAGGGGGAACTTCGTCAACATTGGCGCATGGAAACAGATCGTCATAAGACAGAAGATGAATATGGAATGCTTGTAAAGCAGTTGCTTGAGCATGAAGGTCTTTCGTTTGAAGATGTGAAAGGTATTATCGTGTCTTCAGTCGTACCACCAATTATGTTTGCATTAGAGCGCATGTGTGAAAAGTATTTTAAAATTAAACCGCTTGTAGTAGGTCCTGGAATAAAAACGGGGCTAAATATTAAATATGAAAATCCACGTGAAGTAGGCGCGGACCGAATTGTAAATGCGGTAGCAGGAATCCACTTGTATGGAAGTCCGCTTATTATTGTCGATTTCGGTACGGCTACTACATATTGTTATATTAACGAAGAAAAGCATTATATGGGTGGGGTTATTACGCCGGGAATTATGATTTCAGCAGAGGCTTTATATAGTAGAGCGGCAAAACTTCCTCGTATTGAAATTACAAAACCAAGCAGTGTTGTTGGAAAGAATACGGTAAGTGCAATGCAATCTGGTATTCTTTATGGTTATGTTGGACAAGTGGAAGGTATTGTTAAGCGTATGAAAGAGGAAGCTAAACAAGAACCGAAAGTTATTGCAACAGGTGGATTGGCGAAATTAATTTCAGAAGAATCGAATGTAATTGATGTTGTAGATCCATTTTTAACATTAAAAGGTTTGTATATGTTATACGAGCGTAATGCAAATTTACTGCAGGAGAAAGGTGAATAAATGAGTATGAAAGATTATTTAGTAAAAGCGTTAGCATTTGATGGAGAAGTGCGTGCATATAGTGTACGTACTACAAACACAGTAAGTGAGGCGCAAAGACGTCATGATACATGGAGAACAGCTTCGGCGGCACTTGGTCGTTCTTTAACTGCAGGTACAATGATGGGCGCGATGTTAAAAGGTGACCAAAAGTTAACGATTAAGGTAGAAGGTAATGGTCCGATTGGTCCTATCTTAGTAGATGCTCATGCAAATGGGGATGTACGTGGTTATGTAACGAATCCACATGTTGATTTTGAAGGAACGGAACAAGGGAAATTACGTGTATATCAAGCGGTAGGTACTGAGGGATTTGTAACAGTAATTAAAGATATTGGTATGCGTGAGCCGTTTATTGGTCAATCTCCAATTGTTTCAGGAGAATTAGGGGAAGACTTCACGTATTATTTTGCAGTTTCTGAGCAAACACCTTCTTCTGTAGGAGTTGGCGTTCTTGTAAATGGAGATGACAGCGTATTAGCGGCAGGTGGATTTATCCTTCAAATTATGCCAGGTGCACAGGAAGAAACAATTTCATTCATTGAAGATCGTTTGCAGAAGATTCCTCCTGTATCAACGTTAATTGAACAAGGGCTTTCTCCAGAAGAGTTACTGTATGCAGTTCTTGGAGAAGATAAAGTAAAAGTATTAGAAGTGATGGATGTTCAATTTAATTGCACATGCTCACGCGAACGTATTGAGAGTGTGTTAATTAGTTTAGGTAAAACAGAGTTAGAGCAAATTCGCGAAGAAGAAGAAGAGACAGAAGTTCATTGTCATTTCTGTAATGAGCGATACAAGTTCTCTAAAGAAGATATTACAAATTTAATTGAGAGTTTGTAATAAGGGAAGTGAGGGAATCCATCCTCTAAATAGATTGACAAACAGGGAATTTTCTGACAAAATCTAAATATAGATAAAACCAATAAAAATACTCGGTGTTAGGAGTGACAGGAATGCGAGTGGCACAATCAGTTTCAGAATTAATCGGGAAAACGCCGATCGTTAAGTTGAACCGCATCGTAGAATCAAACAGCGCAGATATATACTTAAAATTAGAATTTATGAATCCAGGGAGCAGTGTTAAAGATCGTATTGCATTAGCTATGATTGAAGATGCTGAAAAAAAAGGATTATTAAAAGAAGGCGATACAATCATTGAGCCAACAAGTGGTAACACGGGAATTGGTTTAGCGATGGTAGCGGCCGCTAAAGGATATAAGGCAATTTTAGTAATGCCAGAAACAATGAGTATTGAGCGTCGTAATTTATTACGTGCTTACGGTGCGGAATTAGTATTGACTCCAGGGCCTGAAGGAATGGGTGGAGCAATTCGTCAAGCGACTGAATTAGCAAAAGAGCATGGCTACTTTATACCACAACAGTTCAAAAACCAATCGAATCCAGAAATTCATCGTTTAACAACAGGGCCAGAAATTGTTGAACAAATGGGTGACCAATTAGATGCGTTTATTGCAGGTATTGGTACAGGTGGAACGATTACTGGTGCTGGTGAAGTGCTGAAGGAAGCGTATAAAGATATTAAAATTTATGCAGTAGAACCTGCGGATTCACCAGTACTATCTGGTGGGAAACCGGGTCCACATAAAATCCAAGGAATTGGGGCGGGATTCATCCCAGAGACATTGGATGTAGAGGTATATGATGAAATTGTTCAAGTAAAAGCAGAGCAAGCATTTGAATATGCAAGAAGAGTGGCTAAAGAGGAAGGTATTTTAGTGGGTATCTCTTCTGGAGCAGTTATTTATGCAGCAACAGAAATTGCGAAAAAGTTAGGTAAAGGGAAAAAGGTACTTGTTATTATCCCAAGTAACGGTGAACGTTATTTAAGTACACCGCTTTATCAATTTGAGTCTTAATTATATGTGATTGAAAAAGCATCCTTGAAAAGGATGCTTTTTCTTTTTGGATTGGAAATAGGAAAAGAGTGAATGACTAGAAAACTTCATGTAAAATAAGAGGTAGTATAATTAATTTATTTTCACTAGCCTTCGAGTATAACCACTTTATATACATAACGAATGTAGTTTGAGGTGGTTAATCTAAGAGGGTGGGATAAAAGAAGACGGGGTGTTGATATGCAACGAAGAAAATCTGTAGCGCTTTCTATTCCATATCAGTTAGATTTCTTTAAGCAGTATAAATTTCTTTCTAAGGATAAACCGCAACATATTTTGTTAGAGAGTGGACGTGGCGGTCGTTATAACATTGTGGGGTTGAACCCAGTAGCGGTAATCCGAGGGAAGGGTGAAACGTTACATATAAGCGAAAGTGGTAAGGAAACAATAAAACAAGGAAACCCATTAGATTTAATGCAGGAATATATGGAGCGATGGAAAACGGATTATAATCCGGAATACCCTCCATTTCAAGGTGGTGCAATTGGTTACTTTAGTTATGATTGCATCCGTTATATTGAAAAACTCCCTTCCCATGCGGAGGATGACATTAATATACCTGATATATTCTTTTTATTATTTGATGATGTGTTTGTTTATGATCAAAAAGAAAAAGTATTATGGATTATTACACATTATGTAGATAAGCATGAAGAGGCAAAAGAGCGATTAAATGAATGGAAGATTCTTTGGGCGACAGAAGCGCCAGAAGTGAATATACCTTTTGCATGCCCTGAAGAGAAAAGTGAAACAGTTGCTTTTACAGAAGAAAGCTTTATGAAGGCGGTTGAATGTATTCAAGAATATATTGGGGCTGGTGATGTGTTCCAAGTAAACTTGTCGACAAGGCAAGAAAGAACGTTACAAACACACCCACTAGAAATCTATACAAGTCTTCGTGAGATTAATCCATCTCCATATATGGGTTACTTGGAGCTCGGGGATTTTCAAATTGTTAGTGGATCGCCAGAGTTGCTAATTAAGAAAGAGGGAACCGAAGTAAGTACAAGACCGATTGCTGGAACGAGATCTAGAGGGGCGAATGAGCAAGAGGATGAAGAATTAGCAAAAGAATTAATTGAGAACGAAAAAGAAAGAGCAGAGCACGTCATGCTTGTGGATTTAGAACGAAATGATTTAGGGCGTGTTTGTAAATATGGCACTGTAGAAGTAGATGAATTTATGGTAATTGAGAAATACTCACATGTTATGCATATTGTTTCTAATGTGCGTGGTGAGGTGGAAGAAGATAAAGATGCTTTTGATTTAGTGAAGGCTGTATTCCCTGGGGGAACAATTACTGGTGCCCCGAAAATACGTACGATGGAAATTATTGAAGAATTAGAACCTGTTCGCCGAGGGATTTATACAGGTTCAATCGGGTGGATCGGTTATTCTGGAGATACAGAATTGAATATTGTAATTAGAACACTGCTTGCTAAAGATGGAAAAGCACATGTACAAGCAGGAGCGGGAATTGTAATTGATTCGAATCCGGAAAATGAATATAAAGAGTCGTTAAAAAAGGCGATTGCTTTATGGCGTGCAAAAGAACGTAGCGAAGAAACGGTTAGGTGAGAGAAATGATATTAATGATTGATAATTATGATTCTTTTACATTTAATTTAGTGCAGTTTCTTGGAGAACTTGGACAAGAGCTTGTTGTTAAACGTAACGATGAAGTGACTATTTCAGATATTGAGAATATGAAACCAGACTTTTTAATGATTTCGCCAGGTCCGTGTAGTCCTAATGAAGCAGGTATTAGTATGGAGGTTATTCAATACTTTGCTGGAAAGATTCCGATTTTTGGGGTTTGTCTTGGACATCAATCCATTGCACAAGTGTTTGGCGGAGAGGTTATACGTGCGGAGCGCTTAATGCATGGGAAAACGTCGCTTATGCATCATGACGGAAAGACGATTTTTTCGGATATCCCTAATCCGTTTACTGCGACACGTTACCATTCCCTTATCGTTAAGAAAGAGACGTTACCTGATTGCTTAGAGGTAACATCTTGGACAGAAGAAGGGGAAATTATGGCGCTCCGTCATACAACATTACCGATTGAAGGTGTACAGTTCCATCCAGAATCAATTATGACTTCCCACGGGAAAGAGTTGTTGCAGAATTTCATTCGTAAATACAGCCCAAGTGTGACATCGTGTTAATTTACGTAAATGGTGAGTATGTAGAAGCGAGTGAAGCGAGAATTTCTCCTTATGATCATGGTTATTTATATGGTCTTGGAGTTTTTGAGACATTTCGTATTTATAATGGTCATCCTTTCTTATTGGATGATCATTATAATCGTTTAATAGATGCGCTGGATACATTGCAAATTAAATGGACAATGACGAAAGATGAAGTACTGCTTATTTTGAAGAATTTACTCGTTAAGAATGAATTAGAGCATGCATATGTACGTTTTAATGTATCAGCGGGTATAGATGAAATTGGATTGCAAACGGAAAGGTATGAAGAGCCGTCTGTTATTGTTTTTATAAAACCTTTAGCAGCCCCTGAAGATGTAGTGGAAAAAGAAGGGGTTGTTTTAAAGCAAGTGCGAAATACACCAGAGGGTGCGTCTCGCTTAAAGTCTCATCATTATTTAAATAACATTTTAGGAAAACGTGAAATTGGAAATGTTGTGAATAAGGAAGGTATTTTCCTTACTGAAACAGGTTATGTTGCAGAGGGTATTGTTTCGAATCTCTTTTTCGTGAAAGGTGATATTTTGTATACACCTTCGCTAAAAACAGGGATTTTAAATGGTATCACTCGTGCGTTTATTATAAAGGTTGCTGAAGAGCTGGGCATCGAAGTGAAGGAAGGTTTCTTTCCAAAAGATGAATTACTTTCAGCTGATGAAGTCTTCGTAACAAACTCGATTCAAGAAATTGTCCCGCTTTATCATATAGAGGGACGAGATTTCCCGGGTAAAGTAGGTATGGTTACAAAAAGGTTTATGAGTCTTTATGAAATGCAGAGAGAGAAATTGTGGAGCAGAAATGAATTGCGAAGAGGAGATGTGTAGTTTGAAGTGGGATTATGATTTGCGCTGCGGCGAATATACATTGAACTTAAATGAAAAAACTTTAATTATGGGGATTTTAAATGTAACACCAGATTCGTTTTCTGATGGTGGGAGTTACAACGAGTTAGAGGCTGCGGTGCGCCATGCGAAAGAAATGCGAGATGAAGGTGCTCATATTATTGATATCGGCGGTGAATCTACTCGCCCCGGTTTTGCTAAAGTATCGGTGGAAGAAGAAATAAAGCGAGTTGTTCCGATGATTCAGGCGGTTGCAAAAGAAGTGGAATTGCCGATTTCTATCGACACGTATAAAGCTGAAGTTGCAAAACAAGCAATCGAAGCGGGCGCTCATATTATTAATGACGTTTGGGGAGCGAAGGCGGAACCGAAAATCGCTGAAGTTGCAGCTCATTACGATGTACCTATTATCTTGATGCATAATCGCGATAACATGAATTACCGCAATTTAATGGCTGATATGATTGCTGATTTATATGAAAGCATCAAAATTGCTAAAGATGCTGGCGTGCGAGATGAAAATATCATTTTAGACCCAGGCATCGGTTTTGCTAAAACACCTGAACAAAATTTAGAAGCGATGCGTAATTTAGAACAGTTAAACGTACTGGGTTATCCAGTTCTCTTAGGTACTTCAAGAAAGTCCTTTATTGGACATGTGTTAGATTTACCGGTAGAGGAACGTCTTGAGGGAACAGGAGCTACCGTTTGTCTCGGCATTGAAAAGGGTTGTGAGTTTGTTCGTGTTCACGATGTGAAGGAAATGGCACGTATGGCTAAGATGATGGATGCGATGATTGGTAAGGGGGTAAAGTAATTGGATAAAATTTATGTTCATGATATGGAGTTTTACGGTTATCATGGTGTATTCCCGGAGGAAAATAAATTGGGTCAGAGATTTAAAGTGGACTTAACGGTGGAGTTGGATTTGAAACAGGCAGGAGAAAGTGATGACTTAGAGCATTCTGTCAATTATGGAGAGCTTTTCGAGTTATGTAGAAAAGTTGTTGAAGATAGAACGTATAAGCTTGTAGAGAGTATCGCTGAAAATATTGCTGCAGATATATTAAAACAATATGAGAGTATTTTCCGTTGTACAATTAAAGTAATTAAACCAGATCCGCCGATACCTGGGCATTATCGTGCTGTAGCAGTAGAAATTATGAGAGAACGACCATGAATAATATAGCTTACATTGCATTAGGTTCAAATATCGGAGAACGTTATACGTATTTAACTGAAGCGATTCAGTTTTTAAACAAAAACCCGTATATCCAAGTTAACGATATTTCATCTGTATATGAAACAGAACCAGTTGGCTATACTGACCAAAGTTGCTTTTTAAATTTAGTTATAAAAATTTCTACCAATTTATCACCGCAAGAGTTATTGAAAATTACACAAAGAGTAGAGAATGATTTAGGAAGAAAAAGGGAAATTAGATGGGGTCCGAGGACCATCGACCTTGACATTTTACTATATAATCAAGAAAATATTGAAGCAGAGAATCTTATTGTTCCGCATCCGCGGATGTTCGAAAGAGCTTTTGTTATCGTTCCGTTGTTAGAGATTAATCAAGATATAAAACAAAACATTTCACGTTCACAAGTAGAAGAAATGAAAAGGCGAGAGGGAGTAACGGTATGGAAGCAGAAAAATGGGGAAGACGCATTCGTGCTTTTCGAAAGCTAAAAGGTTATACACAAGAAGGTTTTGCGAAAGAGTTAGGGGTATCTGTATCTGTTTTAGGTGAAGTTGAGAGAGGGAATCGATCGCCTTCCCAAGATTTTGTAGTGGAAGTTGCTAAGGCATTAAAGGTTTCAGTGGAGGAATTAATGCCGAAGTGACTATGAAGGAAGGAGTAAGTCGAGTGTTAAAGATTGCAAATATTGAGATGAAAAACCCGGTTGTATTAGCACCGATGGCGGGAGTGTGTAACTCTGCATTCCGTTTGACAGTAAAAGAATTTGGTGCAGGTTTAGTTTGTGCTGAAATGGTAAGTGATAAAGCGATATTGCTTAATAACAAAAGAACATTAGATATGTTATATATTGATGAAAGAGAAAAGCCATTAAGTTTACAAATTTTTGGTGGAGAGAAAGAAACTCTTGTAGATGCTGCGAAATACGTAGATAAATATACGACAGCAGACATTATTGATATTAATATGGGTTGCCCGGTACCGAAAATCATTAAGTGTGACGCGGGAGCAAAGTGGCTTTTAGACCCAAATAAAATATATGAAATGGTAGCGGCAGTTGTAGATGCTGTTGAAAAGCCGGTTACAGTTAAGATGCGTATTGGTTGGGATGCAGATCATATTTTTGCAATTGAGAATGCAAAAGCTGTTGAGCGTGCTGGCGGACAAGCAGTAGCAGTTCATGGACGTACACGAGTACAAATGTATGAAGGGAAAGCGGATTGGGATATTATTAAACAAGTAAAGCAAGCTGTAAATATCCCGGTTATCGGAAATGGTGATGTCGAAACGCCACAAGATGCAAAGCGTATGCTTGATGAAATTGGTGTAGACGGTGTTATGATTGGTCGCGCTGCCCTTGGGGACCCGTGGATGATTTATCGTACGGTAAAGTATTTGGAAACAGGTGAATTAATGCCGGAACCGACAGTGCGTGAGAAAATTGACGTATGTATGTTGCATCTAGATCGTCTTATCGATTTAAAGAACGAAAATGTCGCTGTAAGAGAGATGAGAAAGCATGCAGCTTGGTATTTAAAGGGTGTTCGTGGTAATGCAACTGTACGTAATGGTATCAATGCTTGTAATACGCGTGAGGACCTTGCGAATGTATTAGGTGCATTTGTAGAAGAAGTAGAAGCGAAACAACAAACAATTCACGTTGGTTAATAATAGATAGGGAAGATTGACATTCTTCTATACACTTCCTATAATTACGTGAAAGAAAGAAGAACTGCCAGCTAGTTGCTGGCAGTTTTTCTAGTTGAGTAGAAAATGCTATACTGTATATATTGTAAAAATTAATAGAGCTGGAGTGATATCAATACCATGGATAACATGAACCACGAAGAATTAAACGACCAATTGCTTGTTCGTCGTGAAAAGTTACATAACTTACGTGAGCAAGGAATCGATCCGTTTGGTAAACGATTTGAACGTACAAATGCAACAAATGACTTATTAAGCTTATATGGAGAGTTCTCTAAAGAAGAATTAGAAGAGAAAGAAATCTCTGTTTCTATCGCTGGTCGTATTATGACAAAACGCGGTAAAGGAAAAGCTGGATTTGCACATATTCAAGATTTACATGGACAAGTTCAAATTTATGTTCGCAAAGATGCTGTTGGAGATGAAGAGTACGAATTGTTTAAAACAGCAGATTTAGGTGATTTAGTAGGTATTGAAGGTAAAGTGTTCAAAACGAACGTTGGAGAACTTTCGGTGAAAGCAACGGGCTTTACACTATTAACGAAATCTCTTCGTCCATTACCGGATAAATATCATGGATTAAAAGATGTTGAACAACGCTACCGTCAACGTTACTTAGACTTAATCACAAGCATGGAAAGCCGTGAAACATTCGTTACTCGCAGTAAAATCATCCGTGAAATGAGAAGATACTTAGATGACAATGGTTATCTTGAAGTGGAAACACCTATGATGCATGCAATTGCAGGTGGAGCTTCTGCGCGTCCTTTCATTACGCACCATAATGCGTTAGATATGGAATTATACATGCGTATCGCAATTGAACTTCATTTAAAGCGCCTTATTGTGGGTGGATTAGAAAAAGTTTATGAAATCGGTCGTGTATTCCGTAATGAGGGTGTATCAACTCGTCATAATCCAGAGTTTACAATGATTGAATTATATGAAGCGTATGCTGATTATAAAGATATTATGAAACTAACAGAAAATATGGTTGCGCATATTGCGAAGCAAGTACTAGGTACAACAACGATCCAATATGGTGATTATGAAATTAATCTAGAACCAGAATGGACACGTCTTCATATGGTAGATGCAATCAAGGAACATTCTGGAGCAGATTTCTGGAATCCAATGAGTGTAGAAGAAGCGCGTGAACTTGCAAAAGAACATAATGTAGGTATTAAGGATACGATGGAAGTTGGTCATATTATAAATGAATTCTTCGAACAAAAAGTAGAAGATAAATTAATCCAACCAACATTTATTTACGGTCATCCGGTAGAAATTTCGCCACTTGCGAAAAAGAATGATGAAGATCCACGATTCACAGATCGTTTCGAATTATTTATCGTTGCACGTGAACATGCAAATGCATTCACTGAGCTAAATGATCCGATTGATCAAAAAGAACGCTTTGAAGCGCAATTAAAAGAGCGCGAACAAGGTAATGATGAAGCTCACATGATGGATGATGATTATATTGAAGCTCTTGAGTACGGTATGCCTCCTACAGGTGGGCTAGGAATTGGTATTGATCGTCTTGTTATGTTGTTAACGAATGCACCATCTATTCGTGATGTATTATTATTCCCTGCTATGCGTCATAAACAAGACTAAGCTTTGGAGATTTCTCCAAAGCTTTTTTTATTTGAGTATGAGCTACGTAGGGATAGTAGCTCTTGATGGTGCGAGAAATTATATTTATATAGAAGGAATGTGCTATTTTTATACTTTTTTACTAAGTTAAAAATTTTATTAGAAAAACTATTGCATTTTAATAATCAAACTGGTATATTTATATTCGTTGCCACGAAAGGTAACAAGCAAAACAAACGAAAAACAACTTATTGAAAAAAGTTGTTGACGAAAATATAACGAAATGTTATATTGATAAAGTCGCTTCTGAGCGGCAGATGAGTTCTTTGAAAACTGAACG
>NZ_QOZX01000120.1:0-1900 GCF_008368895.1 Bacillus sp. BB081
CTAAAAATAGTTGATAAAAATGCATTCTATAAAAAAAGAGTGTGTTTTATAAGTAAAAATTAAACACACTCCATATATTCAGTTTCATTCTCCTATCCATAATTTTTTTACATTCAATAATTGTTCATCATTAAATTCCAGCTTATATATGTCAGGCTTTGATGTATGTATTAAAAATTCAAACCCGTATTGCTTATCAAAATAATTCATCATGAGTGTCATTACAAGCCCATGTGTGCCAATTACAATTTTTTGTCCTTGAAAATCCATTAATATTTCCTTTAACACTTTCACTACCCGTCTCTGACAATCCTTATATGACTCTCCTTCCATGAGTGTACAGTCAGGATTAGAGAACATCTTCTTTACAAGCGGATACACCTCTTTATCTGATATAACTTGATCCCCACTGGAAAACATACACTCTTTAAGGTTTTCATATATTAATATTTCTTTTTCATAGAAATTGGCTGTTTTTTCTATCGTTAACATAGCCCTCTTATATGGACTTGAAATGAAAGTATCGATTCCCTCTGTTTTTAATATGTCTGTTACTCTATGAGCGTCTAAACTTCCCTTTTCAGTTAAACCACGTGTTCTTTCACTCCCTTCTAATTTTGATGATTCACCGTGCCTAACCATATAAATATATGTATTCATACTTCCCCCTTGAAAATATTCATTCGTTTTTTATAAATTTTGTTGTTTTGTTCGTGTAATCCATTCTCCTACTAAACTCTCGAATAGTTCAGGCTGTTCAATTTGCAAATTATGTCCCGCCATATCAAGCACCGCTAATGTTGCTCTTGGATAATCTTCAATAATTTCTATAATATCTCGATAACCTACCGATATATCTTGTCTTCCTGCTAATAAAAGAACGGGTTTCTCATATTTCTTTCGGTGAAACTCCATAGTAAGAGAATAATTTTTTTGCAATCTTTCAATAAATTCATAATTAGCAACATCTAACCCCGGCTTAATTTCTTCTTTAAATCGCTTATATGTATTTTTATTTGCTACCACTGCTAACTCGCTAAATTCATTTCTTTCGGTAGAAGTTAACGTATTTAAAAACTCCTTATCTTGTACAATTATCTGTTTATCCGGTAAACGTCTTTCTTTTGTCAGCGCAACAACCACAGGACATATTAATAATAATCCATTGACTCTCTCAAACATTTTTGAAAGTATCCCTCTAGCTAAATATCCGCCGAAAGACTCTCCTACTAGTAAAAAATCTTTCTTTGGAATAATTTCTTCAATAAATATAGTTAACACTTCTAATATATGATCTGAACTATTTATCCAATCTGGAGCGTTCGACTTTCCCATTCCAGGTAAATCAATATATATTCGTTGATAACCTTCATATTTTTGAAATACTGATTCCATACATTTCATCATTAACCTATGATCCGGAGCACAGCCATATATAATAAGGACCGGTTTCCCCTCTCCAACAATTTCATAGTATATTTCCGCATCTTTAATTCGCCATAACATAAAAAGTCCTCCCTATTTAGTGAAAATACTATCCACTCTGTAAGAATACACGTTCTTATTTTATATCCTTTTGTAACATTTTTACAAATGTTACTTTTCAGATTAAAAATGAAAACCTTACTTAAAATAGCCTATAACAATCCAAAGATCAGCTAGAAAGAGGATTCTCATCATTTTATATGCAATTGTGCATCTCCTCTTACAAATCACTAAAAAACCTTTACAATTCAAAGGATGACTAAATATACAATTTCCATTTAAAATCTTATGAAGTACATATTATCAAACTCGATATTTTCCAATTTTAAGAAGTATTAAACTCTTCAATACTTTCCTTATAAACAAGATTTTTACAAGGAAATCTGATACAATTCTTAAATAATATTATTATGTA
>NZ_QOZX01000121.1:0-13118 GCF_008368895.1 Bacillus sp. BB081
GGAAATACACCACCTCCAGCGAATAATGGAGGAAGCCAAGGAAATACGACACCTCCAGCAAATAATGGAGGAAGCCAAGGAAATACAACGCCACCAGCGACCACACAACCAGATACTGGTGGGAATACAGGAGAGGCTCCTGCTAATAATGGGCAATAAGAAAATTTTATGAATAATATTAAAAAGCACTTAAGATTTGTAAACATTACAAATCTTAAGTGCTTTTTTCGTTTAAATGTTAAAAGTACCGTAGAAATTTTGAAAATAAATTGATGGAAAATGATAAAAAACTTGAGCCTGAGGCAATGGAGTATAACTGGGGTTGTAAAAGGTAGTACTACTTGGATGTGCGCCATGATGCCAAAATGAGGGAGTAACTTGACCTGGAATTTGATATTGTTGCCAAGTTGCAGGGAGTTCAATTCCTACATCGGAACTAGCTGTATGAACGGCTGGAACGTGTATCCCAGGAGTCGAAGGAACGACGGCTGTTACTCTTGAAGATACCCACATAACATAATCACTCCTAAGTTGTGATAATAAAGTAGTATATTCTTTTCACGTGTATAAAGGTACATATAGATAGGACTTTAGGCTAATGTATACTTATAAAGTTGTAAGACCAATTTATATTGATGGTGGACCATTATTATAAAAAGTTACGTCTATTTACGGAGGGAAAAGGGACTAAGAAAATGTAAAATGGAGGTGTTAATTGCAAGAATATACGTGTTTATGGAGGAATTTTAATGGAACGATTATGGACGAAATCATTTATTCAAATGACTTTCGCAATGTTATTTTTATTTACAGGATTTTATTTACTTGTACCAACGCTCCCGCTCTTTATTAAAGAGATAGGCGGCAATGAATCACAAGTTGGACTTATGATGGGAATGTTTACAATAGCAGCAGTTGTAATACGACCGATTATCGGAGGAATGTTAGATCAATATGGGAGAAGATCTTTTATTATTTTCGGACTCGTCTTTTTTGGGATAACGATGTATTCTTATAATTTAGCATCGACTATTGTTCTTTTAGCTGTTTTACGGGTTATTCATGGGGGGACATGGGCTGTTTCTACAACAGCTGTTGGAACAGCGATAACTGATATTATTCCAGATTCACGCCGTGGTGAAGGTATGGGTTGGTACGGGATGGCTATGACAATTGCAATGGCAATCGGCCCAATGATTGGATTATCGGTTGTACAACATTATTCATTTCACGGCTTATTCTTGTTGGCAACTCTTTTATCCTTTATGGCAGTCCTATTATCGTTCATGACGAAAATGCCATTCACACCACAAAAAGAAAAAGGGAAAATGCAGTTGTTTGAAAAATCGGTTCTCTCCATTACAATTGTAGTTTTCTTTTTATCATTTGCATATGGAGGAATTACGACGTTTTTACCGCTATTTGCATCTTCAATCGATGTGAATCCTGGGACATTCTTTCTTGTATATGCAGTTGCTTTAACGATTGTAAGACCAATTTCAGGAAAACTATTAGATAAGTATGGAGAAGTATTTATTATACTCCCGGCACTATGTATTACGATTATCGCGATAGTTGTATTAACGATTTCAAATAGTTTAATAGGGGTAGTTATCGCAGCTGCATTATACGGTGTTGGATTCGGTTCAGCACAGCCCGCATTACAAGCAGCGATGCTTACAATTGTTGATCCGAGTAAAAGAGGAGTTGCTAACGCTTCATTCTTTACCGCATTTGATTTAGGGATTGGACTTGGTGCGATTTTACTTGGAGTTGTTTCGCAAATGTTCGGTTACCGTATTTTATTTGCAGGTAGTGCAATTTCAGGACTAATCGCTTTCATTATTTTTGTCATTTTTGTAAAACAGCGATTAGGTAAAAAAGAATTTGCGTAAACGGGAGTAACAAAGATGAAAATTTCAATTGAACTTAACGATTTACAATGGTTAAAGGATTAAAGGATAACATAATAATAGTTCAATTCAGCCGGACTATTCTTTAGGGATAGTTTCTGAGAAATCAGATGGGGAAATCGTGTCAGTTGAGAAAAAAGTCATTCTATTTTGGGAGATGTTTATAATCTTTGGTACTTTAAAAACTATCATTTAGTTAAATGTTACTATGAGGAAACGGAAGAAATTCAATTTAATTATGTAAAATAATAACTTTTTTAAAAGTAAATAAGTTTTATATAAGAATTATATTGAAGAGATAGTGAAATAAATATTATGAAGAAACGAGTTGTATATGTGTACAGCTCGTTTTTTTATTTTCTTAAAAAAAATGGGAGAATGATATGTTCTGTAGGATTTTCTGATTCATCCTTATATTTTGTTTTAATAAGGCGAACAAAGAAGTCTGTCCTTTCTTTATAAAACATGAAAATTATTTTTGAAAAATTGTATTGTTACATCGGTAAAAGTATAGGAAACTTATCATTATAAAATAAATTGAAATCTTCTAAAAACTCTGATACATTGAAATAGAAATGTAGTTTCACGATTTTGTAAAGGCTTACAGTTATGTGCACGAAGATCTATTAGGATTGGAGGAAATAATGATGAAAGCTGAAGAAAAATTTTCCCCGGGATTAGATGGTATAGTGGCAGCGGAGACGAAAATTTCGTTTCTTGACACAGTGAAAGGTGAAATTGTAATTCAAGGGTATGATTTAATCGAACTCTCAAAAACAAAAGAGTATTTAGACATTGTGCACCTTTTATTGGAAGAACATCTACCAAATGAGGATGAAAAAGCAAAACTCGAAAAGAAATTAAAAGAAGAATACGCGGTACCAGAAGGTGTATTCAACGTATTAAAGGCATTACCGAAAGAAACGCACCCGATGGATGGATTGCGTACAGGTGTGTCCGCATTAGCTGGTTACGATAATGATATCGAAAACCGCTCGTTAGAAGTAAACAAAAGCCGCGGGTACAAATTATTGAGCAAAGTACCAAACATTGTAGCGAATAGCTATCATATTTTAAATAATGAAGAGCCAATTCAGCCTCTTCAAGAATTATCATATAGCGCGAATTTCTTCTATATGTTAACAGGTAAAAAACCAACTGAACTTGAGGAGAAGATCTTTGATCGTTCCCTTGTTTTATATAGTGAACATGAAATGCCAAACTCTACATTTACAGCGCGCGTTATTGCATCAACGCAATCGGACTTATATGGTGCTTTAACAGGTGCAGTTGCATCTTTAAAAGGTAGCTTACACGGTGGTGCAAACGAAGCGGTTATGTACATGCTTTTAGAAGCTGGTAATGTTGAGAAGTTTGAAGAGTTGTTACAGAAGAAACTATATAACAAAGAAAAAATTATGGGCTTTGGACATCGTGTGTATATGAAGAAGATGGATCCAAGAGCACTGATGATGAAGGAAGCTTTAAAGCAGTTATGTGATGTAAAAGGCGATTATACACTATATGAAATGTGTGAAGCTGGAGAAAAGATTATGGAGAAGGAAAAAGGAATTTATCCGAACCTTGATTATTATGCAGCTCCAGTATATTGGATGCTTGGTATTCCAATTCAACTTTACACACCAATCTTCTTTAGCTCTAGAACAGTAGGACTATGCGCGCACGTAATTGAGCAACATGCGAACAATCGATTGTTCCGTCCACGTGTAAATTATGTTGGCGAGCGACATGTACTTAGTAATTAAGAACAACTGGGGAGTTGTTAGCGCCGCCCGCTAGATGGGTGTTTGACCGACACCCATCATTAATAATAACGAATTTTCGACAGAAAGGGAAGAATAGTATGATTAAAACAAATGAAATTAAACAAAAAGATGCATTATTAGAAGAAATTGCGGATTATGTATTAAATAAAGATGTAACTAGCGCAGAAGCATTCAGTACTGCTCGTTACGTATTACTTGATACACTTGGATGTGGAATTTTAGCACTACAATATCCAGAGTGTACGAAATTACTAGGACCAGTTGTACCAGGAACGATCGTGCCGAATGGTACACGTGTACCAGGTACGTCATATGTGCTGGATCCAGTGAAAGGTGCATTTAATATCGGATGTATGATCCGTTGGTTAGACTATAACGATACTTGGCTTGCAGCAGAGTGGGGACATCCATCTGATAACTTAGGCGGTATTTTAGCAGTTGCAGATTATATTAGCCGTGTTCGTATTTCAGAAGGAAAAGAACCATTAAAAGTACGTGAAGTATTAGAAATGATGATTAAAGCACATGAAATTCAAGGTGTACTAGCTTTAGAAAATAGTTTGAATCGTGTTGGTCTTGACCATGTATTATACGTAAAAGTAGCAACAACTGCTGTAGTTGCAAAAATGCTCGGCGGAACACGTGAAGAAATCTTTAATGCATTATCACATGCATGGATTGATAATTCTAGTCTTCGTACATATCGTCATGCACCAAATACAGGCTCACGTAAATCATGGGCAGCAGGTGATGCAACAAGCCGCGGTGTTCATCTTGCAATGACTGCTCTAAAAGGTGAAATGGGATATCCAACAGCATTATCTGCACCAGGCTGGGGATTCCAAGATGTATTATTCAATAAACAAGAATTAAAGTTAGCAAGACCATTAGAGTCTTATGTAATGGAAAATGTATTATTTAAAGTTTCATATCCAGCAGAGTTCCATGCACAAACAGCTGCAGAGTGTGCTGTGAAATTACATCCAGAAATTAAAGAAAGATTAGATGAAATTGATCGTATTACGATTACAACTCATGAATCAGCAATTCGTATTATCGACAAAGAAGGTCCATTAAATAACCCAGCTGATCGTGATCATTGCTTACAATACATTACGGCAATTGGTTTATTAAAAGGAGATATCGTTGCGGATGATTATGAGGATGTAGTAGCAAATGATCCACGTGTAGATGAATTACGTAATAAGATGGTTGTTGTTGAAAACAAACAGTACAGTTTAGATTACCTTGACCCGAACAAGCGCTCAATCGCCAACGCTGTTCAAGTTCATTTCAAGGATGGCACTGTAACAGAAAATGTGGAATGTGAATATCCACTTGGTCACCGTTTCCGTAGAGACGAAGCAATTCCAAAAGTTGTTCAAAAATTCACTGCAAATATGGCAGGTCATTATTCTAGTAAGCAACAAGAACAAATTCATGAAGTTTGTCTAAATGAAGAAAAACTAGAAAATATGAATGTAAACGAATTTGTAGATCTATTCTTAAATTAATAATAGGGGGAATTTAGAATGGCTTGGGTTGTGAATAAACAGTCAACACAAGAGGAGCTTGCGAATCGCTTCCGAGCTTTAGTAGAAGCAAATGGGATTTTGCAAATTCCAGGTGCTCATGATGCAATGGCTGCTCTTGTTGCGAAAAATACAGGTTTTTCAGCTTTATATTTATCGGGAGCTGCTTATACTGCAAGTAAAGGTCTACCAGATTTAGGAATCGTGACGTCTACTGAAGTAGCAGAGAGAGCAAGAGATCTAGTAAGAGCTACAGATTTACCGGTTCTTGTTGATATTGATACAGGATTTGGCGGTGTATTAAACGTAGCGCGAACAGCAGTAGAAATGGTGGAAGCAAAAGTAGCAGCTGTTCAAATTGAAGATCAACAATTACCGAAGAAATGTGGACATTTAAATGGTAAGAAACTCGTTACTACAGAAGAGTTAGTTCAAAAGATTAAAGCGATTAAAGAAGTTGCACCAAGCTTATATATTGTGGCACGTACAGATGCTCGCGGTGTAGAAGGCTTAGATGAAGCAATCGAAAGAGCGAACGCTTATGTAAAAGCAGGTGCAGATGCGATATTCCCTGAAGCGCTTCAATCAGAAGAAGAGTTCCGTCTATTTAATAGTAAAGTAAATGCGCCTTTACTTGCGAATATGACTGAGTTCGGGAAAACGCCGTATTATAGTGCAGAGGAATTTGCAAATATGGGCTTCCAAATGGTTATTTATCCTGTAACTTCACTTCGTGTTGCAGCGAAAGCATATGAGAATGTGTTTACTTTAATTAAGGAAACAGGTTCTCAAAAAGATGCACTTTCAAGTATGCAAACGAGAAGTGAGTTATATGAAACAATTTCATATCATGACTTTGAAGAACTAGATACTGGAATTGCAAAAACAGTATTATCAGAGGATCAATAGATAAAACAACTAAGGCGATGAGAATACATCTTTGGCAAAACGAACTGCTTGATGTGACAATTCATCGCCTTCTGTTTTCAAAAATAAGAAATTCCACTCATCGTAGACGAGCATACGTAGTAGCAAGTAAGGCCGAAATGATAGGGGGATTCAGATGGAGAAAACAAAGTTACCGTGGGATGAATTTTTTTCACTTAATAAAGATGTGAATTATACTTTCTTTACGCCAGAAGATTTTTCAAGAGATGAAGATTTAATCGCAAAAACGACAGAACAATTCGTTAAACAAGAAATTGTTCCACAAATGGAGAATATAGAACAACATAACTATAAAATTTCTCGTCAATTATTTGAGAAAGCTGGAGAACTTGGATTATTAAGTATTGAAGTCCCAGAAGAGTACGGCGGATTTGAGTTAGGAAAGGCAGTTTCAGGGCTTGTAGCAGAAAAAATGGGATACGCTGGTGCATTTAGTGTTTCCTTTAATATACACGCTGGTGTAGGTACATTGCCTTACATATATTACGGAACGAAAGAACAAAAAGAAAAATATTTGCCGAAAATTGCGTCTGGAGAATGGATTGGGGCCTATGCTTTAACTGAGCCAAATGCTGGTTCTGATGCTTTAAGTGCAAAAACAAGTGCAGTATTAAATGAAGATGGTACTGCTTGGAAGTTAAATGGTGAGAAGCAGTGGATTACAAATGCTCATATGGCAGATGTATACGTTGTTTTTGCGAAGACAAATAAAGGAATGACAGCGTTTATTGTCGAAAGAACATGTGAAGGTGTATCCATTGGATTAGAAGAAAAGAAAATGGGGATTAAAGGTTCTTCAACGGCTACCCTAATCTTAGAAGATGTTGTCATCCCTGCTCAAAATGTTTTAGGGGAAGTTGGAAAAGGGCATCACGTAGCTCTTAATATTCTTAACTTCGCTAGACTAAAGCTGGCTTTTGGAAATATTGGAACAGCAAAACAAGCAATTGGTTTGTCGGTTCAATATGGAAAAGAGCGAAAACAGTTCCAAACGGAATTAGTAGATTTTACGATGATTCAAGAGAAAATTGCAAATATGATCATTGCTACATATGGAGCAGAAAGTGCAGCCTACCGTACAGCAGGTGTCATTGATGAAGCAATTCATGAGAGTGATGAAGATCTTATGAAGAAAATGTCTCAATTTGCAATTGAATGTGCACTTAATAAAGTAAACGCTTCTGAAACACTTGGTCATATCGTAGATGAAGCTGTACAAATTCATGGTGGTTACGGTTATATGCAAGAGTACGAGGTAGAACGATTATATCGTGATGCTAGAATTAGTCGTATTTTTGAAGGAACGAACGAAATTAATAGATTAACAGTTGCTAAAATGTTAATGAAGCAAATGGAACAAATTGAAGATACTGTAGTAGAAGTTGATGTAGCAAATGTTGAAAGAAACCATCGTTACATTTTATTATCGAAAAAATTGTTGAAACAATCTTTGAAAACGCTCTCTAAAACTCCAGGGTTAAAAATTGACCAAGAACAAGAATATTCACGTGTATTATCAAATATGTTAACGGACGTGTACGTCATGGAATCAGCATTTTTACGTACGAGGAAAGCAATTAGTAAAAATGGTGAAGAGAAAGAGCGTACGAAACAAATGATAACTGATGTTATTTGTGAAGAAGGCTATCGTAAAGTAGAAGAAGCAGCGATTTCTATACTTTCAGCGGCTGTCACAGAAGAACAAGATAGACACGTAATTTTAGCTGAAATTCGTCAATTATTAGTGCCTTTATACACGAACGTATTTACAAAAAAGAGAGAAATTGCGAAAGCTATTATAAATCGCGGAAAGTATATTGTGTAAATAGGAGGAAAGCGATATGAAAAAGATTGGCTTTATCGGTTTAGGTAATATGGGTCTTCCGATGTCTAAAAATTTAGTTAAATCAAGTTACACAGTATACGGTGTGGATTTAAATAAAGAGGCCGAAGCTTCCTTTGAAAATGAAGGAGGAATTATTGGCTTATCAATCTCAAAACTAGCAGAAACATGCGATGTGATTTTTACAAGTTTACCTTCACCTCGCGCTGTTGAAGCGGTGTATTTTGGGGAAGAAGGATTATTTGAAAATAGCCACTCGAATGTAGTTTTAATTGATACAAGTACTGTATCTCCACAATTAAACAAACAGTTAGAGGAAGCTGCAAAGGAAAAGAAAGTAGACTTTTTAGCAGCGCCTGTTAGTGGTGGGGTAATTGGAGCCGAAAACCGTACATTAACGTTTATGGTTGGTGGATCGAAAGAAGTATATGAGAAAACGGAATCTATCATGGGCGTACTAGGCGCGAATGTTTTCCATGTTAGTGAGCAGATTGATAGTGGCACAACAGTTAAATTAATTAATAACCTATTAATTGGTTTTTATACAGCTGGTGTGAGTGAAGCTTTAACATTAGCGAAAAAGAATAATATGGATTTAGATAAAATGTTTGATATTTTAAATGTAAGTTACGGTCAAAGTAGAATTTATGAGCGTAATTATAAAAGTTTCATTGCAACTGAAAACTACGATCCAGGCTTTACTGTGAATTTATTAAAGAAAGATTTAGGATTTGCAGTAGATTTAGCGAAAGAAAGCGAACTTCACTTACCAGTAAGCGAAATGCTATTAAACGTATATGAAGAAGCAAGTGAGGCAGGATATGGTGAAAACGATATGGCTGCTTTATATAAGAAAGTTAGTGAACAGTTAATTTCTAATCAAAAATAATAGACTTATATACATCATAAAAAAGGAGAGAATATAATGATTACAACTGAAATTAAACGAGTAAAAAATCATATTAATGGTGAGTGGGTAGAATCTACTGGTACAGAAGTAGAAGCAGTTCCGAATCCGGCGACTGGAAAAATTATCGCTTACGTTCCGCTATCTCCGAAAGAAGATGTTGAAAAAGCTGTTGAAGCGGCAAAAGCAGCATACGAAACATGGTCTAAAGTACCAGTTCCGAATCGTTCAAGACAATTATATAAATATTTACAGCTTTTACAAGAAAACAAAGAAGAGCTTGCTAAAATCATTACGCTAGAAAATGGTAAAACATTAACGGATGCAACTGGTGAGGTGCAGCGCGGGATTGAAGCGGTAGAACTTGCAACATCAGCACCAAATTTAATGATGGGACAAGCTCTTCCGAATATTGCTAGCGGCATTGATGGATCGATTTGGCGCTATCCAATTGGAGTTGTTGCTGGTATTACACCGTTTAACTTCCCAATGATGATTCCATTATGGATGTTCCCACTTGCAATTGCTTGCGGTAATACGTTCGTATTAAAAACATCTGAAAGAACGCCACTTTTAGCAGAGCGACTTGTAGAGTTATTCTATGAAGCTGGTTTTCCAAAAGGGGTATTAAATTTAGTACAAGGCGGAAAAGATGTTGTAAATAGCATTTTAGAAAGTAAAGATATTCAAGCTGTTTCGTTCGTTGGCTCTGAGCCAGTAGCTCGTTACGTATATGAAACAGGTACGAAACACGGGAAACGTGTACAAGCGTTAGCTGGTGCAAAAAACCATGCGATTGTGATGCCAGATTGCAATCTTGAGAAAACAGTGCAAGGTGTAATTGGATCTGCATTCGCAAGTAGTGGAGAGCGCTGCATGGCATGTTCAGTAGTAGCAGTAGTTGATGAAATTGCTGATGAATTCATCGACGTACTAGTAGCAGAGACGAAGAAGTTAAAAGTAGGTGACGGTTTCCACGAAGATAATTATGTTGGACCATTAATTCGTGAATCTCATAAAGAGCGCGTATTAGGCTATATTAATAGCGGTGTAGCAGATGGAGCAACTTTATTAGTTGATGGCCGCAAAATTAAGGAAGAAGTTGGAGAAGGTTACTTTGTAGGTGCGACAATCTTTGATGGTGTAAATCAAGAAATGAAAATTTGGCAAGATGAAATTTTTGCTCCAGTATTAAGCATTGTACGAGTTAAAGATTTAGAAGAAGGTATTAAAATAACAAATCAATCTAAATTTGCAAATGGCGCGGTTATTTATACGTCAAATGGTAAACATGCACAAACATTCCGTGATAATATCGATGCTGGTATGATCGGTGTAAACGTAAACGTTCCAGCACCAATGGCATTCTTCGCATTTGCAGGAAATAAAGCTTCCTTCTTTGGTGATTTAGGTACAAATGGTACAGATGGCGTCCAATTCTATACACGTAAAAAAGTTGTAACTGAGCGCTGGTTTTAATAGAGAGTAAACAGCCAAAACAGTTGTTAAATGAAAAACACCACTCTGAAGATGTGGTGTTTTTCGTCTTGTTAATTATTTTTTTCAAAAGCTAGTTTAATACCAAAACCAATTAAGACGATTCCTGTTAAGCCTTGAATATAACGTTGCGTCCTCGGTTTTTTCATAAAAGCACTAATTTTATCAATTAAAAATATATAAAAAGCGAACCAAATAACTGTTAAAACGAGGTAAGTAAGACCCATTACGAGAAATTGGATAAACGTATTATGATTTGGATTTAAAAATTGCGGTAAAAAGGTTAAAAAGAAGACTGCAACTTTAGGGTTTAATAAATTCGTAAGAAACCCTTGGCGAAAGCAAGAAGTGTGTTCATCTTCATTATTTAAAGATATATCGTTCGTATCAAAGCCTTCTTTGTTTCTTACCGCTAAAAGGGCTTTAATGCCAATATAAATTAAATATAGAGCTCCAACGTACTTGAAAATAGAAAATAAAAGCGCTGACTTTACAATAATTGCGGAAAGTCCGATTACTGCTGCTAAAGTATGAATTAAAAGTGCAACACATGTACCGAACACTGTTTTCACTCCACCGACCTTACCGGCAACCAATGTATTTTTCGTCGCCATTGCAGTATCAGGACCGGGTAAAATAATAAGACAAATAGACATAATGATGAAAAGAAAATAATTTTCAATCATAGTTGCTCCTCCTTTTTTATTTTTAGAATATTTGATTAAAAATAGTGTAGCACACATTTTAATTTAATAAAATTAAATTATATTAAAAAGTATTAAATGAGAAAGAGGCTATATAGTAGTGGAATTCCACTACTATATAGCCTCAATTTTATCCCGCATGACCGGACGATCGGTGAGGGCTAATAATAAGCGGGTAATGAACCCCCACTTATTAATGTTTCACCTTATTATGTATTATGCATTAAGTAAGTTAAAGAATCGATTTACATCTTCTTCTGAAACATCACTTAACTGCTTATATTTATAATTCGGATTTTGATCTTTATCAACGACAACAGAACGTACTCCTTCGAAGAAATCCGCATGTCTCATGAAATTTTTAGCAAGTACAAGGTCGGTAGCAAAACATTCTTCAACGGACTTATCTTGTCCATCAATAAACTGTTTTAATGTTACTTTTAACGAAATAGGAGATTTTGATAATAGCGTTTCTTTCGTTTTTAAAGCAAAGGAACTTTGATCTTTCTCCAATGAATGGATGATTTCTTCAATTGTATCGAATGCAAAATGTGAATTCATTTCTTCTAATGAAGGAGAAAGTTCGCTTTCTAAGTTTGGAGCAGTTGCAAATGTACGAATGACTTCTTTTAAATTAGTATGTACATCATCTTTTTTATGCCAATTTACACTTTCAAGTTCAGTAAGGAAATTTGGTAATGAATCAGATGTCATAAAGTAATCAGCGGCGTTTATAAATAATACGTCAGCAGCTTTTAAAACAGATGCTGTTAAAGCAACATAACGGCCAGCAAACCCTGGAGCTTTATTTAAGAAATAAGCAGCACCGACATCTGGGAAGAAGCCGATATTCATCTCTGGCATTGCCCATTTCGTACGCTCAGTTACAATTCGATATTTCGCACCATTTGTAAGACCGACACCACCGCCCATTACAATTCCATCTAAACAAGCGATGATCGGTTTTTTATATTGATAAATATATGTATCAATTTCATACTCTTCTTCAAAAAAACGTTCCGCATGCTGCAATGCAGTTTCATTTGAACGCGCTTCATAAAGAGTTTTAATGTCGCCGCCTGCACAAAAACCTTTTGTGCCAGCTCCTTTTAATACGATAAGCGCAATTCGCTCATCATTTTCCCACTCTTTCAGTTTTTGCCCAATTGGTTGTAACATGTCATAAGATAAAGAATTAAGTGCTTTTGGGCGGTTTAAAGTAATTGATGCAACGCCGTTTTCGCTAACAGAAAATAAAACGTGTTCAGTCATAATTCATCCTCCCTTACATATCTTCTTATTCTTAATTCTTGATACGTACTGAAATGTCCTTTATAAATTTTGTCTAAAGTTGACGGTACGTGTTAATTTGTATACCGCATATTTTGACGAGATATATTTGCAGGATTTCTGAGGTTGAAAATGAATATTACAACATTACTGTAATTGTAATTATTTGAAATTATCATGATAAACACGCTATTATATATGTGTAAATTGTACATAATTACTTCAAAAAGAGTATTTGAAGTGATTATGATGAAAGAAAAATTGCTTTTCATTAGAAATAGAGAAAGGAGAAATCGGAATGCCAGGACCTTTACTATTGTCGGTGATTATTTTGTCTTCTTTAATGATAGGGATAACACAGTATTTTCATCATACAGATACGACAGAGGAAGTGAAGGATAAAGTACGACTTGTATTTCCGATTTTTATCATATCTATTTCTTTTTGCATTTTATTAAATAAGGATGGGTACATTATTGCAGTATTTTCATTTTTTGTAGCGATCGTTTTCATTACAGTTTTATATTATGTAATGAAAGACTTTATACAAAAATAAAGATGTCACATTAGACATTTTTATTTTTACAATAAATAAAATTTCACATACCGTATTATATGTAAAAATAAAAAACATATAGCGGTAGAAAAGTGTGTACTTTGCCGTGTATTTACTTGTCAATCTTGCATAGCCAATATA
>NZ_QOZX01000122.1:0-1574 GCF_008368895.1 Bacillus sp. BB081
CTTGGAATAGGTCTTATAAGTTCAGTGCTATTTTATATCATTACAGAGAAAAGTATAAGCGTTAATTTTTACACTACAAATTATTTGTTTTATGTAAGTGGGTTGTTTGGTATCGGATTAATTATTTGTATAATGGGTGCAATAAAGAGTTTAGGTCCAGCATATACGGTGCTCATTAGTCTCATAACTCAATTAGTAGTTGCATTATGTATTGACACATTTGGGTTGTTTGGAATGGAGAGCATTCCATTACAAATAAATAAATTAGTTGGAATAGGTGTATTAATTGTAGGGGTAGGAATTTTTAAAAATCTATTTTCGAATAAGAAAGCTATTCATATAAACAAGGATAGGGTCTAAAGAATTTAAAGGGAAAAGGTGTTAATGATTAGAATAATTACACTTAGCTCGAATGGCTGAGGAACAATTAACTAGCCAATATAGATTAGACTAAGTTAAAGAAATGAAAAAAGAAACTATATATAAAATGGTTTCTTTTTTACATAAATTTCAAGATTTTTGATGGTGAACTAGAAAAATGGCTTCTCAAATTCTTTTAAAATCATCCTTTAAAGTGAAGTTAATACCATGGATATCATTAGATAACAAACCTCATATGATAAGTCAGAGGGTGTTTAAATAGCATTTCGTTTTTATTTATAGTATTTAATAAACTATAATACAACTTCATTTAAAGGTATTTTGATTCTTAATTAAAAATAAAGTGGAAAATTAAGAATATGTTTATGTGGTTCGGTATTAAAGCTAGGTAGCATAAAGATTAATAATACAAAGATGAACAACATATAAATAAAGTTTATTCATATGTTCTATCTCCTCTGCAATTCCTAGTATATTTGAAATCTATATATTTCTTCCTCATTCGTGGAAAATAAAACTAATGTTGGGACCAGTAATATTGTGGGGATTAGATAAAAATAGTTGTCCCTATATCGCCAGAATTTTAAATATTCCATTCGTTTTTTATGTTTTCTTTTTAAATTTTTGTACTGATGATAAGATTCTTCTCTCAATTAGATCTTTAAATAACGTAGACCTATTTGGTGCTTGAATTTCTTCCAACGTGTACTTTCCGAAAAATAGTGGTTCATAAATAGTCTTATCATTGTCCTCTGTTGTTAATTTCCCGACTTTTTGTTATCTTTGTCTAAAATTTGAAACACAGTAGGTTTTCAATTTTACATTTAAATTAGCATTATCTATTTTTGGAATTCAATTTGTACAAGTAATTGAATTGAAATTTTGATTGTTGGTTCTTGCGGTGGTACAGTATCTCCTGTTACTTTCGCTGTATTTTGAATCTTTTTTCCAGCTTGGTCCTTGCATTGAGTACCACTGTATTTTGTATGTTCTTCACTGTTTTCTCAAGTGTAATGATTAGATCTTGTAGAATTAAGAAATGACCTTCGTTCATTTCATTTTCTTATCTACTCTGATATTTAGATGCTAATTACAATTAAATAATATATGATTTTCATAAAAAAGATATAGTAATATTTTGTCGTTAATTGTACTAATTTGATATTTTATAGTATTATTTGTCGTGAATTATA
>NZ_QOZX01000123.1:0-1123 GCF_008368895.1 Bacillus sp. BB081
TGAAGTGAACCCTGAAAACGGGACACCTATCAAAACACCTAAACCATCTGTTCCCTAAATTCTTTAGGGGATAGGTGGTTTAATTTTTCTTGAATTCGCACACAATTGTAGTAATGAATGTATTCTAGCACAATCTTTCGCACAGTTGTGTTGGATACTTTTGTTATCTCTTGTGAATAGAAAGCTTCACTTTTCAAATGACCAAAGAAGCTTTCCATGACGGCATTATCATGGCAATTTCCTCTCCGGGACATGCTGGTGATAATGCCGTTTTCTTTGGCATACGCTTGAAATTCTTTTGCTGTATAAATACTTCCTTGATCCGAGTGAAGAAGGACATCTTTTACTCTTCGCCCTCTCATTGCTTGTTTCAATGTCTTCATCGCTAATGTCAGTGTTTGTGATTCGCTGATGACACAACTAATAATTTCACGATTAAAGGCATCCATGATCGTTGATAAATACAAGGTACGCTCTCCAAATAAGAGATACGTCACATCTGTAAACCACTTTTCATTTGGTCTGGATGCATCGAATTCACGCTCCAATCGATGAGGGGCTACCATTGGTTCCGCACCATTGATATATTTCTTTTTCTTTCGACGTACTTTTGAAAGAATGTGATTTTGTCTCATGATTCGTAATACTTTTTTATGATTAACACACAGTCCCATTTTTTGAAGAGTAGCGGTCACTCTTCGATATCCATACCGAAATTTATGCCTAAGACAGACGTCCTTTACTTTCTCTTCTATATCATCTTTCCGATCTTCCGTTCGTTGTAACCAGCGATAAAATGTGGAACGGGGTAATTCTAATACGTTACACAATTCTTTTATCGTTATTTTTGTTTTTACGTTTTTCCATAAAGTAACTACAGTTTCTGGTTTCAGCCCCTTTCGATTTCCAGATACTTTCCCCATACAAGTAATTTTGTTTTTAGATGCTTATTTTCTAAACGTAGTTGTTCTAATTCACTGAGCTCTTTTGGTCCTTTTCCATAAGAATATTGTTTTCCTACAGGTTGTTGAAAACGATACGTTTGATCTGTACGATACCATTTCATCCATGTCTTAATTTGGGAAACATTTTTAATTCCGAGTTTCTCCATAATTGTACGATT
>NZ_QOZX01000124.1:0-4452 GCF_008368895.1 Bacillus sp. BB081
GTTACTGTACATAACCAACCGCAACCTGCTGCACCTGCTGCTTCTTGTAATTCCTCATCTGTTACTGTCATTACTACGCTTTTTAACTCTTCCATCTTTATTTCCCCCTTAAAATTTTAATACGTAATTTTATAACGAATGAAATAAATTCAAAGATTCATAATAAAAACTTCAAATTAGCAACATACAAATACGCTATTTGGGCAGTCATCTGTTACTGTACATAACCAACCGCAACCTGCTGCACCTGCTGCTTCTTGTAATTCCTCATCTGTTACCGTCATTACTACACTTTTTAACTCTTCCATTTTTTTCACCTCCTTTCTATGCTTCGTCCTTGCAAGATTCATTATAAATAATTTCATAACTAACAACATACAATAAAATACTTTTAATACCAATTCCATATTCTACTACAAGTTGTGGAAACAAAGATGATCTTCAGAAAAAATAGAGCATGAGGTATGCGAATAAAACATTGCGCTTTTTACTCACGAACCTTTTGAGATTAAATCATAAACTTAATGTAGCAGTAGATTAAGAGGAGCGAGTATCATGAACGAATTACTTTTTACGCAAAATAAAAATCATAACATTCTCTCTTTTCAATCTTTTTCGTCCTTGCGAGATTCATTATACATCAAAATTTATACATTAAAAGCATTTTTTTCAAAAAAATACTTTTAATACCAATTAATGATTCTAATGCAAGTTGTGAAAGTAAAGATGAACTAAATAAGAATAGAGCAAGGTATACGAATAGAATATTGCGTTTTTTACTCACGAATCTTTATATATTAACTCTTAAACTGAATGTAGTAATAATTTGAAAGGAGAAAGTATGATGAATGCATTAGTATCTGCAAAAAATGTGACAAAGATTTATCACAAAAATCAATTACCAGGACTTAATAAAGTATCTTTTGATATTAAAGCGGGCGAGTTTGTGGGTATTATGGGGGCTTCTGGATCTGGAAAAACGACTTTGTTAAATATCTTATCCACTATCGACACACCTACAGATGGTGATGTTTTTATAAACGGAGTCAATATCCAAACTCTTAACAACAATAAATCTGCAGATTTTAGGAAAGATTATTTAGGTTTTATTTTTCAGGAGTATTTCCTGCTTGATAGTTTAACAGTAAAAGAAAATATTGCCGTTCCACTTACTCTGTTAAAAAAATCCCCAAAGGAAATTGAATCAACAATAGAAAATTTAGCAAAGCGTTTTGGAATATTTGAGCAATTAGAAAAATACCCTAGTCAACTTTCTGGTGGACAAAAACAAAGAGTTGCAGCAGCCAGAGCTCTTGCGAAGCAGCCAAGTATCTTATTTGCAGATGAACCTACAGGCGCGTTAGATTCAAATTCTGCAACAGAACTACTCCAAAAATTAAAAGAGGTAAACGAGGAACTTCAAACTACAATTTTAATGGTTACTCATGATGCCTATGCAGCAAGTTTTTCAAGTAGAATTTTAATATTCAAGGATGGAAATATTATAAAAGAATTAAGAAGAAATGAACAAAATAGAAAAGAATTTTTTGAAGAGATTTTAAAGGAAATCTCTAAAATTGATGAAAATCGATATAACTAGGAGTATGAAAGGAAGGCAGGACTGTGGGATTATTTACAATAGCAAAAAAGAATTTAAAAAATAATTTTTCTTTCTATTCATTCTATTTCATATCAGTAGCTTTTGTATTAATGGTGTTTTTCTCCTTTATTTCTTTTTCCATGAACGACATTGTCATGGAAAAAATTTCGTCTGATGGTAGAGTAGAAACAATGTCCAAAACAGTGGCAATCTTTGTTATGGCATTTGTACTATTCTATATGTCATACTCTAATACTTTCTTTATGAAAAAAAGAATGAAAGAACTTGGAATTTATTCACTTTTAGGATACCGAAAATCAACAATGCTAAAACTGTTAACTTTTGAAAATATTATAATTTGTCTTGCTGCTCTTCTTGTAGGAATTGCTTTTGGTTCTATTGTCCATAAAGGAATTGTGGCAGCGATAATTACATTACTAAAATTACAAATCGATACTTCTAAAGTACCACTTATTAATCCTAATGCAGTACTATTCACTTTTACTTTTATTTTTGCTGTTCTTTCTGTGCTATCTTTATCAAACTGGATTATTCTTCGAAAGAGTTCTTTACTAAATTTAGTCCGCATGGAAAAGAAAGAAGAAAAGAAAGTGAAAATTAAAACAAGCTTTTCCTTACTAGGATTATTCTTGATTTTAATCGGTTATTACTTAGCTATAGATATTACAAGAGGAACTGAATCCCTGTGGAAAACAATTGGGTTTTCACCAATCGCTCTTCTAACAATGTTAAGTGTAATACTAGGGACGATCTTCTTTATTCATTCTTTTTTACCCTATGTTATTCAAAAGCTGAAGAAAAATAAAACATGGTTTTATAAGGAATCAAACATTATTATCATTCCAAACTTTATATTTAAAATCCGTTCAAAAGCAAAAACCTTAATTTTGTTAACCTTATTAACCGCAGGAACTTTAGCAATATTTAGTTCTACTCTACTGACACTTTACTATCCAGTTGCCGCTACAGAACGTATCGTGCCATCAGCTATTGAGTTTCCTTTGGAAGATAAAGAATTAACTAATAAGGCAATTAAAACTGTACAAGATACTTTTGGTAAAGAAAATACAAAATACACAGAAACAACTATTATCCACGGGGAATCTAATTCTACAAATTTACCTAAAGAATATAGTATAAAGAAGGAACACGGATTTGATCTTATCTCTGAATCAGCTTACAGGAAGTTAATACATATTCAAGATAAAAAAGTAGAGTTTGATAATTTAGCTAAAAATGAAAGCATTCTAGTAAAATATCGACCTGAAAAAGAAAATATAGATAAAGGGAAAATATATACTTTAAACTTAGCACCTACAACTAACGTAGATGTAAAAATAAAAGAGACTACATTACTTAATCCAATTGGCTTTGCAAATAGTGTAGGAACGCTTATTATTTCGGATCAACTTTATAAAGAAATAACAACTCTAGGACTTACAGAAAAAACTATAATAAGTTTTAATGGCGTAGATATGAGAGATAACAAAGAAGTTTATGAAAAATTAGCTCCACTGTTTAAAGATAATATTTATTTTACAAGTAGTTACCAAAAAAATGATTATATTATTCAACAGAACAGTTCAACATTCTTGCTCATTAGCTTTGTTACTATCATCTTTTTTATTGCAACAGGCAGTATCCTTTATTTTCATAACCTTTCAAGTACGATGGCAAATAAAAGTGAATTTATAATACTAAAAAGAATGGGATATAACAAGAAAAAGATAAAAAGAATAATAAGCAAAGAAATCTTCACATTATTTAGTATTCCCTATGTATTAGGATTAACACATAGTATTTTTGCATTAATAGCCTATAAAACAGCTTTAATGGATGATCTATTAGGGAAAAGCAGTGCCTTTGTATTACCTATTCTTTTTGCAGTAATTATTTTTACTGTCGTTTATATCGTTTATTATTTGTTAACAAAAAGAGCATGTTATAAAATTATATTTAATAAGAAAAATTAAAAAATCTACAGATAAAGCTGATGATAGTCAACAAACATCAGCTTTATCTGTATTTAATCTAGTAAAGGCAAGTGATTTTATGAAAAAATACTATGAACAAAAACAAATTTTAATTTTAATTAATCAACTTTGTATGATTATTTTTTTATGTTACGAATTTTCAACAAATACTATTGTCGGAACAGCAAAATTGCTCCCATTAATGCTTATAACAATAATGTCCACCTATGGTGCATATATCAGTTTTGTAAACTTAAAAAACAATAACACATTATCGCAATTTTCTAACTTAATTTTTTTCGCTTCATGGCAGTTTTTACTCACTCTTCATGAAGAACCAATCTTTCAAACACTTAGTATGCTACTTAGTGTATTAATTTTATATCAAATCGTCCAATTTTTACTCCTTTTCTTTTTTCAAAATTCTACCTATGATTATAAAAAAGTGAAAGATTGGATTTTACAAATTATATGTCTATTAACATTGGTTGCGAACTTGATAAGCGATAGGATTTTTTCCATTCTATATTCATTTCAATGGCTTATTAGTTTTAGTTGCATTATTTTTCTATTCCTCCAGCATCGAAAACGAATTAGCTTTGTTTTTAAAAATGAAAAAAAGCACTTGCTCAAATCTGTTACTGTTCTTATCCTCCCTTTTATTTTATATGCCGTTTTCTTTGCAGAGCGTCCGGAATATTTAAGTAACTTAGGATGGTATATTATAATTTTGTTACCTTTATTTAGTATTCATGCAATAGCTTTTAAAAATCATATATCTATGAGAAAATATTTTCTTTTAAAAAAAAGTAAAATTGCTTTAATGTTTTTATGTTTCCTTATTTTCATTAGCTTACT
>NZ_QOZX01000125.1:0-7017 GCF_008368895.1 Bacillus sp. BB081
GGTGCGGGTGCGGGTGCGGGCGCGGGTGCGGGCGCTGACGCTTCCACTACAAAGTCATCTAAACGAAGTAAGGAAAGGATTTGATTCCTTGTATATATTTCATCTTCTTTTTCAATTAATTGAACTTCAATAGCACGATCAATTAACTGCTGGATAGCTGGATATATCATCAGTATATACCTCCTCTAACCTTATAGCGGTTTTCGTTGTTACGATGCCAGTTCTATGTACCTTTTATAATTTTATGAACAGACGTACGGCATAACCACCAGCCTAATATACATTTCGTAAAAAAAAATTAAATACTAGATTCCCCAGTACATGCAACAAAACCATACTAAAAAACATCTCCTATGAATAGGAGATGTTTTTTTTAGTATTTGCTATTCTTTTAATAAATCTATTAATCCATTACCTTCAGATGTACGTTCATACCCTAAAGGTACAGTTCTTTTAATAAGTTGTGCATATATTTCTGGCTCTGATAACTTTCTACCATATTCTCTCTCACACTGCTTAATGAGTAAGGCCAGCGCTCCAGCAACATGCGGTGTCGCCATAGAAGTACCACTTAATACAGCATATTTCCCTTCAGGATACGTAGATAATATTCCATCGCCTGGCGCCACTAAATCGATTTCTTGATTTGAATTACTAAAACATGCGATTTTCCGTTCTAAATTAACAGCACCAACTTCAATTACCTCAGAATAAGCACCTGGGAAGTCTAGCTCCTCCGTGTTATCATCGCAATCTCCATTATTTCCAGCAGCACATACGACGAGAACATCTTGCCTTACCGCATTTTGAATTGCTTCATGTAATTCTGGAACGTCTTGCGGGCCACCAAGTGACATTGAAATGACTCTAACTCTTTCTTTATTAGGCCCTCTCCAATTTACAGCATAATGAATCGCCTCAATAATTTGCTCATAACTTCCAGAACCATCTCCCGCTAAAACCTTTAATACTAACATTTTAGCAAGTGGTGCGACTCCTAAAACACCGACACCATTTTCATTCGCTGCAATTGTCCCCGCTACATGAGTACCGTGTCCGTTATTATCAAGATAAATATTTGGATCCCCTTCGTAATCTTTCGTGAAATTTCTTCCACCGATAATACGATCCTTTAAATCAATATGATTCACATCACAACCTGTATCTAATACGGCAACAACAATATCTTTTCCTTTCGCACTCTTCTCCCATACTTGTGGAGCATGAATGAGTTGTACACCTGGCGGGATTTCATTTACTTGTTCAACCACCTTATCTACTGTAAAAGGAATCAATTGTATACCTTTTTGTTTATTCGCTGTACTACTATTCATCGTAATCCCTCCTGAAAATATATTATTTTCATTTCAGACCACTTTTGAAAACGTTTAAATGTAACATTCGTTTTATTCGTTTCGTTTTCCTTCCTTAAAAATATTTCTCAATAAAGCTTACTAATTTTATACTACTCTTTTATTAATCTCGTAATTTTTAGGCACCAAACATCCGATTGGTACAACCAATAACAAAAATAAAAGGACCAATTTAATGGTCCTTTTATAGTTTTTAAAGAATGATATGAAATTTTAAAAATAAAATAAATTAAGACTAAGCCTCACTCTTATTTAAAAACTTCTCTATTTCTTTTATTAAATGTTTCGCTCCATCTATACTAACAGTAATGTTTCCATTTGCTAATGATATGTTTTGATCTGAAACATCACCTGTTATTTGACAAGCATTGTAAGGTTGATATTTTTGTAAAATGACTTTATCTGCTTCTACGAAAATTTCAAGTGGTGATTTGATTTGGATTCCTAATACTTCTCTTAACTCTTTAGGAATAACAATTCGTCCTAATTCGTCTACTTTTCGAATAATTCCTGTTGCTTTCATAATACTCCCCCCTTACTTTCTATTATTTTTTTCCACCTCGCTCTTTCCATTTTATCACTTTTTGGTAATACTTGTCTCTTTTTAGAAAATTTTGTACTCAAGTTAAAAAAACACATTTATCGAATACGTAATCTCTCTTTCAATTGTTTTAAATAACGAGATCTTATCAGTAAAAAGTAACCAACTTGAATTCCTACGAAAATACTTAATACAATCGCATTTTCTTTAAATAGTGAGTACTCAAACATCTGTCCCAGAGCAGTTAGCGCTACTGCTCCATGTAATGTTGCAACACCTATAGGAACGAAGAATAAAAGTGCCAATCGGATTGTAACTACTTTCGATAACTCTCCACTCGTTAAGCCTACTTTTCGAATCATTTCAAACAAACGAGTATCATCCTCCAAATCAGAAAACAAACGGAAGTAAAGGAAACTTCCTGCACATACGAAAAATACTATACCAATAAAGAAACCTACAAATAAAATTGGTCCTGCGATTTGTAAACTTTGGTTTTGTTCGTACTCTTCTGCACTAAACGTTGCATGTTCTTCATAAGTCTTCATCTGATGCGTAAGTTCTTTACCAACTTCAATTTCATCTTTCGTTCCTTCTGTTTTGTACACATAATCTTTTTCCTCTTTAAATCCATCTTGTAATGCATCATATTGATTTTTAGAGATTACATAAACGTTACCTCTTAGTATTTTACTTAATGAAGAAGTATTAACTTTTTTCACTTTTAAAGGTTCATTCAAATGTGGTAAAGTAATTTCTTTTCTTTCCTTCATCGGTGGTCCTGGTATATCGATTGACAAAGATAAAGCTTCTTTATTTGCTACAGTTTGAAATGGTTCTCCTGTTAACTTCGCATATTTCTCATAATCTGATTCTTTTATGAAAATAGCACTTCTTAAGGACTGCTCCTCTGCCCTTTTCGTTGAAATAGTAGCTTTAGAAGCTGCTATACTATGTTTCTTTAATCCTTCGTCAATCATCTTCAAATGCTGTGATTCATTACTATTTCCTTGCTTAGAATGATAGTGAAACGCAATTGGTCTCTCCATAATCGCCTTTGTCATTGATGTAAAGCCAACTAATGTACCTATTGCTGAAAATGCTACAGTTGAAATGATGGTTACAATAAAAAACATTCTTGCGTTATCTCTCATACGGTAAGCTAAATCTGACAACGTAATAATATTTGTCTGTGTCCAATAAAAACGTTTACTTTTTTTACATAGTCTAATAATAAAGACACTCAACTGCTTGTACAGCAAATACGTACCAATAATGACTACCGTTGTAACAGGAATCATCATGATAAATACCATTGCGCCGTGTGACATAAGCGCTCCTGCATATCCGGCACTAAGCAATATGACCGCTAATATAGAAGAAATAATAGATGCTTTCGGTTCCGGCTTCGCTTCTGCTGACCCTCTAAACAATTTCATAATTTTATTTTTTTGAATCATTCCTGCACTAAACAATGAAATAATTATAAATAATATGAAAAACATAATACTCGTTACAATAATTGCTTTCATTGGTATGTAATAGGCTAAGGAAATATCTAATTTTAATATCATCGGAGCTACAAATATTAATATTCCAGAAAATAACATTCCTGCAAGAATTCCAAAAACAATTGCCCCTATCCCAATCATAATATTTTCAAAGAAGATAAGACGCTTTAATTGATATTTCGTCATACCTAACATCATTAAAATTCCTAATTCACGCTTTCTCGTTTTTAAAAACATTCCCATCGAATATAAAATAAAGAAAAATGTAAATAAGTAAATAATGGACTGTGCAAAAGACATACTTACGAACACGTACTGGCCCAATTCTCCAGCACTTAATGCTGGATGAAACGCAAAAAATGAATACACAAAAAAGGCCATAATAGCAAATGCACTACTTAAAAAATACGCTGAATATGTTCGTCTATTTCGCGTCACATTCCGATATGCGAGTTCTCTAATATTCATATTACTTCTCCGCCCTTCTACTAACTATGTTCTTATATTAGTAAAGTACGGAAATACCTTCCATCGATTCAAATGACAAAAACCTTACATTATTGAAAGGTTTTCTGGTGAAACTTCTATTTTTTTATATTAGTCTGAGATTAAAAGCAATCAATGGACAAAAATGCTGACGTTCTTACATTTCACTTAAAAAAATACTCTCCCCTATGGGAAATAAATGATTTAACTATAAACGTTCTTTCACAAACTAGCCCACCTTTAATTCTCTAACTTTTTCAAATTAATATGCAATAAATCCTCCTCCAATATCACTATTATTCTCTAAGTATACTTCGTTTAAATTCTATACCTAATAAACTGTCCATGTTTAGGATTTTTTTCTTGAATTTTACATTCTAAAATTAGTATAATTACTTATGTAAGACGAAAAAAGTATGAAGGAGATGTTACAAATGAAAACAAATCAAATATCTTTTGAATGTTCGAGATCTATACTAATTGTTAAAAGAAAAAAACTTATAGGCAGAGTCAATTTCCCGCAAAAAATTGAGTGATTTATAATGCTTATAGTTTAATGTTTTAGAAGTTTAATTAAAAAGTTTACTTTCGCTGGGTAAACTACCTAATTAATTTGTGTTTTTCTCCTTACGAAATTTTTGGCTTACAGAGATGAAGACAAGCTGTTATTTTAACCTATAATTGTGTTTCCCCAATTTCTAAGCCTGGGTAGCGCTGCAACGGATTCTATAGTTGTTACCCAGGATATTATATCCAATAAAAAAAGAAAAAGGGGAACTGCACATGTTATTAATTAGGTTAAAACCAGCGATGTACTTCATTTCAAACTTTATTTTATTTTTATTAGGGCTTCTTGGGATTCAATTCTTTACTTGGTTACATGCAATCATCATTTCCATTGAAGTCAACACATTTAGCTACACGTGTACTATGCTTTTTGCCTCTGTCTTTATCTACATACTATGGAAGATAAGATAGTACTTAGCAAAAGTGAAAGTTCGAGATAGGGACGCCTTGATCGGCTTTCCAAAGAATGAGGAGGGACGCCTTCTCATTTTTTGTTTTTGTAAAAAAACCTATTCAATTATTTTTGAATAGGTTATAAAAACTTTATATTAATTTTCACATTATTACCTTCACGAACATATTCAATCCTATCAATCAATTGTTTAGCAAGAGTATTCAGTTCTCTTTTACTAATACCTTCCGTATTCCATACCTTCTTAAATTCCTTAATTGCATTTATTCGGTCATTGTCTGTTCTTACATTCTCTATAACTGCAAGTGATTGTTCAATAGACCGAATTTCCTCTTTCTTTGTTTGCATTAATTGTTTTTGTTTTTCAATTCGCTTCTGCATCTCTAATTTATCAATTATTTCATCAATAAATAAATCTTTAATGCGTTCAATACCTTTCTCTAATCGCTCTAACTCTTCATCTTTATTTTGTAAAGCTAGTTGAAGTGTTGAATTATCATCCTGTTTTTCTTTTGATTCATGACTAAGCAATTGTTGTTCATATCGCTCTAAATCCAAAAATAATTGAGCATAAATAACTTCAACATTAAGACTCCTATTATGACAGCGATATCCAAAACGATCTGTTGTCAAACAAGTTTTTACGTATCTCTTACCACTAGCCTTTCCAGTAAAAGACATTACCCTATTGCATTTACCACAGTATATCAACTTTGAAAGTACTTGGACATTTGTTCTTGTTCCCTTTGGTGTATATCTTCTTGATTCAAGTATTGCTAATATACGTTGGTGCTCTTCCTCAGTTTTTAATGGTTGATGTGAACCTTCAGCGATAATCCATTCAGACCTATCTTTTATTTGAACACCATTTGCATTCAGCTTTTTCTTTGAACCACTTCCGGAAGTCTTTCCATATACAACTTTTCCTAAATGCACTTCATTTATTAATAGCCTGCGAACTGTATTTTCATACCAATAACTGTTCCTGTTAGTCTTAAATCCTAACTCATTCAACTTCCAAGCAATTTCATAGGTTGCTTTCATGTCTTCCAAAAACATCTTTTTCATAAATTCGTAAACTTTCACTTTATCTGAATCAACATCAAGTTCCTTCGTTAGGCGATTATAAACATATGGAAATGGCGGTCTTCCATTTGTCCATTTCCCTGCTTTTGTACCTTGTAACTTACCACGAAGCATTCGCTTTTTTATCATACGAAACTCATGATTGGCAAATACCATTTCAAAGTTATTAATAAGTGCTTGCTCTTCATCATTAAAATCATATGTTTTAGTTGGCGTTAATACTATTGTTTTAGAATCTTTAAAAATCCTTCCAATACGTCCCATCTCTTCAAGGTCACCACGTGATAGTCGGTCTAAATCAACAACTAAAACTGCATCATATAGTTTTTGGCTAACATCATTTAACAAACGAACCATCTTTGGTCTTGAGTCAATATATTCAGAACTACCAATTTCTTTATAAATCTCATATTTAAGATTGTGATTTTTTACATACTCTAAAAGTAAACTTTCATGTTTTGCTAGAACATCTTCTTTTCCATCAGACTCATCTCTTGATTTTCTTAAATAAATAGCCACTTCTTTAATATTTGGTTTCATGTTATGACACCTCATTTTGTCATGTAATATACAAATCATTTTAACAAATACTGGTAATTTTTAAATAGTTTAGAAGGGAATAATTATATTAATCAAGCAATATTTTGTTCTAATTCTTCGTTTACATATTTTTCAGCAATACTATTCATATTTTCAGCCATTCGTTTAATAGCTTCTGTTGATGGTTCATTACTTACTCCGACAACAGTGAATTTTCCATACTTAAAAGTTGTTCTAGTTAATCCATCTTCCAAATGTTCCCGATTCATTACTTTGATTTGTTCGTTTACAGTGCCGAAAATTGTATTCTTCACATTACATCAACCCGCCCTCTCAATAAATTTCTAACTATATAAATGCTCTATTTAAAAAGCTCAAAAATACTTTATTTTGCATTTCGAAGCTATTATATATAGTTCATTTAAATGTGGAAACCAAATCAAAAAATTAGTTTTAACTTTTTTTAATAAATCTTTACGCAGAAAAATAACTAGATTAATA
>NZ_QOZX01000126.1:0-5186 GCF_008368895.1 Bacillus sp. BB081
TATAATGAAGATTTTTCAAACAATTCACATCTAACTATATACTTCCTCATAACACTATCCAGTGATTTTAACATATTTTAGGCGTTTGTATATACTATCTACAAAATAAATGTTGTTTAGGGGGATTTCAAATGCCAACAATGTTACAAGAAGAAGTTGAAGAAGCTCGTGAAACATATGTCAGTCGGATCATATTAGTCAGTGGATCAGCTTTATTTTTAGTAGGTGGTGTTATATCCGCAATTTCAGCTTTTAAAGCTTATAATCGTTTGGAAAATACTCCGCCTTCTCCAGATAACTCGTAGGTGCATTGTCTAATTCTGAATAACAAACAAATGCCACCTCTATAAAGAGGCGGCATTTGTTTTATCATAATTTTTATACTAGAAACTCGCAAACAATGCTTTAAGTATGAATTACAATTGAACTTACTTCACCACAAACCGAGTCTGACTACACCCATCCTTCTGCTTCGTTACTTCTAATACAGCTGGCATTGCGTTTTTCAGCTCTTGAACGTGTGAGATGACACCGATAAATCGGCCTGATTTTTGTAAGTCAATTAAGGCGTCTACTGCTTTTGTTAATGACTCCTCATCTAATGAACCAAAGCCTTCGTCGATAAACATCGTTTCGATGGAAATACCGCCTTCATATGCTTGAATGACGTCTGCCATTCCGAGCGCTAAGCAAAGCGATGCATTAAATTTCTCGCCGCCAGATAATGTTTTTACATCGCGTGTTTGACCAGTATATGCGTCGTATACATCTAATCCTAATCCACTTTGACGATTTCTTTTTTCAACTCGTTCACTTCGTTTTAAATAAAATTGTCCATTTGATAATTTACGTAATCGTTCGTTTGCAATTTGAACAATTTGTTCTAAATACTCAATTAAGATGTAGCGTTCAAATGATATACGGCTTTCGTTATCACCTTTCATTACTTCATATAAATCAACAAGTTCTTGGAAAGCTTTTTCTTCCTCATGAATTTGCTCATCAATACGTCTAATATTTTCATGTAAATCAAAAATATATGTTACTGCATTTTGCGCACGTTGACGCTTTTCTTTAATGATATCAAGATTTATTTCTAAATCTTTTATATGTTCACCTAACGCTGTAATATCCATATACTCTTTATCTTTTAATTCAGCATGTAACTCTTCAATTTGTTTTGCAAGTACTTCAAGAGATGAATAATAGCTTTGAATTTCTTTTTGTAACATATCCATCTCGGTATCACTTAATTTGGCCTCTTTATACGTAATTTGATCTGTAAATCCGCTCTGTTCAAGCTCTTTCATAAAGCGCGCGAAAGTCTCTTCTTTCTTCAATTTTGCACTTTCAAATTGATTTGAAGCACCTTCTTGTTCTGCTTGAATACGTATATTTTCATTTTGCCAATGTTGATACGCTTCCTGCACTTTCCTCCATTCGTCTTCCATTAATTTGAGTTCATGCATAGCTTGGTCAAACTGAACTTTCCAAGCCTGTACTGTTTGTAAGCTTTCAGGAATATTTTTCTTATCATGTTCATATGACGTACGAAGCTGCATACACTCCATTTCTGTTCGGTGCTGCTCTGTTTCTACCTCACGCTTTTGTTTCTGAAGTGCATCTACTTTTTCTTCTACACTTTTTATATTCACAGCTGTTTGCTTACGCGTTTCTTCGCTTGCTTTTAACGTATTTACTTCAGTTGCTAATTGTTTTCCTTTTTGAACAAGTGCACTGTATGTTTCAACTAATTCCTCTGAACGATAGCCTCGCTTCTTAACCTCTTCTATTACCTGTTCATATTGTAGGTGATAGAAATTCCATTTCTCCTCTAGTTGAACATGTAATTTTTCAGCAATATTCTTCTTGTCTCTTAAATCATTTAACTCTTTTTCATCGATCGCATCACTTTGCTCTGTAGCTTTTTTCGGATGGTTCGTACTACCACATACTGGACAAGATTCGCCATCATGTAAATGAAGAGCTAATATTCCAGCTTGTTCACTTAACCAGCGACGTTCCATATTTTCATATGCGTTAACTGCCAATTGCATCTTATTATATGCCGCTTCTTTTTCTTTCCCGTACTTTTGTTTTTCTTGCCAAACATCATATGCTTGCTTTAAAACTTTTGCATCTTCTCGCATATTCGTTAGTTCTTCTACTTTAGCTACATATTGCTCAAGTGCTCGTTCTAATTGCTGTAATTCACCAGACATTAGCTGTTTTTGATTTGTATGCTCCTCTAATTGTCGATCTAAGTTTTGCATACTTCCCTTTAATTTCCCTATTTGAGTTTCTGCATTTTGTAAATTCAACTGTTTTTCAGCTAATGATGCAATAATCGGTTGTAACTCTTCTAATCTTTGAACTAGTTTTTTTGCATTTTCTCTCTCAGGTTCTTTATTCTTTACTGCTTCATATTTCCCCTGAGCAAGTTCAAAATTACTCATTATATTTTCTTTTTTGGCGATAATTTGTTTTAACAAACTTTCAGCTTTCTGCTCATTTTGCATCGCTTCTTCGTACCATTGTTCAAATGGTAATAAGCGCTTCGCTTCTTCCGCATGTTTAAAAGATGTTTCTTTCCTTTCAATCACTGTACGGTTTTCTTGTAAAGTGTTATATTTCTCATTCTTTTGTTGTAAATCTATAAATTTCTCATTTATGGATTTCGCTGCATGAAAACGTGTTTCAGCATCCTTTAATTGCTTCGTTTGAACATCTTGTTCTACTTGTAATTGCTCAACCTCTACCTTATACGCCGCTGTTTCTTGTTCTAACGCTTCTACTACTTGATGCGTGTTTACATGTTCTTGTTCCACTAATGTCTCTAATAATGCTCCATCGCGGATTGGTAATTTAAAAACATTACGGAAGTATAGCTCTCGCTCTTTCTGTTTTTCTTGTAAAACGTCTTTCCATTGTTTTCGTTTTTGATCAAGTAACTCACGCATTAACTTATAACGATCCGTTTTAAAAATACGACGTAAAATTTCTTCTTTGTTTTCTGTCTCAGATGTTAATAGTTTTCGGAATTCCCCCTGTGGCAACATAACAATTTGGCTAAATTGATGTTTACTTAAACCGATTAAATCTTCCACTTTTTTATTTACATCCGTTACATGGAAACGATCAACAGCTGGAACCTTCTCTTCATCAATCACTTCATATAGTTCTACTGCATGTCCCGTAATCGTCTTGTTCCCTTGTTTTTTATGTCCAAGTTGTCGTTTTATTTCATAACGTTTCCCTTTTAACTGAAAGGTTAGTTCTACACTTGTATACATATTATCATCAGCAAATTGGCTGCGAAGCATGCTCGTATCACTACGTTCTTCTCCACTTGCCTCACCATATAACACATAACAAATTGCATCAAAAATCGTTGTCTTTCCAGCTCCTGTATTCCCAGAAATGGCGAAAATGCGATGATCTCCAAGATCGTTAAAATCGATTACTTCTTCCTGTTTATATGGCCCAAATGCTGTCATAATTAGCTGAATCGGTCTCATCCTCGTTCACCTTCCCGTTCTTGCACTGTTTGTAGTACTTCTACAAATAGACGTTCTTTCTCTTTTGATAAATCTAAGCCTTTCATTTCTTTATAAAAAGCCTTTAAAAGAGATAAATCATCCGTTTTATGTCTTGAAACAGTTACTTCATTTGACTCTGTGAACTCTCGTCTTTGAATAGATCTTTCAACATGCATTGCATTTGGATATACAGAGCGTATTTTTTCCATTGGCTGCAAGACAGGATTTTCATCTAATAATTTTACAAACACGTAATCTTCACTTACTGGATGTTGTAATAATTCATCTATTTTCGCTTCTACTGTTCGCATTTTACGACGTGGTACAAGTAACCTTTTTTCAATTGTTGCTTCACCTGTTTCGTTCAGTTCCACAATATAATATCCTTTTTTATGTTTTTCTTCAGAAATAGAATATGCAAGTGGAGAACCTGAATATCGAATTGTCTCATTACGTACGAAATGCGCTTGATGTAAATGTCCAAGCGCTGTGTAATGAAACTTATCAAAATAATGACTATTTACGTATTCAGCACCACCAATTGAAAGTGGTCGTTCTGCATCACTTGTATTCTCCTCCGCTTCTCCCGCAGAAGTTACAAATGCATGACCAACAAATACGTGTCTAGCTTCTTTATCCATCGTTTCAGAAAGCTCATTCATAAAAATACGCATCGCATCATCATGAGAACGTACATCTTCGTTTTTCAAAACATGTCTAACTATGCTTGGATCCGCATATGGAATGAGATGGAAGTGAACCTCGCCATATTCATCATTTAATATAATTGGCTCATATGGAAATTGAAATTGTCCCACAATAAATAATCCTTGTTTCTTCATTAAACTACTTCCAAAATGAATACGATCTGGACTATCATGGTTTCCTGCAACCGCAATAACTGGTGTTTGTAAATCAATCACTATTTTTTGTAAAACATCATTTAATAAGTCTACTGCTTCTGTTGGTGGAATTGCTCGGTCGTATAAATCGCCTGCAATAATTACGGCATCTGGTTTTTCTTCTTCAACAGCTTGTACAAACTGATCTAATACAATCTTTTGATCTTCAGTCATATACACGCCATGAACGAGCTTTCCTAAATGCCAATCCGCTGTATGAAATAACTTCATATTGTCCTGCTCCTTTTAATTTACTGATTTTAGTGATACGAGTTGATAGTTTATTGTAGTTTTTCCGTTCTCCCACTCTAACTTTTGTATCATTGCACTACCAATTCTTTCTTCATTTGATTTATATAAAGGTAATATTTCTTGAACTGTAAATAAGTGATAACCATCCAATGTTAATTGAAATATGTTTTCTTCTATATGTAATCTTACTTCTTTTTCATTTGAAATAATTTTTGTGTGCACCTCAAATTTCATGACAGATACAACCCCTTTTTCTAATTTCCACATTATTAATAGTATATTGGCTATGCAAGATTGACAAGTAAATACACGGCAAAGTACACACTTTTCTACCGCTATATGTTTTTTATTTTTACATATAATACGGTATGTGAAATTTTATTTATTGTAAAAATAAAAATGTCTAATGTGACATCTTTATTTTTTATAAAACTGTAATGAAAACGATCGCTACAAAAAATGAAAATACTGCAATAATGTACCCATCCTTATT
>NZ_QOZX01000127.1:0-3275 GCF_008368895.1 Bacillus sp. BB081
TCTAAAACTGCTATGTTATTATGATGATAAAAATCCCATAACACATTTCTGAAATTGTTTTCAAAATAGTCAACCTTTCGTAAATAGTGAGATATAAATATTGATAAGATAGCACATAATCCTTCAGCGGAACTATTACATTTTTTTATACCCATAGGGAAATTATGTATTAATTTTTGGAAATCCTCTTCCTCTTTTTCCTGGACCGTTATCAGTATTCCATGAGCTACGAAATAATGAAGAAATTTTTGAATTTTGGCGTCCTTTTTATCTTGATCATATAAAAACGAACCATATACACAAGTTTGACTTGGTGATAACGTATAAACATATAATCCATTTTCACAAGGAGAACTTATTTTTTTTACAAATTGAGAGAAATAAGATGTTACATCACGAGGGATTATAGAAGAAAGTTTTTCAAGTTCACTAGTTTTCACATGATACCAATCCCATTTCGGCATTTTTATGCAGTCCATATTATTCTTCCTTTCTGAATAGTTTTATGTTTCATCGAATAATATCCGTAATATGAAATTTATATGTAGGTATTCATGTCTTGGAGGAAAAGTTTTTAGATCCTCGAAATTACATAGGAGGTCTTCTTCTGTTACAAGGAAGACCTCCTATATATTAGTTATTTTCATTCTAAATTTTAAACATTTCCTCTATACAAGCACTTTTTATCTTTTCTTATTTATGTGTGGAAAAGAAGCCATATAATTTGGCACGTCTATTAAACGAACTCCATTTCGGTCGTTATTATAATTTGGATTCATATGCAGATTGATTGGTGATGTCGTTAAATACTTGACTTCCAATCATATAGTATCCATGAAGTGCTGCCTCTTTCGAAGCGCCTCTTTCGAAGCGTCTACCATACGGAAAGAAGAAATTTCACCTTGCATTTTTTCAATTCGTTTTTTTTGGATGTCTACTATTCCTCCTATCCAAATAATAGTGTCATACTGATCTAACTTAAATTGTTCTTGTAATACACGCATAACGTCTTGGAAGTGTGTATCCAACTCTTTTTGAATCAAAGTATCAACCTGACTTGTCTGATGATTTTCTTCTCGACCTCCATATCCTTTTTCTAATATTTTTGGCATGTCGTTAATATGCAAGTCATCACTTTCCCCTGCATGATTCTGCGGGATATTCTTAATATTTTTCAAAGGCTTGCTACATCCTAGTTCCGTCTCATAATGATTTAAAATGACATTCTGTTTCATATCTGTCATTTCTAATGTACGAAATCCACCATCAATAATTAAGATACGATCTTGTTCCTGAATGATTCCCTCTTTTAAGAAATAGGCATGTAAAGCAACCGGTTGCTGAAGAATCAAAACATTTTCCACCGTAATATTAATAAATTTCCCATCAATTTGCACGGAAGTTTCTTTTTTTAATACATTTTGTAATTGCTCATGCTGACTACCAAAATAAGTAACGGGAAGCCCGGTCACAACTAAAGGTAACACGACATTTTCTTTATAATCCTTTGCAATGCAACCAAATATTTGTTGTTTAAACTGTTCGCTTTCATAATAATTTTCTATTTCTTCGTCAAATGGAGGAAGAAATGAAGCGTCAGATTGATGCGCTTCATTTCCCATGTAGTATGCAAAGTCTAAGTCTATAAAACTTACCTTTGTTAAATCTTCACTTTCAGCATGATTAGGTACAGGGGCTAGTGTGGAAGCTTCACTCTTGATCGTCACCTCAGAATCTACATCCTGTCGATATGCCCGCTTAGTAAAGCCAATTCCTACATCAATTGCATACAGAGATTTCATACTTTTTTCCTCACTTTCTCTTTTTAGAATTAAATCTAGGCACTCTCTTCTTTCTCTTCTTTCCCTTCTTTCATATATTTCTTTTCATTTTTCGTTTTTTCCCCGGCTATGTCCTTACTATCTTCATTTATTTCGTAATCCTTCTCATCTTTTTTCTTTTTGTTATTTTCGTTTTCTGTTAAATCTTTAATGGTAGAAATAACAACTGGTGTGGCTGTAAGCAGTTGTGGTAATGTTTGTTTTGCAACATTAGCTGCAGTTACAGAGAATTGTTTACTTGTCTCAGTTACCTTCTCCAATGTTTCCTTTATGCTTCCTTCTTGTAGTTTGTCTTTTACGCTTTTTCCTTTTGTTTGTATAGCTTTCCGATTTTCTTTTTTTAATAGGGAGACCATGACTCCGGTCGTAATCCCAATCACAGCATATTTAAATATTGTATGTTTCATTTTCCTCACCCTTCTCTACTTTTATTTTCTTCAATGCTACAACTTAAAATAATTACCTTACCTATTGCAATCTATTAGAGAGAATGATAGGTTTGCGACTGCCTATCACTCGCCATTGGTGTTTCAGCTGTTACTAGGAGTAAAATTCTCCCTTGATCTAGTTTTTCTTCATATAAGTTAGCTTCCTCCTTCGACAACCCCATTTCTTCCATTTGATTTCGGAGTTCGTCCCCTTTTTTGGAGAAAAAATTGATAATACTTGTGCCCAATCCTTGTTCTTTTACTCCAATCGTATTTATGTTTGTATCATCCGCAATCCTTTTTGTTAGATGTTTTTCATGCGCTAAGACATAAAGTGAAACTTTAAGGGTTTTGTTCATCCCCCACTGATTATTAGTTGAACCAATCGGGCTCCCACCTAACTTCTTTGCTTCCGCTGAATTTTGAGGTGGGGGTCTTACTGCCCGTTAATGCGGGATAAATGTCATCTTGGCGAACCCCTTGCAATTCTAGCTCTTTTACTTTCATAACTACTTCCTGTTCATTTTGATATTCATTAACCACCGGTTTTCTTTCATTCTTATGCATAGTATCTTTCCTCCTTTAGATTTTTTTATTTAGTTGTTATGTAATATGTAATACACCTATTTTAAAGATGTTAAACCTAAATTTTCGAAAAATTTCATACAATAGGTTATTAATGTTTTTAAATATCAAAGCAATGTCATGAGAACTTTGCTTTGATAAAAGTGCTACAAATAACGATTTGTTTGAAAGGAAAGCCCCTTATTTTATAGAAAAATTCTATTTAGAAAAAGTTACAAAAGGAGTACAAGATACTTTTTTCGTTAATTAAATCAAAAGAAAAATAAAAAAACACTCCTTTTCAAAGAGTGCTTTTAAAAAACATATAACCTAATAAAAATGAAAATATACAACGATACTAAATATACAAACTTTGCATAAAAAAATGATTTTATAGCCTCTTTTTAATATCCATGCCCACTTTGCCAGCCACTGTGCCCAC
>NZ_QOZX01000128.1:0-1485 GCF_008368895.1 Bacillus sp. BB081
CACTGAACTTATAAGACCTATTCCAAGAACACATGTAGTTGTTAACCACTGCCCTACATTTTCATTCACTTTCGTATTAAAAACAGATTGTAAGCTAATTAATATTCCTGCTAATATAGCTAAACTAAATCCAATCAAAATCTTCCTCTCCCTTTCATTACTCATAAATATTATCTTTAGCAACTTCCTTCATTTTAAAAAAGTCTTTAATTACAATAACTCCATTTCTCTTTTCAATTAATTTTTCTTTATAAAATTTTTGTAACACCCGGATTACGTGCCGATAACTTACTCCTATAAAATCCGCAATACTTGATATCGAAGTTGCATCCAAATCTTTTTTATACATATTCCCGTTACTATCAGTAGAAATAGAAAGTAAATAACTAGCTACACGTACTTCTACTGGATAAAGTAAATTAAGTGCTGTAAAACGAGTCGATATTTTTAATGTGTTTGCAATGTTTTCAAGTAAGAAGTTCATAAATATAGGATCATGTAATAACTTATTTCTAATTACTGCATGAGAAATAGAGATGGCTATAACATCTGAACAAGCTTCAACGACATTATGCGCTTTGCTATTTTGTATTAATTCAATATCACCAACAACCGCCAATGGATTGATAAAACGAAGGATCAGTTTCTTCCCCTCTGGTGTAATCGTATAAACTTTTACTTTACCTTTAACAACAAAATATAGACGATCCATTACGTCATCTATATTGCATATAAACTTACCTTTATCAAAATGATTTACTTGAAAATAAGCTGTATCTATCTCTGAAAAAATTTCAAGCATTTTATTAGTTTTCAAATAATGGATAATTAAATCTGATTTATTCTCCATTTTCATTTCCTCCTTTCATTTACATATTAAATACCACAATACCTATAATCATTACTATTGTTCCCACAATATGATATCTCTCCATCTGTATCTTTTTTATTTGAAATAATCCCTTCATTTCAATTAGAGTTGCTGTTAACAATTGAGCAACCATAAGTGTGCCAGCTGTCAATGTAACTCCCAATGAATGTATCGCTACTGTTTCTGCACAAATAATTAACCCTCCAAGTGCACCAGCTACTAAATATATTTTTTTCACATCCTTTAAAGCAGCTGCTTTCTCTTCTTTCTTTAACAAAAATACAGTTGTTGCAATAAGGACTCCAATTAAATGCGTTATAATACTCGTTGACCATATACCGATATGTGAACTAAGTTTTGCATTAAATGTACCTTGAAGTGTAATAAATACGCCAGCTAAAATAGCAAATACAACGCCTTTCAACAAATCATCTCCTAATCTTCTATTTCTAACTTAATTAAAAGCTATAATCCTATAAAGGCAAAAGGACAAATGTCACATCAGTATGAAAATAGCTACAAATGAACAATAAAAAACACAACTCAAAATATTTGAGATGTGTTTTTTATTGTTTTATCGGTATATAATATTTTAATAATTATAACTACGCTAT
>NZ_QOZX01000129.1:0-1263 GCF_008368895.1 Bacillus sp. BB081
TATATGATTTTCATAAAAAAGATATAGTAATATTTTGTCGTTAATTGTACTAATTTGATATTTTATAGTATTATTTGTCGTGAATTATACCTAGCAGAATATATTTTATGAAACTATAAAAGGAACAATGCGGAAATTTATCAAATAATTTACTTAAAAGGAGAATGTAATGAATACTTCTATCGATATACAACACTTGTGTGATCTTGCACATAAAGCATTTAATGCCCCTGTACATATTTTATCTACAGACAAAAAAATTTTATATCATTCTACATCTGATGATGTTTATAGTCCTTTTTATTCTTCAAAAGAAGAACATCTTAGTGATATTTATCAAGAAAACGATCCCTTTAACTTACCACTTTTCAGATGTAACAGCTATCTTGAAAATTTTGTTCTAATACATATAGAAAATCATGATCACATTAAAGGGACTATTATTATCGGTCCCACTATACATCCAAAAGGTTCAGATGATATGACCATAAAACTTCAAAAAGAATTTAAATCAAATGATAAAATTCAAGAAAGACTAGCCTATTATCAGTGTTTATCTGAGATTAAAAAAACTACATTAATTGATATGGGAATTTTATTACATTACATGATTTTCAATGAAAAGTTAGATGTGGGTATTGTTTTAGAAAAAAATAAAGTACTAGAGAAAGTTCCTAATAAAATTGTGAAACCTGATTTATATATTTTAAAACGCCGACAAAACAAACCTAAAACTCACAACATGGCATTAGTAAATGATTTCTTTTTGACTATCAAAGAAGGAAATAAAAAAAAGTTAATACAGTATATGTATGCAGTTTCACAAGAGGATGTTGAACTGGTGTTAATAGAGGACCCGCTCAGGAACCAAAAAAACCTTGGAATTATTGCGATTACCTTAGCTACTCGATATGCGATAGAAGGAAACCTGCCACCAGATATTGCTTTTGCTCATAGTATTTTATATATACAAACTCTGGAACAATTAGATAACGTAGAATCTGCAAAGCGATTGTCAGGAGACGCTTTACGTACCTTTGCAGATCGTGTGAAAGAATTTAATGCACAAAAGTATTCATACGCGGTTACTACATGTATGAAACATATTAATAAAAATGTTTACGATGGAATAACTCTCAATGAACTTGCTAATCATTTGGAAATTACCCCTACTTATCTGTCCAAACTATTTAAAAAAGAAATGGGAATTACTTTAAGCGAATATATTCAAAGGGAACGAGTGGAAGAAGCAAAAAAATTATT
>NZ_QOZX01000013.1:0-6702 GCF_008368895.1 Bacillus sp. BB081
AATTTATTTTATTCTTCTATTTAGAATTTATGGTTTAGTGATTCAATACAACAAAAGTGGCTGTAGTAAATAGATAAATGAATGAAGTGATGCAGTTAGAATAGTTAAAAGGCAGTTAAATATAATTATTAAAAGAATAAATTCACTTAGTTATGCATAGTGCATTTATTGTGGTAAGGATTTCACATGATTTGTATAGCGCTAAATTAAAATTTTATCCAAACAAAGCCAATAATTTTTTAAAAATGAAGTATATGTTTCATCCAGTTTATTTGGAATAATTCGTAGTCTAATAATTGCTTAATCTAAAAAACATATTCGAAAGGAGGATATATAAAACTCAGCTTGTGGAATTCAAATCGCTACATATGAAAATAAAGGTAAATGAATATGAAAATGATTTCATTTCTAATGGTGCCATAAGTGAATGTGGAAAAAATAAAGGAGAAAAAATGTAAATAAACTATATAAGTAGTATGAATGAAAAGGAGAAGTATCTAGTGTTTAATATAAAAGAAAGAATGGGACAAATAAAGCTTAAAACGAAGTTGTCTATGGCATTTATCGGAATATTAATTATACCTAGTCTTATCGTAGGAGTATCATCCTATAATAAGGCAAAAACAGATCTTAATGAAACAATCCTACAATCAGCAAAAGATAATGTAAGTATTTTAGATAAGATTGTAGATGATGAATTAGAAAATAAACATACAGATGTAACTCATTTTGCAAAGGTACTCACACAAGGCGATTATAATCCTGAACAATTACAAAATGTACAGAGTAAATTTGATCAATATATACAGTTACATCCAGAGATAGAAACGATTTATACGGCATCCGGTAACAATCAATTTATTCATGCACCTGTTGGAAAAATACCAGAAGGGTTTAATCCGTTAGAAAGTAGTTGGTATAAGGATGCAGTAAAAGCAAATGGAGGGATTATTGTTTCATCTCCATATAAATCAAAGGCTACAGGAAATATGGTAATTGCAATTGCAAAGCAAAATGCAGATAAAAGTGGTGTCATTGGCGTAGATTTGAATATTAATGATATCGTAAAAACATCCAAAATGATAAAAATTGGAAAGCAAGGCTTTGTATCTATAGTCAGTCAAGATAAAACTATAGTTGTTCATCCATCACTGAAGCCTGGTGAGAAATTAGAGAAAACTTTAGCGGATGAACTGTACAAGAAAGAAGATGCAGTAATTACTTATAGCCTTAATGGTGAAGATCGAAACATAAGCTTTAAGACAAACAAAAAAACAGGATGGAAAATAGCTGGTGTAATGCCTACGAAAGAAATTGAAGAAGCTACCAATCCTATTTTTTATAAAACGCTCACTATAATAGGGGCTTCATTATTGTTAGGTGGAATTTTAATTTTCTTCATACTTAGATCAATTATTACTCCACTAAGACAATTAGTAATTTCAGCTCAAAGAATTAGTCAGGGAGATTTAACTGAGAAAATAGATATTCGTTCAAAGGATGAACTTGGTCAATTAGGTGGTAGTTTTAATACAATGGCAGAGTCGTTACGTAATATTATTACTCAAATTAATACATCTGCAGGACATGTAGCTGCTTCTTCTGAGGAACTAACTGCTAGCGTAGAGCAAGCAAGTGTTGCGACAGAACAAATTACAAAAGAAATGGAAGAAATCTCGAACAGTGCAGAGGTTCAAAATAATGAAGTTGAATCTGGAGCTAAATTAATTGGTGAGGTAACACGAAATATTCAATACATAGCTGATAATGCTTCTGAAGTATCGGATTCATCCATATACACAAAACAAAAAGCCAATGAGGGTGAACAATTAGTAGAACAAACTGTAACACAAATGCAGTCTATACATCACTCTGTTTCTCAATCTGATAATGTAATAAAATTACTAGATAAGAAATCGCAACAAATTGGAAGTATATTAGAAGCGATTCAAAATATTGCGGAACAAACAAATTTATTAGCATTGAATGCAGCAATTGAAGCAGCTAGAGCAGGAGAACAGGGAAGAGGCTTTGCAATTGTTGCTGATGAAGTTAGGAAGTTAGCAGAGCAATCATCCGAGTCTTCAATGGAAATTGGAAGTTTAATTAAGGAAATACAATCAGATGTACATGAGACTGTAAAAGCCATGAATGAAGTAGGTGTAGAAGTACAGTCGGGAATTCAGGTTGCGAATGATACAAAACAAAGTTTTTATGAGATTTCAAAATCCGCAAATGATATTGTGTCAAAAGTGCATGGTATGGTGGAACTATCAAATAAAATGACAACTGATGCAATGAAAGTCGATACATCAATTGATCAAATATCTATGGCTGTGAAAGAAAATTCTTCAAGCATGCAAACGATAGCAGGTTCATCTGAGGAACAACATGCTTCCATGGAAGAGATAAATTCTTCAGCGATACACTTAGCACAGATGGCAGAAGAACTTCAAGAGTTAATTGGTGGATTTAAGATATAAGTATAGATTCATAGAAAGTTTTTCTTTGAACTAATCTTTTTTGACAGGAATAGATTTTTTCATAACTAGAATAAATAAATGAATAATTGCATATACTGTATTTTCGTTAAAGCAAGGCATTATTCTCTCAGAAAAAGGAATCACTAGAACAATATGTGATTCCTTTGAGAAATGCTATTAAATCCTAGACTAATTTCTAATGGTCCCAGTATCTTTTATTTTAACGTGTGTCTTTACATTTATTTTAGCCTCTGCTAACGCTTGCAGCCAATCTCCTTTTCGTTTTTTCCACTCTTTATATTGAAAAGCTCTAGCATATAAAGATAGTCCGATTGGATCAATTTTATTCTGCTGTATGTCATGCAACATATTTTGTAATTTACTATTAATTTCTTTTTGAATAGCGCTTTCTAAATTATTTATATTTTTTTTATTATCATAATGCCCATTAATTAAATTCGCATTGGTTTTTTCTATTAAAGCTACATTAGCATATATATTGAAATTAAATATAAACTTTCCGTTTTGAAAATCAACATCTACTTTCCTTGTCGCGTTCTGTACGAAGATAGAAGTGTTTGTTTTTTTGTTGGACTTTTTAGGAGGAAGCGCAAGGTGTAGTATCATTCGGCCGTTACTTTTTGGCTTATTTATAAGATTGAAAAATTTAACATCTTTTTTAGGGATATGAGTTAAATATTTCCCTTTTCGATTTAAAAATGCAATTCCTACTGTGTCGATTTCATTCTTTGTTTTTTTGATAATTGGAACAGTTTGCGTCATTCCTTCTTCATTTTGTTCTCTCATTAATTGTTGAATTGTAGAAGAGACGGATTGGTTATTTTGAATTGAGGATTCGATTACACCATTTATATAAGATGAAAGTGATGGTTTACTAGGCTTATGAATTTTAAAAATTTCTTCTGTAGGTCCATCTACAAGTATTACTTTAGTATTAATGGTAGCGTAAGGATCACGGTATGATGAATCAAGCTCCTGCAACCAATTCTCTTCTTTTGCCAATTTTTTCCCGATTAAAATGATTTCAGCTTTGGAGGCTGTCATATAGCCCGTTAATTTCGTATCTATCTTACTGAATCCAGTATATACAGTTGATGCATGTGTCCAATGTTCTATAGTACTTTTTTGCTGTTTATGATGAAAGAGTGGTATGCTTGTGCCAACTTTTATGTCTCCATTAGGGGCCTTATCCAGGCCAATTAACAGGATTAATGAAACCTTCTCAAGAGGAATTCTCTGACTACAACCAATTAAATATACACAACAAATTACAATCCATATCCACTTTCGAATCAATGTTGTCTCCTCCTAGTAACCCAAGTAAAAAGAATAATGTAAGCGAAAAATAAGATTGGTAATAGAATAAAGAAAATGACATTTAAGATATCCATAAGAGAATATATAAATAAATATTGATCCACATCGGGATTTAGGAAAATAAATAAGCCAACAATAAATAATATAAAAGCAATCAGCGCCCAATTGCGGGTGTTTTTTTGAAGTGAAATGGTCACAGATTCAAAACTGAAAAATAAATACGGATATATCGTAGTGGAAAATACAATTAAATAGTAAGCGATATATATAATTTCTAATCGTTCCATGAAAGAAAAACGAACCCCTTTTAATAGATGAAATACTGGCCAGATTACGTCTTTTATCCCCTCTGGACTAAAGTATATATAAGAAAGAATAGTCACATATAGATAGAAAAACATGGTTCCAGTATTCGCTATTAGTAGTCCTTTTATGGCTTTTTGTTTTTTTTGTAAGAACGGGTATATATAATATGCAATTTCTAAGCCAGCATAAGGAGTAATGGTTTCTTTTGTTGCCTTTACAATAGGGTATAATCCATCTTTAAAAATAGGTAGTAGGTGTAAAGGGGTGTAGTTAGTCTTTAGTGAAAAAAGAAGAAATAGTGGCATCCAAGTAGTGAAGAAGAAAACAAGCATAGAATAACTAGTAAGAGCCCTTAACCCACTCAGAGCTAAAATAATAAAAGGTAATAGTAATAATATGGTGATTTGATAAGCAGGAGTGGAAGGGAATATCCACACTTTTACAATATCAGTTGCCTTTAATAAAGTATTAAAGCCAGCAAAAAATAAATAAAAGGCATATAAAAGAAAAAGAATTGTCCCTATCCATTTCCCAAAGTATGTTTTTAAAATCTGTGAGAAATTTTTGTTAGGGTTTTTTTGTAACATTAATATAATAAATACGCCAATTATAGAAGTAATTATCCAACCCAGAATGATAGAAATCCAGCCATCTGTGCCAGCGGTAGTAGCAAGTGGGCTTGGCATAATTAACATACCTGAGGCTAGTTGCAGTGAATGAATGAAAACAATAAATTCGAATAAAGTTATGTTTTGAAATTTAAGATTCCCCATGCGAACCACCTTCTTTTTTCTTTTTTTGTTTCGGCTGTCCTGTACTCGAGCGGGTGGTAATCATAGAAATAGGAAATCTTACAAAAGAATCTTTTAACTCTTGGAGCCGAAATGGTGCGATTGGCAATCCGTATGGTGAACCATAGGAAGTTAGTGAAACAAAATGAGCAAATAAGAGCATTAATCCACTAACAATACCTACAATCCCATAAAAGTATGCCAATAACATCATTGGGAAACGAATAAGGCGTATAGAACTTGATAAATCATAATTAGAAACAATAAATGATGCAATGGCTGTAATAGATACGATAATAACCATAACGTTACTTACAAGACCAGCTTGAACAGCTGCCTGTCCAATTACAATCCCTCCAACAATTCCTATGGTTTGTCCAATGGGTTGTGGTAAACGAATACCAGCTTCACGTAGCATTTCTAGTGTAATTTCCATTATAAAAGCTTCCAATAAGGGAGAGAAAGGGACTTTGACTCTAGATGTTGCAATAGAAGTGTATAAATCTATAGGAATGATTTCAAAGTGAAAAGAGACTATAGCAATATAAAATGCGGGTAAAAAAATAGCAATAATAAATCCTGCAAATCGTAATAAACGAAAAAATGATGCAATGAGCCAATGAATATTATAGTCATCTGGAGTTTGAAAAAATCCAATTAAATTCATTGGAACAACCATTGCACCAGGGGATCTATCCATTAACACTGCTACTTTTCCATCAAGTATATGATTTGCAATGGCGTCTGGGCGTTCGCTTAAATAAGCCTGTGGAAAAGGAGTCCAATTTTGATCTTTTGTATAATTAGATAGTTCCCCAATACTCAATACCGCATCTGGTTTAATTTTACAGATTCTAGTTTCTATTTCTTGGACTACATCTGCGTTTGCTACATCCCCTAAGTAAATTAAATAGACTAAAGAAGTAGCGCGTTCGCCAATTGTCATTTTTTTAATTTTCAATTCAGTAGAAGGAATATATCGACGAATTAAGCCTATGTTTTTTGTGGCATTCTCAATAAACCCATCATGTGAGCCTTTAATAGTAACTTCTGAAATGGGTTCTTGAATCGCTCTTTCTGCCCAGCCTTTTGTATTTATTAGAAGGGACCTCTTTTCTCCTTCCATAAACAGTACACATTGTCCCTCAAGTAATCCTTCTTTAATTTCATTCCACGTATATACTATTTTGGTATGAGTAGCAATAATATTAGAATTAAATATTTGACTGTCTTCATTCACTTCTTGTAATAATGGTGTAACAACATTTCCTTTTAATGCAACACCATCTGTAAGGCCTTCAAAATAATATAGTAAAATATTCGTGTTTGTTTTTAATTGCAAAGAATGTTCAATCAAATCTGCACTAATATCAAAAATATTATCTAGTGTATTTTTAAGTTGTTTTAAGTTACTTGTTTGGATCTTTTCAATGTTTTTATCTGTCTTAGTTTCTAAGGTCTCTTCAATTAAGGACAAAATTGACACCTCTTTAATTTATAACGATTAGTTGTAGTTATTATTTTTATATGATTGAATTTTATTCACTAATTTAAACGAATTGGAGATAAGGATTAATAAATTCGATGTGCTATATTATTAATTCAATAATTGAGAGCAAAAAGTAGATGTAATTTGTGTGGCAATCTAAGTATCAAGATAAAATTGAAATTTGAATAATTATAATAAAAAAGAACCCTTGATAGGTTCTTTTATTAGTTGGTAAATATATTGTCAACAAAAGATGGCGCTAAAGGCAATAATTTAGATGTTTTTATGCTACTCA
>NZ_QOZX01000130.1:0-5239 GCF_008368895.1 Bacillus sp. BB081
AATAATGGATAAAATAATTAACAATTTCTTTTTCATTTAAAATCCCCTTGTATTTGAATATAGTTAAAATATACCATGAAACGAGTTGAAACATATGAGTGAATTCAAAAAAAATCCAATTGCGACAGATGAAGATTATTTCGAGTTATCAAGTAACGTTTATGACGATGATTCTTTACACAAAGGAGCGGAAATAAAAGGGGTCGATGGTAAGAAATGGGTAGTTATAGAATCAATTGATGCAGATTGTCAAAAAGTAAAAAATGGATTAGAAGCTATCGCAGTAGTACCAGCAGACAAATATGATGAAAATGCAACACATTATGATGATATAATCCTAGCATTTCGTGGAACAGAGCCTACGCAATTAGCAGATTTCGAAACAGATATCGATCAGATTACGTTTGGAATTAAAACACATTCTAAAGTAATTACTCCAAGTAACAGTCAAACTATAAAACCTGATTCTGAAACATCATTTGATACTGGATTAAAATGGGCAAAAAATGACATCGTAGCAAAATATAACCCTTCTTCTCTTCATACTACTGGACATAGTAAAGGTGGTGCAGAAGCGGACCTTATCGCTGCAGAATTAGATTGTTATGCAACTACATGGGCTGCACCGAATCCCTATGGTGTACTAAGTCCTGAAGCAAAAAAACGAGTAAATGAAGGAAAAATGGAAAATAAAGCAACTGATTATACACATGAAAATGACCCGATTGGTAACCACACTCAATTCGGTGCATCTCTAATTGGTAAGCAATACACAGTGAGACAGAACGATACAAAACAAGGACTTTTTACACGTTTAACTATGGACGGACACGGCAGAGATACATTTATGGGATCCTTTCATTCAAATGGAAGCCCCATATTAAAATTAGAACCTGAAGATATTATAAAACAAGCAAAAAAAATTCAAACACTCAGCAATCGATTATCAGATATAGCAAAAAATATAGAAGAGTTTCAAAGAAGAGAAGCTGAAGCGGTTCAAAAGTTGAAAAGTCAATTAAAATATGAAACAGGGCCAGGTGGGAAATATCATCTATTAGAAGCATACGAAATAGATGAAGCCATCTCACGAATTGCTAAAACGAAAGAAGGTGGAAATGACTATTTTCACGATGTACACATGGCAGAAGAATTAATTCATCTTTTAAGAAAAGAACAAAAAAGTTTAAGTAGATTTGGGGACGAAATTAGTGATGCAGCAAATTCACTTAGGGATAAAGATAATCAATTAGCGGGGAACTTTCAGTTTAGATAAGGAGAGAATTATATAATGGATTTTATGGGGGAAATTAAAAAGATAGAAAAGCAAATCGAAAGTGTTACAGGAGATTTAGCGGATCAGGTAGTTGAGGAGTTACAAGCTGCTAAAAAACAGATTGAAAGAGAAATGCAGCGTATGATGTTAAAAACAGAAGTAGGGTTTAAATCAATAGACATTATAAAAGAAGATACATATGCTCTTCAAAAAAACATAGGGGCATTTCATGAATTACAAACAAGTCTAAGAGATATAGCAGCAGAATTAGAGAAAAGTTTTGAAAGTAAAACTGGCAGTAAAATCAATGAAGAATTAAAAAAATATGAAAAACAAATTAACAACAACATTTTTAATGAACATGTTCACTTAGCAAACAGTTGTGGGAAAAAATAAGAGAAGAGGAAAAACTAAAGATAGTTTCTATTACTTTAATTTACTGAAAGAGATGCACTATGTAAATGTGAGGTTTGAATTGAACAGAAAAGTATGTCTAGTGATAAGTTATATGAATGAATAGATAATACAAATTGTATAGAAATATATGAGTTCGTTGAAGGTGAGAGTGAATTAAGGGGAAAGGCTAGAGTAGGAAATTTTGAAAAAGCATATTTGGGAAATGTAAATTTAACAGGAGCGATCCTTTTAAATGGGGATTTTACGGATGCGAATTTCACTGGTGCTAAACTTGACGGTACAGTTTGGAAGGGAGCAAAGATAGAAGGAGCCAAGTTTGAAGGAAGTATGAAAAAGCAAATATGAAATATGGTGAGAAGTAAATGAATTTTGAACATTTAAAGGCCTATGATGGATAGCATACGTTATAAACGAATATTAGAAAATATCTCTCATTGTATATAGAAATTACATAATAAAAATAGAAGTATATTACGATAAAAACTTACTTTTACATAACAGCTTATCCATTAGCTAATATTGTAAAGGAGGATTGAAAATGTTAATTGATGTGTTAACGAAGGAGTACATAATACAGAATGGCCTTGAGTTTGAAGAGTGTTTAGAATATGGGGGACCTTATGGGGTAGGAATAGTAGAGTGTGCGGATGATGGTAAAGAAAAATTGTTTACTGGCTTAGCTTATGATGTTTATGAGAATGGAAATATAGAATGTTATTTCTATGTAGAAAATGGTGTTAAACAAGGAGAGTATGTGGAGTTGTATATGGATGGAAATATAAAAAGAATCAGCAATATGAATAGAAGCACGGTTGAAGGCTACCATGTTGAATTTTTTCAAAACGGAATGAAGAAGCATGAGTCTGAATGTATTGCGGGACGTGAAATGACTTTTAAAAAGTATGATGAACAAGGGAATATTGTAGAACAAAAAATAGAACCAACTGAATTCGATATATTATATGCGAAAAAATTCAGTAGCGGTTTAAACAAGTAAGAAGCACTATATTAAAAATATTGAAGATTAATAAAATAACGAATTATCATTCGATTGAGAGATAGTTGTAGAAAGATATATAGGAAATGTGAAGAGGTATCGAAATATAGAAGTATGTTTATGGTGCGAACAAACAAATATAAATGAGAAAAAAGACTTGAGGAGATTCAGTGGGGTGGTAGGAGATGAGTAAATTAGAATGGAGATCACCAGATAAGCCTTTATTGCGAGAAAATGTAAAGAATGTGGAAAAGGAGTTGGGCATTCATTTTCCTTTAGATTATATAGAATGTGTAATGAAGAATAACGGAGCACATGTTAGCCCAGAAGTATTTGAAGTTGAGGGGAAGAGAAAAGTTTTTGGTACATTACTAACTTATGATATGGATGATGATGAAAATATTATTGAGGTATTCTATGACTATAATGACACATTACCGAGTGAATTGGTGCCATTCGCATTTGATCCATCAGGAAATTTAATTTGCTTTGATTATAAAAATCATGAAGAAGATCCAATTGTCGTCTTTTGGGAACATGAGGGGGCATGGGAAAAGGAAGCATTGATGGAAAGTGAAGGGATTACGGCTGAAGAAGTAGAGGAAGTAGCGAGAGAAAATGTATTCTATATTGCTAATAATTTTACGGAGTTTTTAAATAAGCTACATGATTAATAGTGGGAAAGGATTCAAATTTATCTGGCAGTGATAAATGAAAATAGTTACATAACCTCGTTCCTAATAAAGTGGGGATTAAAATGAAACCGAATAATTTTACAATCGCAATGTATCCTACAGTAGCATTTAAAGAAGAAGAGATATTAAATCGTTTTCTAGATGTATTTGAGTCAAACGAAAAATTCGCTCCTACTCATTGGGGAAACTGTGAAACGGTGCAGGTAGAATATAATCGCCAGGAAATCATAGAAAAAGTAATTTTGGAGCAAAGGGTATTTGAAGTTCATTTGTATCGCGATAAAACAGTGCACTAGTAACCCTAAAATCAACCATTATGTATAGAGTTAATAAATTATTTAAATAAAAACCTGTTAATAAACAACTAGAATTAATGAAGGGTTATATTCACTTAAGAATATAACCCTATTTATCAGAACCAGTAGTACATAAGGAGATTATCCCACGGGTTATTTACAAATATTAGACGAGGAATATTTGACGCTGTAAAAGAAAAAATATTGATTCTTATATCATTATTGATGTTGTCCTCAATTTTCCTCATGTAGCACTCGAAAATCAGTAACAAGTGAAACGATTTTTCCTGCTTCATCGATTCCCCAATAGGAAGGGTAAAATCCATCTCCATAACCTGAATGGAATATAATGATATTACTTCCTGTTTCCTCACACACCACGCAATTTCCCCAATCTTCATCATGTTCTGTTAGTATGTCATCTATAAGATCATCATACAAACTAGTAAATTCTTCTCCTAGTTCTTGTTGTAACCTGTCTTCTATTTCTTCTAACTTACCAATTGCTTCAACATCTGCAAAGCACCCTAAGCCTGTATCAACTGGGTAACCAAAAATATATCCGTCTTCCAGTTCACTTACATTTTGTCCTGGTTTTGTTGCCATCTTCCATCCTACCGCTTTTGACTTCGACAATTTCAATTCAGCACCAGCAATGACTCCATCTTCCTTATGCCACCAAGCAACAATTGGATATGTACCTGGCTGAATTGTTTGTTCGAAGTGATTTTCATTAAAAATAAGAGGATCACAAGCAACAATTTTACCTGAAGTAACTTTCAACTGTTCTAGTGCTTCGGAACGCAGGGCCTCACTATCCGGTTTAGATAATTCACGTAATAACTTTGACATAATGTTTCTCTCCCTTTCCTTTTAAAATATTTGTTGGTGCTGCCTCCCATATATTTTTACATGAGTTACATTTGTGTTCTGTGGTATTTCTAGCGCCTTTGTATGTTCCTATAACTTCGATATTATCGCCATGAACTTCTAAAACCTCTGCGGCATATCGTACCCGCATTTTTCTAATAGTTCCGCAACATATTCTTCATGCGTTTTACGTTTTCGGATACATTGCTCCCCCGTACAAGTGTAGATGGAACAAACCTTTATTCATTAAAAAATATAACAAATGAATTTGACTTTAAAATTAGACCCAGTTTTGAGGATGTAAATAATAATCCACCCGTCGATTATATTATTTTAAGGGTAAAAATGCATTAATTATAAATTCAATAAAAGAAGATCGAACTAGATAGTCTTTCTAGATTGATCTTCTTATTTTATATTCTCAAAGGATATTCCCCTTCACTGCAACTCATTGCAATATGTCTACTTCTGTGACACATTACACAATTGTACAGAGATAATGAAGTAATATGAAAAATAATATAAAGATTTTAATTTAATCCTATATATTTTTTATAAATTCTAAAAGTAAATCCCTTATTTTTGGTATGATTGACAGAGACTATTTAATTTCTTATGAATATTCTTGAAAAGGGAGTGATGCTGTATGAAATCAATAAATGTAAATGGGAATATATATCATATTGAA
>NZ_QOZX01000131.1:0-12187 GCF_008368895.1 Bacillus sp. BB081
TTCTTATAAATATATGATTCTGTTCCTCCATTTTTATATACTTTAGTCAATTTAACAACTGACTTGTACGTATTATTGTCATTCGTCACCATCTTTTTCATATCTTCTATTTCAGCATTACCAGTTCCACTCTCAATTTTCAAACAATTCGAAATGTTGAGGTATCCACTCGATACGAAAAGAATAATAAACGTAAGATCAGGGAAATTAATGAACAGTATTCCAAACTTTAAAGGATTCGTAGCCGTATCAGATAAAACTAATCGGAAATTTAATAGTTCCGGCACTTGAACAAAATCTTTAGAAACAATCGCTTCACCTACTATAGTAATTTGCTTTACGACATTCCCCATTTCATCTATAAATTCAGTACAACTAGGTGCATCAATTGTTTTTGCTTGTAGTGATAAATTCAATTCTGGATTGTGAAAGTCAAAAAAGAGTGTACTACCCTCTGTTAAACATTGCGGACAAACATTTCCAAGTAAACTAAAATCCTCTTCAATAAATTTAACTTTCGTTTTACAACTACAAACTTTTCCTATTCGAATTGCATCAATCCTAGAACAATCTACAAAAATAACCTCATTGTCCTCTTGTACGAAGGATACGATACCATTTCTCTTATTAAATGAAAGAAAATAAGATACAACAATTTCGTTTCCGGCGATTACAATACTCTCAACTTTTGTAAAAGGCTCTAGACTTCGCAAAAATTCACAAATACTATTTTGGCAGCATTGATAATTTCGTTTCGGCTCACAACCCACTTACACTCCATCCCTTCCCTATATGTTTTATCTAATACATATAATATGAACGGAGTATAAAAAAGCTTGGACAATATAACTTTAACTCAGGAATATAGGTACTTACTTATCACATTAATAATGAAATTACGCCAATAATGAGTAATAGCACATAAAATTCCCTATAAAAACATATAACAATTTCATCTTTCATGAAAAAAACGTTATAATAGGGTGTAGCCTCTACGATTACGTTATAAAGGAGAATAAAACAATGGCTAAAATTAAAGTATACCAAGCAAAAGAAGAAAATATGGATGCAGTAAAGAACATCATTGATGTTGAGGAACAAAACCCAACTGCTGAAAACTTACAAAATCTATATGCATGTGTATTAGAAACAGAAGATATGGCATTGCCTGAATCATACATTGAAGAAGATATCTTAATTGATTCTATGGAAGTTATCGTTAACGCTTCTCCTTTCCAATTGGAAAGGAGCTTTTTCATTACGCTTTTGATGTTTCACTCTTTTTATTCGTTTGTTTTTTCTTAATTACCATACGCTCATTTCCCATAAAGAAAATAAATATGAATGCTAGACCTGCTGGTACTAATGCCCACATAAATGTTTGAACAATGGAGCTAGAAAGAGCGTCAATAATTTTATCTAATATTTGCGGCGGGATTTGAGATCTTGCCGATTCTGATAGAATCGCTCTTGAATCTCCTAAAGCGTTTGTATTCATTCCTCCGCTCATACCTTTAAAAGCTTCTTCTAATTGATCTTGGAAACCTGTTCTTTGAATCATTCCGAAGATTGTAATACCTAGTGTCATTCCTAATGAACGAATGAAATTACTCGTTGAAGTTGCAGATCCACGCTGTTCCATACCGAAGTTGTGAATAGCTGCCATACTTAGTACAGAGAATGAGAAACCTACTCCAAATCCAATGATAATCATATAAAACGTTAATAATATTCGACTTGTTTCTGGCGTTAATGTGCTTAATAAGAATAGTCCAATTAGCATAATAACAGCAGAAATAATCATAATGTTTCGGTAGCTAAGCTTCGTCGTTAAAAATCCACCTAACTGCGCTGTTACGACTGATCCTAACATCATCGGTAAAAGTAATAATCCTGAGTTTGTTGCGCTACCACCGTATACACCTTGAATGAATAACGGTATGTATACAGTTGCTGACATGAACGCAGCACCGTAACATAATGCAATAATGGTACTCATTCCGAATAAACGTTGTTTAAACATTTCAAATGAAATGATCGGCTCTTCTACTTTACGTTCAATAAAAATAAATGCAATAATTAAAATAGCGAATCCGCCAAATAAACTTAATATAAAGTTAGAATCCCAATCATACTTTTGTCCACCTAGTTCTAAAGCAAACATTAGCGAAACTACTGCACCAACTAAAGTAATTGCGCCAAACCAATCAATTTTTTGCTTTCTATGAACTCGTGATTCTTTATAAAAGAATGTAATAAAAATAAGTGCTAAAACGCCAAGCGGTAAGTTAATGTAAAATACCCAGTGCCAGCTTATGTAATCTGTAATATACGCACCAAGCAGCGGACCAAAAATACTTGATAAACCAAATACTGCTCCGAATAATCCACCCATTTTCCCGCGCTTTTCAGGAGGGAAAATATCAAAAACGATAGTAAACGCGATCGGCACTAATGCCCCGCCGCCAATACCTTGAATGGCACGATAAATACCTAACTGTGTAATATTTTCAGCAGTACCACAAAGTGCCGAACCAATCATAAAGACGATTAAACCGAAAATAAAGAATCTCTTTCTACCATACATATCTGATAGTTTTCCGAATATCGGCATACCTGCCATTTCTGCGACCATATAGGCAGAAACGACCCATACAAAGTTTTCAAGGCCTCCTAAGTCACCAACAATCGTTCCCATCGCTGTTACGACAATGGTATTGTCCATTGATGCCATTAAAATACCTAGCAATAAGCCTGCCACAACAAAGCCGAGCTTATTATTCTTCTCAACCATAACCTTGCTCTCCCTCGTACTACTTATATTTGTTTATGTTCTTTTACGACTGCATTACCTTTTTGGTTAAAACTAGTATGATATTCTACAACACTAATTTCACATCCTGGACCAATGGTAACGTTGTTTCCTCTTACCACTTCAGCAATCGTATGCTCTAAATAAATTTCATCTCCTTCAATTATAGACGTTTGGAGGCTTCCAGCATGACTTGTAAATGGAATAAATCTCGCTTTTTTACGAACGGCAATCTTTTTACCGCCGATTTCTCTCACTTTGCTACCTTCATAACGAAGTGAAATTTCAATATTTTCAGCATTAAGTAATCCATCACTTTCAAGGCCACCAGTTAGTGATAGTTCTTCAACTTCAATATCTCCTTTTACATTTAAAGCGCCTTTCACATCTACGAAATCACCAGTTAACTTCCCTTTAACTTCTATCATACCTCTTACTTTCGTTTTTTCAATATGAGCATCACTATTCATTTGTGTATTTCCGTATACTTTTACATATTCAGCAGTTACATTTCCTTGTACTTCACTATCTCCATACACGACATAATTTTTCACTTTCATATTACCTTGTACATCACTCGTGCCGTACGTTTTAAATTCATTACAACTCATATCATTAGAAATCGTTCCTTCGCCGCGTATCTTCACTTTGTTATAATCCCCGCCTGCTGAACTACCAGAACCATTAACAGTAAGACTATGTTGATGTTCCATATTACTTTCTCCCTCCCATTAAACCTGCTTCATTTCTTTTACATTTGCGCTTTTATCAACAGTAAGAACACCCGTATATTCAATCAGTTCAATCTCACAGTTCGCTCCTACTGTCACATTGTTTCCTCTTACCGTTCTTATGTGAGCATAATCAATATCAATATTGTCGCCTTCTAATAGTTCAGCCTCTAATTGCATACCAAATACTGATTTAAACAGTCTACTAAAAGTACTTAGTCTATGTTTTACTTTAATCGTTTGACCACCAATTTCTTTTGCTCGACATGTACCGTGAATATTAATATTTATTTCATCGGCGCTTAATAATCCACCAATTGTAAATTGTCCTTCTGAAGAAAAAGTATCCACTTCACAATTCCCATCAATCGTCGCTTGACCGTTGATTTTAAATTCTTCTCCAGTTACATTTCCACCTACTGTACCTTTTCCTGCAATTTTTAAACTGTTCGCCTTCACATCTTGCGTAATTGTTGCTTTCCCATCAATTCGCATCGTTTCCGCAATAACTGTACCATCAACTTTACCTGATCCACTAATTCTTGCATTGCTACTTTTCAAATTTCCAGTAACAGCACCATATCCGTTACATTCAAATTGGTCACATTCAATATTTCCATTAACAGTCCCTTTTCCATTTAATTGCACTTTATGAAACTCGCCGCCATTCGATGAACCGTAACCATTTATAATCAAATTATCTGTACGCATACTTTCTCCTCCACTACAACAGTTTCGTTTTTAATGCTTCGGTATATTTCATAATCGCTTCGCGTAAAACAATTTTGGTACCTTTTTCAAAAATTAAATCGTCCACGTTTGAAACTAAGAAACATGTAGAAATCCCTAACTTTCGGACGATGATTAAGTCACAAGTTTTATGCTTAATCGCTTCATAATTTTCACGTAAAACTTGCAAGACCATTTTTCCTTCTTCTAAACTAATCTCTCCCGATTGTAGTAACTCTTCTAACATATACACATAAAGAATATCTACAAATTGAAACTCTGTTGTTTTATTCGTTTGTTCTATGAAGAATTGTAAAACTGGCTCTGATGCAATCCCTTTACGTAAGACGTCTTCCTTAGTTAAAAGAATTTCGCTCACACTCGGTGAAAACATATTTGCTAGTTCATCAAGTGATAAATCTTCTTTCATCGTTTGGATTTTATCAATACGCTCTAATATCTTTTCTTTCGGAAAAAATGTCTCTTGACCCGTGAATGTTGACTTTCGTACAAACCAATCTTCCGGTATTAAATTTTTTCTTTTCCACCTATATAACTGTCCGTATGAAATACCAGTTAGTTCTAATAAATCTTTTTTTGAAATTAAATCTGTACTCAACTGTATAACACTCCTTCCTGATAACAATGTAACATAACACTGTTACGTTGTAAATGAACTTTTATCGTAAGTAGCGTAACAATGTGTAAAACAAACCTGTTTCACACACGAAAAAAAGGCTCTCACACATTATGTAAAATGCGTAAAAACCCTTATTTATTAACATGTAAACCATATTTCATAAAAATCAATCCACCCTTGTGAATTAATCATTATATTTTGTACTTTTTCGTGAGAAGTTACTTGTTGTTTGTTACGATATAAAGGAATAATATGAATGTGACGCAACAAAGTGTCCTCAATATCGCGTAACAATGTAACTCTATTCTCTAAATCTGCTTCTTTAAAATAAGGGGAGAACTTTTTATGAAAGTCCATGCTGCTTTGCCCATGAATAAAACTATTTTTTGTAAGAAACATATATAGCAGACTATCTTCTATTCGTTCGCTAATTGTTGCACTATCATGCATCATATCAGCCTTTTGTATCGTACTGATTTCCAATAACTCTTCAACTTCAAGAAAATTATTTTCTATACGAATCCCGTACTTCGCACACTCTTTCTGTATCCATTGTGCATCTTCTACGTGATCTTGTCCTGTAAATGTGTAGAGTTGTAGCACTTCATCATGATACATGCTCCTTCTCACTAAACATTCTATCTCTTCCTTAATCTCTACTGTTCTTTCATTTGCTAATATTAGTTTCTTTGCCACTTCTCCACGTTCTCCGCCGAGTTCTTGGACAATCTTATCGCCATGAATAATCTGATGTAACGCCGTTCGAAACAGCTCATCTTGCATTGGTCCTTCTTTTACAAGATTGCACGTTACATATGTCACGTTCGATTCAAGCCGAGACAACTCTTTATTAGGCTTTTCTTTATCTTTATATTGCGCCTTTACTAACACGTCATATGTATTTACATTTTTCTCTACATTCATTAGTTCAATTCGGTCAAGAAAAGGTCTTTCACGATAATATAAATCATGCACTTCTAATACAAATAATTGTGCACTTTTCTCGCGTAATATAAAAGGTCCTGTACCAATAAAGTTTCCTGCTTCATCTTCATTTACGATAGAACACTGTTCTGCACTTAGCATTTGTAAAAACATCCTATTTTCCGTATGTAATTGAATTTCAACAACAAATTCATCCACTGCACGGACATTTTCAACATGTTGCAACATCCATGCGTGTGGGTTGTTTTCCGCTTTCATAAATCGATTCAATGAATGTATAACATCATGTGCGGTAAGTCGTTTTCTATTATGAAGATGAACGCCTTTTCTTAAATAAAATGTCCAAACCTTTTCAGCGCCATTATATTGCCAGTGAAAAGCAAGTCTTGGCTCTATACAATTTGTTTCCTCATTCACATATACGAGTGTATCAAAAATATGTTTAACCATATGACATTCTGAGCGCATCGCAGCGTAGACCGGATCTAAAGCGATGTCTAGATTCATTTGTACTTGCAACCGAAGTACATCTTTTCTTCCTTCAGGTGTCCTTTCTATTTTATGACCAAATATTGAATCTACCCAAGCTTCATACTCTTTCTTTACTGATGGAAATTGTGAGCTGTATCGTTCCACAAATGAGATTCCACTTTTCACATCCCCTTTTTTAGTTAGTTCTTTTCCTCTGTCTAAAATCAATGTCATCGGTTGCTTTTGAAATATTAATTTAGAACGATTCCCTCTCCCGCGACCTGGAAACCAAACGATCCAATTTAACTCATCTAATTTTTTTATAATTAATTTACTATTACGCTCTGTACAAAATAATGTTTCGGATATATTTTGCACTGTTATTTCTAATTGTTCTCCTTCTTTTTTCCCTTTCCCATAGGCAATCCATAGCTCAATGTATTGATCTAAAATAAACATCATATTCCCCCTAAAAGGTGAAAAATACTCCCTATTCTTTCTACCCTTTTTCTAATTCTCCTTTCATCTTATCATTTCAATATAGAAAGGAGGAAATAATATTGAATCATCTTTTATTACGTTACAATAAACCAATTATCATTAGACTGTGCGGTGAATTATTAACTCGAACAACAGAGTCAATGTTAGCTATTATTATGATTATTTACGTTAATAAGATGCTAAACGGCAATATTATGATGACTATGCTTATTTTCGGGTTACAACCGCTTTCGGACATTATATTTACACTTATTGCTGGAAGAGTCACTGATAAATATGGACGAAAGAAAATTATGTTACTCGGCTTATTGCTACAAAGCGTTGCAATCGGTAGCTTCATCTTTGCTCAATCCGTTTTTATATTTGCTTTGTTATATGTCATAAATGGGATTGGCCGTTCCTTATATATTCCTGCTCAACGTGCACAAATAGCTGATTTAACAAATCATGGGCAGCAAGCAGAAATCTTCTCTCTTCTGCAAACGATGGGAGCAATAGGTACCCTAATCGGCCCTTTAATTGGTACTATTTTTTATAAGACTCATCCTGAATATGTATTTACGGTGCAAAGCATTGCACTTATAGTATATGCACTCGTTGTTTGGACGCAGCTTCCAGAAACCGCTCCGGCAATGACAACACCAACGCAAAAGCTTGAAGGATCATCTCAAAAACATTTTGTACGCAAACATTACGCCGTATTTGGACTTATGGTTTCTACACTTCCTATTAGCTTTTTTTATGCACAAACTGAGACGAATTATCTTATCTTCGTGAAACATACTTTTCCGGATTTCGAACTCATACTCGTTTTTATTTCAACATGCAAAGCTATTATGGAAATCTTTCTGCAAGTTTTCCTCGTGAAATGGTCTGAGCGATTTTCCATGGCTAAAATCATCATTATTTCTTATGCCTGCTATACAGTAGCTGCACTTGGCTACGGGCTTTCAGCAACAATCGCGTCACTATTTTTCACATTACTCTTTTTAGTCATCGGTGGAAGTATTGCTTTAAATCATTTACTTCGATTCGTTTCAGAAATCGCTCCTTCAGATAAACGTGGATTGTATTTTTCAATTTACGGCTTACATTGGGATGTATCTCGAACGTGCGGTCCTGTTATTGGTGCGGTTTTATTAAGCAAACTAAACGGCAGTATGCTATTTTATATTTGTGCTTGTTTCTTAATAATTGGGGGCATTATTCAAGCTCTTTTTGTTCACAATTTAGAGCGTAATAAAATAAAAAAAGACATTTCAGAGCATACCCCTCATATTTTATAGGATGCTTTCTTTATAAAAAGAAGGATGTCACAAAAGTCTCGAGACTATTGTGACATCCTTTTTTATTACCCTGCCATTTTATTAATACTATCTTCTGGTGAAAATACCGAAATATGATTTACGTTACCAGTTGATTTTGGAATAATGAATTTCAACTCAAACTGATTGTTTACTTTATATACGTATATTTTATCTTCCCCATTTACTTTAACTGAAGCTGGTTTTCCTAATGCTTTCTCTATTTCTTGTAATGTAATTGATTTTAGCTCTGCATGATAGGAGCGTACATCAAAAACTTGTGATCCTTTATTAAAACCGAAGGAAACATTTTCATTTGTAAAAGTAGCGTACATTCCGTTACCTGCTTGTTCCGTTTTATCTGCTTTCCCCCACGCTTTTTCTATTTCTTCAATATCTCCTGTATGAGCTGCGAACGGAACATTAGGTACTTTTCCTTCTTTCGCTAGTTCAAACAAATCTTTAATGTGGTTAATTGATTTTTGATTTATTACTGTATCTTTCGTGCTTGAATCTGTCTTTGGTTTTGCTGATCCTTCATTATTTGATTTTGCTTCAGGCTCTTTCTTTTCTTCAGAAGAATTATTTTGTTCGTTTTTACTATTTTCAGAGGTTGGGTTTGTTTCCTTTTTTTCGTCTGTCCCTTTACATGCTACTAATGCAAATATGCATGTAAAAGCGAGAAATAACATAGCTATCTTTACATACACTTTCATACATTTCAGCCCCCTATAATAATCTTATTCCTTTTGATAACCAATCCATGACACCACTTTTCAAATTGTGTTTGTTCCAAAAAATAAATACTTCACTCACTCCCAATGCTTGTAAAACATATTCTACAAAAGCTGTTCCTAAAAAATAACCGAGTCGGTTGTATCCAAAATACTGTCCTCCCGATAACCGGAACCACTCTTTCTCTTTTTCGAGCGTCCATCCTTCTATATAATCTTCCAAAAAACGATTCTTTATTTGTTTTTCATTTTCTATATAGCATTGTAACCAACGTTCACCATCATTGTTATATGAGTAGTACACTGATTCATTTACGCCTTTTATAATTTGCTTTGATAAATATGTTGCAACACCTTCACGATACAAAGCAACTGCCGCGTCAGTCCACTCAGCTTTTGTCCAATCCATTCCATCATTGTGTAACATAACATTATGATATATATGTCCTATTTCGTGAGCGACAATAACACGAAGGTGATTTACATCTGGAGATAATTTTTCTGCCGCAAAAAATATGTCCCCAATAATTTCCCTTTCTACAAATGCATTAGAGCCAAACCCTCCAACAAATAGATGAAAATTCATATTTACATCAAAGTTATATTTATAATGATATTCATTCGTTATCTCTTGAATAATAGTCGGTAATGTTTCTGCAATGATACGAATATCTTCTATTTTTGCGGGATATAGGTTAATGGCATTAGAAAGACGTTCTTTCGTTTTAGGACAATGATACTTAAAGTATTCTTCAAATATCTCTGGATGCGAAGTGAAGTATTGATTGAGGACAGCTAATTCTACGTCGTTACTTTCCCATAATTTTAAAAAACTTGGAATTGTATTATTTATCATTTTTTCCATCTCCTTATATATCCCTTCTCGCCATTTACACTGCAATCCTTCCTGAAACGTAGAAAAAGCAACAAAGAAAGATGAGTCTTCTTTGTTGCTTTTTCTGTTTAATCAAACCATTTATCACCATCAGAAATCCATTTACCATTATGCAAATCATAACATTCATCATAATAATAAAAAAGCTGCCCAAAAAGGACAGCTTTACATATGTATTTTTACACTTCGATTGACTTACCATCTTCAACAATATGATAAAGTAAGTGAGCTAAATGATGAATTGGGCCATACTCTTCCTCTTCTTCATCTGTTTCACCTTGGAACTCAAGATCATTTAAGTATAGTGCTAAAAATTGATAGTATAGTTTTAAATCAAATCCGTAGCACGCAGTTGGCTCTTCATGATCGCCTTCGTATTGTAACATTAAATATTGATCGTTTCCTTCTGCATCTTCTGCGTCAAAGAATACGAAGAATCCAACGTTTGTATCTAAATCAAATAGATGACGAGTGCCTTTTTCTGTCGCTTTATTGAAGTCCTCTTCACTTAATTTATGTACTGTTGTCGCTTTAGCATTATCTTCTTGATGGAAATTTACTGTAAATGTTTTCAATGCTGACACCTCCTGATTGTATAATACTAGCATAACATATAAAAAGGACTGCTTACAAATGTAAACAGTCCTTACATTCATTTTCGCATTGCTCGTAATAAGAAGCTTACGATGAAAATTAAAACGATCGCACCGATTAAAGCTGGAATAATTGCATATCCGCCAATGACTGGACCAAAACTACCAAGTAATTTCGAACCAATCCAAGAACCGATAATACCAGCAATAATATTACCAATTACACCACCAGGTACGTCCTTTCCAGTAATTAAGCTCGCAAGCCATCCTAATATACCACCGACGATTAAAGACCAAATCATATGATAACCTCCTTTATATTTTACCAATCAAAATATAATTAGAAACAATTGCTTACCATTAGTTATGTTACATTTTTCAATAGTTATTCATACAGATTAACTATTAGATTATTTCAAAATAATGAACGGCCAGTTTTTCGACTCGAGGTTGATGTTATTCGTAATACACATATTAAGGACAGTCAGGCTTTAATATTGTCCGCATAAACTCTTCTTTAAATGCAGGATAGTTAAAACCAACTGCAATTTTTTGAATTGGTCTATTATCAAACGTTGTCGGCACAGCTATTTTTCTAAAATCCGCCACACTTTGTCCTCTTGTTACATCATTTGTCGTACTAATCCAAACTGCAGATTTTTTGTATTCAAAAATATCATCATTTATAAATGAAATGAACGGAAGTAAATCGTGAATTGGACTTCCAGCAATACCCGGGTATTCTTTTTTATAAAAGTTCTCATAATAAAAATCGATCATTGGTTTAATAAGCTTCGCTTGCCCTGTTCCTTCTTTATTAATAATATCCACCATTTCAGGAGTAATGAGGGCTGCTTGCGTTACATTTAACGGATAAATAGTCGCATTTTTTGCGTACTTCATCACAATATTTGCGGCGATTGGATCCCCATAAAAATTAGCTTCTGATACAGGAGTAACGTTACCAGGAAATAAAAACGCACCGCCCATAATATAATATGAACATACCTTATCCATTACATTTGGATATAATAAAAATAACGTTGCCAATGTTGTTAAACGCCCTGTCGCTACGATAATAATATCTTCTGGACAAGGTTCAATTAATTTAATTAGTTCACAAAAATTTTCCCGTTTACAAATCCTCATATCAGGTGGAATAATTGGCCCTAAACCATGATCTCCATGTATTTCAGGAAAGAACAAAGGTTCTTCAGCTGTCATCGGTCTTGCTGCACCCTCAATGATTTTTACTTCTGTAGCATAGTATCTTTCTAAAAAATACACATTTTCCGTTACAATTTCTCGCGATACATTCCCATATTCAGCAACAATACCTATAATATCCAATTGACATGTTTTATTTGCATAAATTAACGCCACCGCATCGTCAATACCAAAGTCTCCAAAAAAGATGATTTTCTTATTAACTATCCTCACCCCTCTTCAACATAATCTACTATTATTATTATGTAAAAAAGACAAGGCTGTGAAACGGTGCAAACTAAAAAAGTCGCCTATTTATTGGCGACTTCAATCTTTTTATAAGATAAATATGCTAGTACATTTTTACTTGAATCGTATTTCGGATTATTTCCTTTTCTCGGTTCTCTCATATGTGTTTTTTCAAATCCAGGAATATCTGGCATTTTCTCCATAAATTCAAACATTTCTTCTTCAGTTCCTTCAATACGTACGCGAATCATTATTACTTTTCCTCAATTCTCATTTTCTCTGTACTAAGTATAACGTACTTTGAAAAGACTGCAAGAAATTTATCTTTTTAATGTCGCGCTTTTTTTGCATACAAACAATGCCATTTCAGTATAAAA
>NZ_QOZX01000132.1:0-4228 GCF_008368895.1 Bacillus sp. BB081
AAAAAACGAAAGAAAATGCATAGTGCATTTTCTTTCGTTTTTTTATAGGATTAAATATTTAAAGGGTGGATTTTAAAGTATGAAATAGAAAGGGAAACTAACGAATCATGGTATAATGATAAAAGACTTACATATTATTTTGTCATTTTGAGAGGAGCTTAAAAATGTATTCTACTTTAGAACAATTAACAAAGCACCCTGTATTTTATCATTTTGCAGAAATTTCAAAGATTCCTAGAGGATCTGGTAATGAAAAGGAAATTAGTGATTATTTAGTGGGCTTTGCAAAAGAGCGTAATTTAGAAGTGATTCAAGATGAAGCGATGAATGTCATTATTAAAAAAGAAGCAACTGCTGGTTATGAAAATGTACCAGCTATTATTATTCAAGGTCATATGGATATGGTATGTGAAAAAAATCAAGCGACTGTACATGATTTTGAAAAAGATCCAATTGAATTACGAATTATTGGGGACATGTTATATGCAAATCAAACAACTTTAGGTGCTGATAATGGTATTGCAGTTGCGTATGCAATGGCTTTATTAGATTCAAAAGACATTCCACATCCAGCACTTGAAGTAGTTATAACCACTGAAGAAGAAACAACAATGGGCGGGGCTTTCGCTGTTGATTCAAATCATTTTGAAGGAAAGATCTTTATTAATATTGATTCTGAAGAAGATCATAAATTACTTGTAAGTAGCGCAGGTGGTGCGAAAGCTGTTGAAACAATTCCAGTAATTTGGGATGAAGCGCCAGCGAATATGGATGCATACCGTCTATATGTTGGTGGTCTAAAAGGCGGACATTCTGGTATGGAAATTGATAAACAACGTGGTAATGCGAACAAAGTATTAGGACGAGTATTACATGATTTATCAGTAAATATTCAATTTGGTTTAAGTGAAGTTCATGGCGGATTAAAAACGAATGCAATTCCGCGTGAAAGTGTAGCTACAATTGTATTACGTACAGAAGATGTAGAGAAAGTAGAAGAAAAACTATTATCATGGACAAGAGTATTACAAGAAGAAATGCGTGCTGTTGATCCAGATGTTCATGTTACATTTACAAAATTGGATGAGAAAGTAGAAAAAGTATTTGCTAAAGAAACACAAAAGCAGCTTATTTCATCATTATTCTTAATTCCGAACGGCATTCAAAGCATGAGCATGGATATTAAAGGTCTAGTAGAAAGCTCAACAAATTTAGGCGTTATTGAAACGTTGCAAGATGAAATTAAATTACGTAACGAAGTGAGAAGTTCTGTAAGTAGTTTAAAACAACATGTTGCAGATGAAATTAAATGTATTGCCGAATTAGTTGGTGCAACATTTGAAATAGAGTCAGAGTATCCAGAATGGCCATACAATCCGAATTCACAAATTCGTAATTTGTTTGAAAAAGTGCATCAAGAAAAATACAACAAGGATGCTGAAATCTTCGCTGTACATGCAGGTATTGAATGTAGTGCATTCGTTCAAAAGATGCCTGACTTAGATGCAATTGCATTTGGTCCAGACATTTTTAACGTTCATACACCAGATGAACATATTAGTATTTCTTCTGTTGTGAATAATTGGGGATTCTTCGTTGATGTAATGAAGGGTACGAAAGAATTAGCTAAATAATATGGATGAAATGAAAAGTAGCCTATAAAACTTTATAGGCTACTTTTTTGTATTGATCTTTATTAGAAATTCTTTTTTACGTTAGTATTTAATTTTTACTTTTATTTCTAGAGGATATTGTACCAAAGATTGCTCCGGATATTGCACCGATTAAAGTCATAAAAAGTGCATTCCATGCTGCAAATGACATTATTACACCTCCACATAATAAATTATTGTTTCTTAGCCTTTTGAATAGAAATGATAATTGCGACAACTATTAAGAAAATAAGAGGAGACCAAGAATAGAAAGACATGTAATATTCTCCTTTCAATATTAATTTTATAAATTGTTATAAATAAATTATCGCATTTTTAAAGAGTAAACATATATAATATGCAATATTGCATATTGAATGGTAAAACTTATAGAAGTGGAAACAGTTATTGAATAAAAATGCTAATTTATAAAGAAAGTAAGAATTTTTTGAAACCTTAAAAAGGGCAAACAATCAAAAAGCTCCTCTACCTTATATAAGGCAGAGAAGCTTTTAAAATAATCTTTGTCTAATATTATTTTGAGATTTTAAAGCTGCCGCCATAATAATAATTTTCTCCAAGTTTCATAACGGCTACATATGTTCCTGGGTTATAAACCTTAGTAATAGGTGTTACAAATCTACCATAATTATGTTTTAGACCTGAGTCATAAATGGTTTTATATCTATGCAAGTTTATTTCATTATTTTCATTTCCACTCAATTGATATATTTTTACAATACCAGTATCCTTACCACCAGTATATATAGTAACATCGAACGTATCTCCATGCTTTAAGTCACCAACTGCTAACTCTTCTATAAAATCTGCATTATGATGTAATAAAAAATAGTTTTGCCACTGCCAATTATCTAAAAATCGTGATTCTTTTTGTGTAAGTTGCGCTTCAGCAGACACAGGTGGGAGTGTACCAATTGTATTCGAAAATAAAAATCCTCCAACAGTCAATGCACCAATAATTGTTGATTGCCTTAAAAGTTTCATGTTCTAAACCTCCTATTTACTTAAGGATTCAGAAATCGTTTTTGTGAAAAACTAGCTGTGAAATCTAATGGATGATAATATCTTCTATAATCATATTAACATTTATAGATTTATCAGACAAATTAATAAATAATAAAATTATATCGAGGGAGTGAAGGCTAATATAAGAAAGAGGTTAGATGTATAGCTAAGAAATCTTAATTATATGTAATTGGGATTTGTTATTTGAAAATTCGATTGTTTTAATGCTGAAATTTCAATTCAATTTAGTACATAATTTTACAATTTGACTTATGTAATTTATCACGTTATGATTTTTTTATTATAAAAGAAAGGCTTGAATATAATGATTCGTCGTTTGAGAAAGCTAAAAAATGTAGCAGTCGTATTAAGCTTCTAAGTGAATGACAAAGATCTACAATACTTAGAAGCGAGGAATAAAGTTATGAAGCATCCATTATATAATCATTGGTCAGAAACGAAATATTTAAAAGATATAGTAACAAATCCACTCATTGAAGTAGGAGAGTACTCCTATTACTCAGGGTATTATGGTCATCAAAATTTTGAAGACGGCTGTGTAAGGTATTTGTGGGGGGATGCTAAGTCCCGAGCACTTTTCAATCCAATTGAACAGATGGGATGGCATCTTGATAAACTCATTATTGGGAATTATGTTTGTATTGCCAGTGGAGTAGTCATTTTAATGGGTGGTAATCATAATCATCACTCAGAATGGATTACAGTATATCCATTCGCTGAGCAAATTGAACATTCATATGAACCGAAGGGTGATACAGTCATTAAAAGTGATGCTTGGATTGGAATGAATGCTATAATAATGCCTGGCGTTACAATCGGTGAAGGTGCAATCGTTGCAGCAGGATCTGTCGTAAGTAAAGATGTTCCGCCGTATACAATAGTTGGTGGAAATCCTGCTAAGGAAATAAAGAAACGATTCACTGATACAGAAATGAATATGCTAATGGAAATGCGTTGGTTTGATTGGGATAGAGAATTGATTGAGAGGGCAATTCCTCTGTTATCTAGTCCATCCATTGAACCATTATTTGCTTTTTATAACAATGAAGTGAAAAATAAATAAATCAGTTAGAAAAACTACATCCTAAATAGGGTGTAGTTTTTTATTATTTGTACTAGAAATAATCTCTCTGTTATGGTCTAGTTTTTATAAATTATCTTAAGAAAAATTAAGAAATATAACCAGTGGTTCTTAATATGTTTTATTTATAATTCAAATGATTGAACAAAATTGTTTCTTCATTTTCCCTTCAAGGTTTTCCATCACGAAGTATTTGCTAGGAAGTAGAAAAAAGCTAGCCCATATATTAGAAATTTCAGCGATATTCCAAAAGTATTCACCTGAAGTATTTGGTGGACAGCAACATTTGCACTTATGTATAAGCTGGGCATTATATAGTTTATAAAATCTGCAGCAATGATTCTATTTTTGAGATAGCGAAAAGGGATTTTTTTATGCAATTCATTTTGTTTTCTTAACAAAATACCTAATGCTTTCTTATCTAAATAGGAACAAATTTATTACTTAG
>NZ_QOZX01000133.1:0-3250 GCF_008368895.1 Bacillus sp. BB081
TTTAATAAACTTTTGTTTATATATGAAAAGTAGAGTTAAACTGATTCCAAAGAAAGCGGGAATGTAAATGATATATGAAGCGAATATACATACGAGAGAAAAATTAGTTACTATGTTCGAAGATTTCAATAACGTTGTTTTACTTTCTTATTTACAAGGACATATGGGTACTGCTTGGGTAAATAATCTTGAAAATCCAACGGTAGCGCAAGTTACGGTAGGGATTTTTACATTTTACACTGGGGATCCACATGCGAAAGAAACAGAAGAATTAGTACGTAACATTCCTGATAGAATGTTAGTAATCGTAAATAGTGAAGAGTGGAAAAAGCGTTTAGAAACATTTTACAAAAGAAAAATAGATAAGTTTTTACGCTATAAATTCAGACGTAATGCAGAAGTTTTTAATCGTTCAAAATTACAATCTTTTATATCGGCGCTGCCAAAAGGATACGAGTTACGAAGAATAGATGAACATATTGTAAATATCCCTACATTACATAGGGTCTCTGAAGATTTTACAAGTCAATTTCAATCAGTAGAAGATTATTTAAAACGAGGTATAGGGTATAGTATTTTGTACAAAGGTGAAGTTGTATGTGGTGCATCATCGTATAGCATTTATGATAATGGGATTGAAATTGAAGTGGCGACTGATCGCAATCATAGAAGAAAAGGGTTGGCGACTATAGTTAGTGCAGCGCTAATCTTGGCCTGTTTAGAAAAAGAGATATATCCAAACTGGGATGCTGCGAATACTAGGTCTGCTAAACTGGCAGAAAAGTTAGGATATGCTTTTGATAAGGCGTATGATACGTATTTTGTGGATAATAGATGAAATTGTTTTAAATAAAAGAGCAGATAGCAAAAGCTAACTGCTCCTCTCCAAAGGAGAATGGAGAAATACAATCATGTTATATACATTATTGACAGAACAGTAATTTTTAATCAAATAACTATAAAATTTTATATAAAATATCTTTGATTAAACCTGAGGCACCAATAAAGAGTACTGATAGAAAAACGATTGAGAATATACTTTTTTTAGGTTTTTTAAATTCTAGGTAAATGTTAAAAATGGCACCAATTGCAACTACAATAAAGATAACGAGTCTTACTACATCTATCATGAATAACGCTCCTTTTAATTACTTAATTGTATTATATAGGAATTCGCCTTCTGATTAGTTTGTTGGAATAAGATTTAAGGTAATTTTAAACAAAATAATCTTTTACACAAAAAGTAAGATTGGGGAAAAATGAAGAGTATGTAGTAATTGTATCTCTTGTAGAAGCTGATGGTAACCAAATAAAGTACGGTTATTATTTGAGTGGGGGAAATAACTTATATTTTATATAGCACTTACAACTTAAATAATAAAACATGCTTATCATAATGATCTAAACACCAATTATATTTTTTTAGAATAATTGGATGAACTACTTCTTTCGTAGTATCGACCTCGGTATAGCCATATTTCTTATAAAAGTTTTCTAATTCCTCAAAAGGAAGACAATATACATGTTGTACTTGTAATTTCTTCGCAGTTTCTACTAAAAATGAAACAAGTTCCGCAGCTAATTGTAGACCTCTAAATTTAGGGAGAATAAAAATCCCGCCCATTTCTATAGTATCTTCATCTAGTTGGACTAATCGTCCAACACCTGCATACTCGATGTTGTATGTAATAATTGCAACTTTATCTCTTTTTAAATCACTTCGTACAAATCCTATCGATTCATATTGATTATTAATCCATTCTAGGTCATTAGATGTAGCTAGTTGAATACTCATATGCATCCTCCTTTGGAAAACTAGCGCTATCTTCATTATATAGAACATAATATGCTATATCAAAAGAACCTTGATATAGCATATTTGTTAAGTTTGTTAGTTGAAGGTGTGGGTTTGCTGGTATTGAAATGATGGCTTCAACAAACAGAGGATAATGACCTTGTGAATTTAGTGTTACATAGTCAAAAATTAGTTCATGTGTTTGGTAACGCATTATTGTTTAAGTGTATAGAGTTTATAGGCTTATTTTAATTAGTAGCTACTGTATTAATTGGAACTATTAAGGAAATATGATAATCACCAGCCTGAGTGATAAAAATCGTATTAGGATTTAGTAAAAAACTCCTCCTGAAAAAGAAAAGGGATTTAAAGATAAGAGCACTTCGAAAAGTGCCCTTCAGTAACGACTACTCATTCTAAAAAGAAAGGATGCAATATATCATATGAAGTTAAGTGTATTTAATTATGGGCCTTATATATAAAAGTTTTATTTTGTTTCGAATAAAAAGGCGGTTGTTTCCGCAACCACCTTTCAGTAAAACAAAGCACTTTTTCTGAAATAAATTATGGATGATCCTTGAAAAAGGTTATAGGATATACTCACATTTTTATAACTAAAGTGACGAGTTCAGGTTATAAGAAAGGAACAATTATATTGTATGAAATCTATTCTAGAGTAGTCACAAAGAAAGCTGTCTTCTTATTTGAAGGCAGCCTTCTTTTATTAGAAAAAGAAGTAGAAGTAAAATAAAAGATTAAGTTACTTGTCCAAACAAATTTTTAAAAAATACATAAAATGCTAGTAGTTAGCCAATATTTTAATATTGCTAATTTTTTAGACTAAAAGGGGTGATTTTATGTGTGATTGTGAAGTTTGTAGAAGAAAGAAAAACCGGGATCCATTAAACCGGGAGTTTGAGCCAAAAAAACGGGTTCCTGAGCCAATAAAACAGGATTGCGAACCAAAAAAAGGGGATTCTGAACCAATAAAACAGGATTGCGAACCAAAAAAAGGGGATTCTGAATCAATAAAACAGGATTCCGAAACATTAAATCCTCATCCATCTTTTAAAAATGCTAGCGTTTCAGAAGCAGCTGCGCAAGAAAGTAAAACTTATCAAATTTCTGAAGAATCTATTATAATTGTTGATTCAGCAGATGTAGAAGTTACTACTACAGATACAAAAGCTGCGTTATCTATTCAAGCAGCATTACAAGCAGCTATCGTGGTTATAATAAGTATTTCTATAGCAGATAGTGAAAAAGCTGATCGTGTAGCACAAGAATTGTTTCAAAAATCATCTATTAAACAAATTAATAAACAAGAAACTGTTATTAGAAATTCTAGAAATGTTACAGTTACGACTACGGATACAGACATAGCTGTAAATGTTCAAATTCTTCTCCAAATTTTATTAGCTTTACTAGTAAAATTAAATATTTTATAAAATATTT
>NZ_QOZX01000134.1:0-785 GCF_008368895.1 Bacillus sp. BB081
TGCATTTCCGCTTTAGTGTTTAACGAGGTGTACTTTTTAACAAATTAATTAATCTCATCCTCAACTTCTATTCTTTTCTTCTCTCTTGCAATTTTCAAAAACTCTAAAAGTTCTGGATTAGTATTCATTTTTTTGTACGCTACTGACATTTCTGCAACAAAATTAGAATCACATAACTCTTTATATACGACTTCGGTTTTATACAATTTATTCGCCGATACAGGTATTACCGTAATTCCGATTCCTGCCGCTACAAGTCCCATAACTGTTTGATATTCCGTTGCTTCTTGTACAATGTGTGGACTAAATCCTACGTCGCGGCAAAGTGATAAAATTGTATCGTATAACGCTGGCCATACCGGTCTCGTAATAAATACGAACGGTTCGTCTCTTAAATCTTCAATATGTATTTCATCCTTTTCAGCAAGTGGATGTGCCTTCGGTAAACATAACGTACAAGAAAGCTTTTGAATTGGTTCTAACTCTAGTAATTGCGTTGGAATTGGCGGACGCAAAAAGCCAATATCAATACGGTTATCGTGAAGTGCATGCACCTGATCCGGTGTTGACAGTTCATGTAATGCAACAGACACTCTCGGAAATTTCTTTCTATACTCCCTTACGATAGATGGTAAAATATCATATATCGCCGCACCTACAAAACCAATTGAAAGTGAGCCCACTTCTCCCCTTTGGGCACTTTGTGCAACTTCTACTGCTTTATCAATTTGTTCGAACGCTTTTTTTACTTCTTTTAAAAACATTTCTCCAGCTTCTGTTAATTC
>NZ_QOZX01000135.1:0-764 GCF_008368895.1 Bacillus sp. BB081
TTTTCCATTATATTTTTTTAATTTAGTTGGCATATCCCAATACTCCATCTCATTTTCAAACTCATATAATCCAAAAGTAAGGCACATGTTTCTTCCTTTTTTTTCAAAAAAAATAATTATGTTATCTTTATCAAAGTCTTCATAAATAATATTTATTTTAGTGTCATTCATTCTTGCACACCTTCCCAAGTAGTATAAATTACTAGATTATCATTTTTAACCATACAATAAATTATTACTTACTCCCGATTCTATATAAATGATAATATTTATCATATAAACCACAACATGCGTCCATTCCTGGGTTTGCACTCATTGACTTTTCGATCACTTTTTCCCATGAACCATACTTATTAAATGAAGAATCTGCCGTTGGACCATGTGGATTACCATATTTAACCTCATTTCTAGCCATTACACGCTCTAGCCCTTTTGGATCATCTATATAATCATTTAATCGATTCTGATTTCTTTGATTATTTACCGCTCTTGCAATTTCTTCAATTGAATTTCCCTCATTCTTCATTTTATTAACAAGTTCTATAATATTATCATTTTTATCATGATAACTCTGCCTTCTTACAGTTACCTGAGCCTCTTTGAATAGCTTCCCACATCTTTTTCGCTGTTTCAAACGTGCCAACTATAATGTCTGCCGCATCGTGCCAAGCATTTCTAATTGGAGATTTCTCCTCAATTATGTTATTTGTTTCTATATCTTTAATTGACTGATCATTTTTTCGGGCTGTTTCTTCTATAATCCC
>NZ_QOZX01000136.1:0-800 GCF_008368895.1 Bacillus sp. BB081
AATTAATGAGAGAAGAGTAATTATTAACGGTAAGGTTGCAAAAATTGGTGACCAAGTAAATCCAGGTGATGATGTACGCGTAAATGGAGAGCAACTTCGTATTGCTCGAGATCACGTATATATCGCTTTAAATAAACCAGTAGGTATTACATGTACGAGTGAAAAAGCTGTAAAAGGTAATATTATCGATTTAGTGAATCATCCATTACGAATTAGTCACATTGGACGTCTTGATAAAGACTCAGACGGTTTAATTTTGTTAACGAATGATGGTGATATCGTTAATGAAATTTTACGTGCTGAAAACAAACATGAAAAAGAATATATCGTTTCAGTAGATAAGCCAATTACACCTGATTTTCTAGAGAAAATGGCAGCTGGTGTGAAAATTTTAGGAACGAAAACGCTTCCTTGTGAAGTAACACAGTTATCAAAATATGAATTCCAAATTATTTTAACTCAAGGGTTGAATCGTCAAATTCGTCGTATGTGTGAAGCTTTAGGTTATCAAGTATACACGTTAAAGCGTACAAGAATTATGAATATAGAATTAAATAATTTACCTGTTGGACAGTGGAGAGATTTATCGAAGAAAGAGAAACGACGTCTATTTTCAGACTTAAATTACGAACCACAAGATTGGTAAAATTGAGAAGAGGAAACCAAAAATCTATTTTTGGTTTCTTTTTTTATTTAATAAAAAATTATTTTTAAACACTTGCAAAAATAAAATGAATAAGATATAGTAAATAACAATTAATGGATGTACTTTTAAAAGCAAAGAAAAGGACACGAGTTAT
>NZ_QOZX01000137.1:0-1158 GCF_008368895.1 Bacillus sp. BB081
AGAATTTATCATATTCGTCATGAATTATTTATGAACACACATGTGTTTCGCTTAATACAAGAAGTGTTACAAGGCTTGGAGGAAGCTTGGTTAGAAAACCTAACAAACACCCTTTGTTATAAACAAACACACGTAAAATTAGAGCGTGGATTACAACTTGTTAAAGAGTACCAAGAAGAATTAGACACGATGATTCATTTACAAGAAGTTGTTTCTTCTCATCGTGGAAATGAAATTATGAAAGCTCTTACTGTATTAACTGCTGTAAGTACCCCTTTGACAGCTTTAGGAGCATTGTGGGGGATGAATTTTAAATACATGCCTGAACTAGAATGGAAATATAGCTATTTAATCGCTCTCTTATTTATTATTTTCACAACAGGGGGTATGTATTTGTATATGCGATTCAAAGGATGGACAGGTGATTTATTACGAGTAAAGAAAAAGAAATCTTTTTTTAAATCTAATTAATCTTATTTTTTAAAATATGATAGATATTAACCTAGAAATATGGTTAGTAATATTTATTAATAGGGGCAGTGCCACATGCCCATCAAACTAACAAAACAAAAAAATTCGTTTTGGGGATGTTCTTTTTTTATAATTAATAGATATAAAACATAAAATTTTAAGAAAAGTATTAACGATTTGCAAATTGAGTTGCTATATCTGTTGCATCTTCTTTATTTAAGTGGTAAATGGAATCATCTCCTATACGTTGAACATACGCTTCATCAAAGTATGGTTTCACACTAAAAAATAATACTTTGAATTTGATTTTTTTACCATCATCTAATACAAAGTCAATGTTACGTTGAGAAGATTCCTCAAAAAATTTCTTCTTCAAAAAATCTTTTTTTGTTACAACATCTTTCTGACAACTTAGTTTTTCAAACACTGATTTTGCTTCTTGGCCATAATCTCTAAATGTACCTCCAGCAACAGAATCAGTTTCTAAATATTTTATTTTTGAAATCAGATTAGGAGTTAAAGAACCCTTATTCTCATCTCCTATTAAAGACATGTACATAAATATAAATAGAAATATAACTAATAATCCTAATTTGATTTTTTTCATTTATTGTCTCCTGTTCTAAAAAATAGTTCCTGTCTATCATACCAAAAATAGGGAATATATTTTTAGAATTTATAAAAAAT
>NZ_QOZX01000138.1:0-506 GCF_008368895.1 Bacillus sp. BB081
ATACACCCTTTCTTTAAATAGTACGTACAATTTATTATGCTCGTACTAAATTACACTACTTAAATTAATCTAGAACTCTCTTTTACTTCACCCCCATATTGGCTATTTTCACATATGTATTTCAATGATCTTTTAATACGAAAACGTTTGCATTAATGTTTAAAAAAATAGATTTATTTATGTCTGCATATATTTGTAAATACTAAAAGATCAGGGAAATCATTTTAAAGCAATCGTTTGTTATCGCTTTCATTCTATAGCACTTTCTATTAAGAGGTCAATATATTATTAATTTTCTGTTTTTATATACTTTAAACCTTATATATGTGTCGTAACTTCATAAAGATAGACAACCTAATTATTGCTTAGTAAGTGTATTTTCAATCATACATTGCTGTATAAAAAAACAGCTACTATCTTTAAAATGACAGTAGCTGTTTTTTATAATGTAATAATATATGAATGAAAACTATATTTCTAACTTACTTAATTTTTGCTGCATCAAA
>NZ_QOZX01000139.1:0-727 GCF_008368895.1 Bacillus sp. BB081
ATTACAGGAATGCATCATACCTTCCTTGCGGTTGATGTACAGTTGATCGGAACACAAGGTGGTACGTTCTTATGGCCGATGTTAGCACTGTCTAATATTGCTCAAGGTGCAGGTGCACTAGCGATGGTATTGATTTTGAAAGATCAAAAAAGTAAAGGTCTAGCGATAACATCGTCTGTGTCTGCTTTTCTTGGTGTAACAGAACCCGCGATCTTTGGAGTCAATATCCGTTACAAATATCCATTCGTATTCGGTATGATTGGTTCAGCAATAGCAGGTGTATTGCTTACGATTAATCATGTATTGGCGTATTCGATCGGGGTCGGCGGTATTCCTGGATTCTTGTCTATTTTCCCGGATCAATGGGGCATCTTCTTTATCGGGATGGCGATTGTATTGATCGTTCCATTTACGTTAACGTTGATTTACGGCAAGATTATAGTACGTCGTCAGCAAAATAAGGCTTCAGCAGAGGATAACCAAACAGTATCCAAAGCAACAATGCCAACTACTACTGAATCGGTAAAAGGTTCTGCGCAACAAGCATTATCTGGTTCTAAGCCTACAGCTACAAGCGATGCAGATGCTGTCGATGTTTTGGAAGTGTTCGCTCCTGTAACAGGTGAAGCTGTGATGTTGGAACAAGTGCCTGATCCTGCTTTTGCAGAGCGACAAATGGGTCAAGGGATCGCAATCGAACCGACAGATGGAAAGATTGTAGCTCCTT
>NZ_QOZX01000014.1:0-195071 GCF_008368895.1 Bacillus sp. BB081
TGCATAGTTATGTTATTTTATGCATTTTTTTATGCATTATAAACGTTATTAATATTGTTATTTTATTTATTTTTATTTTATATATTGCATAAAAATGAAAGTGCTGATACAATACAAACATCGAATAAATATTCTATTAAACTTTTAAATATACATTATTAGGGGGAAGAAAGATGAAGAAGTTATTATCAATATCGTTTGCACTTATTTTAATTGTAAGTATGTTCAGTGCTTGTAGTAATGGGGAAGAAAAGGCTACTGGAAAAAATAAGAAAGTACTGGTTATGGGGACTTCAGCAGATTATAAACCATATGAATACGTAGAAGCCTCAAAAAGTGATGAAATTATCGGCTTTGATGTTGATGTTGCTAAATATATCGGAAAAGAACTTGGTTATGAAGTGAAAGTGAAAGATATGGATTTTGGTGGTTTATTAGCATCTCTTAGCTCAGGAAAAGTTGATTTCGTAATGGCAGGTATGACGCCAACGGCAGAGCGTAAAAATAATGTTGATTTCACGGATATATATTTTGTTGCGAAAAACATGGTCGTTTCTAAAAAGGATTCTAATATTCAATCTGTAGAGGATTTAAAAGGGAAAAAAGTAGGGGTACAAACAGGATCTATCCAAGAAGAGAAAGCAGCAGAATTTAAAAAACAAGTAGATTTCAAAGTTGAGGGACGTGACCGTATACCAGAAATCGTACAAGAAATTAAAGCTGGTCGTTTTGACGCTGCAATTATAGAAGACACAGTTGCTAAAAATTATTTAGAAAAAATGAAAGAATTACAAGGAATTGAAATTAAAGAAGCACCAGAAGAAGTAGGAGCAGCAATTGCCCTTCCGAAAAACAGTGATAAAACAGCAGAATTTAATAAAGTAATTAAAAAAATGCAAGAAAATGGAGAAATGGATAAATTAGTGAAGAAATGGTTTGGCAGCGAGAAGTAAGCTGCCTTTCACTTTTCTGTGAGGGGAATGAAAAGAATGAACTTAGATTTTTCGGCGATTACGCCTTCGATACCATATATACTAAAAGGCCTAGAAGTTACTTTAAAAATTGTAGCAGTATCAGCGTTAGTTGGGTTTATTTTAGGAACGTTATTAGCGCTTTGCAAAATTGCTAGAATACGAGCATTAAATATAGCGGCAGATTTTTATACATCAATTTTCCGTGGTACACCACTTGTATTGCAATTAATGATTATTTATTTCGGTGTCCCGCAAATAATTGGTTATGAAATACCAGCATTCGTAGCAGCTGTATTAGCATTTAGCTTAAATTCAGGTGCATATATGTCAGAGGTAATTCGTGCCGGCATTCAAGCGGTTGATAAAGGACAAACAGAAGCAGCGATGGCTTTAGGGATTCCTTACGGGAAAATGATGCGAAATATCATTTTCCCTCAAGCATTAAAAAATATATTACCAGCGCTTGTGAACGAGTTTGCGACACTTACGAAAGAATCGGCTGTAGTAACAGTAATAGGAGCGACCGATTTAATGCGCCGTGCTTACATTGTAGGCGGTGAGACGTTTAAATATCTTGAACCATTACTTTTTGTTGGACTAATTTATTATATGTTAGTCATTATTCTTACATTAGTCGGGAAGGCAATTGAAGGGAGAATGAAGAAAAGTGATTAAAATTGAAAACCTTCATAAATCATTTGGAAAAAACGAAGTATTAAAAGGGATTACAACAACGATTGAAAAAGGGGAAGTAGTAGCAATTATTGGACCGTCTGGATCAGGGAAATCAACATTTTTACGTTGTATGAATGTGCTAGAAGCACCGACAAATGGTCACATTTGGATTGGAACAGAAGAAGTAACGAATCCGAAAACGAATATTATGCACGTTCGTGAAAATGTCGGAATGGTATTTCAGCATTTTCACCTATTTCCTCATATGACTGTATTAGAAAATATTACGTATGCTCCTATCAATGTAAAAGGAGTAACGAAACAAGAAGCTGACAAGAAAGCCGAGAAACTTTTAGAAAAGGTCGGTTTATTAGATAAAAAAGATACGTATCCCAATCGTCTTTCTGGAGGACAAAAGCAACGTGTAGCAATTGCGAGAGCGTTAGCGATGGAACCAGAAGTTATGTTATTTGATGAACCAACATCAGCACTAGATCCAGAGATGGTAAAAGAAGTGTTAGAAGTTATGAAATCATTAGTTACGACAGGAATGACAATGGTGATTGTTACACATGAAATGGGATTTGCAAAAGAAGTAGCAGATCGTGTTCTCTTTTTAGATGGTGGAAAGCTTGTAGAAGATAGTGCGCCAGCAGAATTTTTTGTAGCACCGAAAAGTGAACGTGCGCAACAATTTTTACAAAAAATATTGTAATATGTAAAGGTTGCGTGAATAATAAGAAGAAAAGGATGACATTGTGTCATCCTTTTTTTATACTAACTGTAAATACGTTTATACATATAGGAGCAGTGCTATGTTCAAAATTGGATACCGTACAGTAAAAACAGCAATAGGGACAGGCGCAGCAGTTTTTATTGCGCAGTTATTAGGATTAGAATTTTATAGTTCAGCGGGCATTTTAGTTATATTATGTGTACAAAATACGAAACGTAAATCACTTCAAGTGTCGTTACATCGTTTTTTAGCTTGTGTATTATCAATGGTATTCGCTTTTTGTATTTTTGAAACAATTGGATATACACCACTTGCAATTAGTATATTATTACTTACATTTATTCCGACTGCAGTTATGCTTAAAATTCAAGAAGGTATTGTCACAAGTTCAGTTATTGTGATGCATCTATATTCATTGAAACAAATTACATGGCTTATTGTTGGGAATGAAATTGCGATATTAACGATAGGAATTAGCGTGGCTTTATTAGTGAATATGTATATGCCAAGTAGTGAAAATAAGCTAAAAGAGTATCAGGATACAATAGAAAGTAATTTTAAAACAATTTTGTTTGAAATGGTCGTGTATTTACGAAACAGAGAAAGTAGCTGGAGCGGGGCAGAACTTATTGAAACTGAAAATATGCTAAATGAAGCAAGGGATTTATCGTTTAAGAAACTTGAGAATGCATTTATGCGAGAAGATGGCTATTATTATCGTTATTTTAATATGCGCATGCAACAATTCGAAATTTTAGAACGGATGATACCATTAGCAGCTTCTTTATCATGGACATATGAACAAGCTGATATGATTGCGGATGTGGTTGAAAACATTGGAAATGCTATTAGCCCTGAGAGTACTGGGGTTATTTCCTTAAGACAGCTTCAAGAAATGAGAGAATTATTTAGAGACATGCCATTGCCCGTTACACGTGAAGAATTTGAGATACGTGCGAAGCTTGTTCAACTTGTGTATGAAATGGAACAATATTTACTCATTAAAAGCCGTTTTAAGGGAAAGGATAATATAAAAGAACTTATATAGAAGGTAGGAATTATTATGCCGTATCTTCTCTCTTTCATATTATGTCTTTCTTTATCGCCTATTTGGCCTCTTGGTGACAATCCACGTGCCGGAGATCCTTTTATTATTGTAAATAAAGCGACGAATAAACTAGCTTATATTGACGATGGAAAGATTCAAAAGGTTTTTCCAGTAGCGACAGGGAAGACAAATGAATTAACTCCAGAGGGAACTTTTGATGTTGTAATGAAAGCGAAGGATCCGTATTATATTGCGAAGGATATTCCAGGTGGGTCACCGAAAAATCCACTTGGGTCAAGGTGGATTGGATTTAATGCAAGAGGAACTGATGGAAGTAAATATGGAATACATGGAACAAACCAACCTAGTTCAATTGGAAAGTATATTTCACAAGGATGTATAAGAATGAAGAAAAACGATGTGGAGTATTTATTTGACCGCATTCCAATTGGAACGAAAGTATGGATTGTGAAGTCGAAAAAATCATTTCAGCAATTGGCAAAACAAAAAGGAGCCATTGCATATGAAAAAGCCAACGAAAAGGTTGGCTTTTTCTACTGTAATAAGTTGTCTTGACATGTGTACATAACCATGAGTTAATGAGAGTATAGAAAGATAAAGTGAAACTTTAATCAGTGGGATGTTTTTTACCCGCGGATTATCAGCCCTCACCAATCGGGATAAAAAATTAGATAAAGGGGTTGCTCATATGTACTTGAATCCAAAAATTTCGTATATGCAATTTTTTATGGGATTTCTATTTGTTATTACATTCATATTGGCAACTTTTAATATATGTTCTTATCTTGTAGCAATTGTATGTATGGCATTACTCAATCTTACTTTTGTTATTGGAGCATTTCAGCAGAAACAATATACAAGTTTTATAACAGCACTTGTAATGTCATTTTCCTTTAGTATTGTAGCGATTGTGCTTTATATAAAATAAACCATCTCGATATCGAGATGGTTTATTTTATTATGTTATGTGTAAAAAGTAAAAAAAGGACGAATACATCGTCCTTTTTACCAAAACATACTTGCGCCAGCAAGTAATGTTGTTACAAGCATAGAAATTAGCATTACATAAATCATAACTTTTTGAGCTTTTTTATGCATCGTTAAACCTCCTTGCAAATCAGTACAATATCATTGTAACGAGAAATGATATTGTGGACAAGGGGAGAGAAGTGACAAAATTCGAGAAGTGCATGTAAAGTATAACAGGAAATTTGTATGTATGTAGAGAATATATAATTAATGATAGAGTATAAGTTTTTTGTTATGCAAGCTGAAGAATGGAGATACGATGATGAAAATATATGAAACAAATCGTTTACATTTAAGGGAAATTGATGAGTCGTATGCTGAAAAAGTTCTTCAATATTACGACAGGAATCGTGAATTTTTAAAAGCTTGGGAAGAGTATAGACCGGATGATTTTTTTACGTTAGATTATCAGAAGAAAAAGTTACAAAAGGATAGAAAAGAGTTTGCAGAAGGTAAAATCATTAGGCTTTGGATTTTTAAAAAGGGTGATGATACGAAAATAATTGGATGTATTTCATTTAATTTAATTGTTCGCGGAATTTATCAATCTTGTGTACTCGGCTATAAATTAGATAAGGCTGAGTTAAACAAAGGTTATACGACAGAAGCGCTTAGAAAAGCGATTCAAGTTGCTTTTGAGGAATTTCAGTTACATCGTATAGAAGCACCGATTATGCCACGAAATTTAGCATCTATACAAGTAGTGACGAAGATAGGCTTTCAATATGAGGGCGTGTCTAGGAAAATGTTAATGGTTAATGGAGTATGGGAAGATCATATGCGCTGGGTATTGTTAAATGAGTAATAGAAAGCAGATGGTTATCTAGACATATAAACCGTCTGTTTTTTGTCTTGTATTTCGAAACTTTTGCGAAATTCTGTTATAATTAATAGTGTTACATACATAATGGTAGTGCAGGAGGCGCAGTCTTATGATTAATCAAGAACGTTTAGTAAATGAATTTATGGAATTAGTACAAGTAGATTCTGAAACGAAATTTGAAGCAGAAATTTGCAAAGTATTAACAAAGAAATTTACAGATTTAGGTGTAGAAGTATTTGAAGATGACACAATGGCTGTTACTGGGCATGGTGCGGGTAATTTAATTTGTACATTACCTGCAACAAAAGATGGTGTTGATACAATTTACTTTACTTCTCATATGGATACAGTAGTTCCTGGTAATGGAATTAAGCCTTCTATTAAAGATGGATATATCGTATCAGATGGTACTACGATTTTAGGTGCGGATGATAAAGCAGGATTAGCATCCATGTTCGAAGCAATCCGTGTTTTAAAAGAGAAAAATATCCCTCATGGTACAATTGAATTTATTATTACAGTTGGAGAAGAATCTGGTCTTGTTGGTGCAAAAGCATTAGATCGTGAGCGCATTACAGCGAAATACGGCTATGCATTAGATAGCGATGGGAAAGTTGGTGAAATCGTTGTTGCAGCTCCAACACAAGCGAAAGTGAATGCGATTATTCGTGGGAAAACAGCTCATGCTGGTGTAGCACCAGAAAAAGGTGTATCTGCAATTACTATCGCAGCGAAAGCAATTGCGAAGATGCCACTTGGTCGTATTGATTCTGAAACTACGGCAAATATTGGACGTTTTGAAGGTGGTACACAAACAAATATCGTTTGCGATCATGTACAAATCTTTGCGGAAGCGCGTTCTTTAATCAATGAAAAAATGGAAGCACAAGTTGCGAAAATGAAAGAAGCATTTGAAACAACTGCAAAAGAAATGGGTGGTCATGCAGACGTTGAAGTAAACGTTATGTACCCAGGATTTAAATTTGCTGAGGGCGATCACGTTGTAGAAGTTGCAAAACGTGCAGCTGAAAACATTGGTCGTACACCTTCTCTTCACCAAAGTGGTGGCGGAAGTGATGCAAACGTAATTGCAGGACACGGTATTCCAACAGTTAACTTAGCGGTTGGTTATGAAGAAATTCATACAACAAACGAAAAGATTCCTGTTGAAGAATTAGCAAAAACAGCGGAATTAGTTGTTGCAATTATTGAAGAAGTAGCAAAGTAATGTAATAGAAAAAGCGTGTAAATCACAATTGATTTACACGCTTTTTATTTTGATTCGATTGCTTTTACAAGGCGGATCAGCCAATACAAGAAAATCCATGGCAATATATAAGTTGTTGCTATATGTACTAGGCGAGGGAAGAATCCAAACGTATTAATATTAAAAATAGGAAGCAGTAAATAATTAATGGCTATGATTAATATAATCACAAGGAACGTATAGTTGAGTTTATTAGTTGATTTCATCATAATCACCCCTTTTGTAGTTTTATACATTTTATGTAAATTATATCAAATGTATAAAAGGAAAAGAACAAGTAATTATTATAACTATTATGCAAAATTTGATATAATGAAAGAACGAACGTTCTGATTAGGGAGTGAGTACTATGCGAGAAATGTATCCGAAAAATGGTCGTGTTATTTTGCATGTAGATATGAATTGTTTTTTCGCATCTGTTGAAATTGCTCATGACCCATCATTACAAGGGAAGCCGTTAGCAGTTGCTGGAAATGAAAAAGAAAGAAAAGGAATTATCATAACATGTAGTTATGAGGCAAGAGACTATGGAATACGTACAACGATGCCTCTTTGGGAAGCAAAAAGGTTATGCCCGCAATTAGTTGTAATGCGTCCTAATTTTACATTATATCGTGAAGCTTCATTTCAAATGTTTCAAATTCTTTCCCGTTTTACGGAAAAAATACAACCAGTCTCTATAGATGAGGGGTATTTAGATATTACAGATTGCTACGCACTCGGTTCACCTCTTGAAATAGCAAAGATGATTCAGCAGGCGTTATTAACAGAGTTACAACTTCCGTGTAGCATCGGAATTGCTCCTAACCTTTTCCTAGCAAAAACAGCTTCTGATATGAAAAAGCCTCTCGGTATTACCGTGCTTCGAAAACGAGATATTCCAGAAATGATTTGGCCACTTCCGGTTGGAGCGATGCATGGAATTGGAGAAAAAACAGCTGAAAAATTAAATGATATTCATATACAAACAATTGAGCAGTTAGCAAAAGGAAACGAACATATCATTCGCGCTAAAATTGGAAAGCATGGTGTTGATTTACAACAGCGGGCAAAAGGTATGGATGATAGGGAAGTTGATCCGAGTCAAATGGGACAACATAAAAGTGTCGGTAATTCGATGACTTTTTCAAAGGATATGGATGAAGAGAAAGAATTACTTGATATGTTAGAACGGCTATCAAAATCAGTGAGTAAAAGATTACAAAAGCGAACTCTTGTCAGCTATAATATTCAAATTATGATTAAATATCATGATAGGCGGACAGTAACGCGGAGTAAGCAATTGAAAAATGCGATTTGTGAAGAACGAGATATTTTTCAGGCAGCATCTCGTTTATGGAAGCAACATTGGGACGGTGATTCCGTTCGTTTACTAGGTGTTACAGCTACTGAAATAGAGTGGAAGACAGAATCGGTGAAACAATTAGATTTGTTTTCATTTGAAGAAGATGCGAAAGAAGAGCCGCTACTTGCTGTCATCGATCAAATTAATGATAAGTATGGAATGCCGATTTTACAACGAGGTAGTCAATTATTACGTAAGCAAGAAAAGTCTTTTCAGCAAAAATTAGAAAATAAGTTTATGTAGAAGGTGTCATGACGTAGTAAATATCATGACACCTTTTATTTTTACAATTAACTATGAAATTTTTTACTATAAAGTTTTTATAGAAAATAAATTGTTTCTTTTGCACTTCAAGCAAAGGAATTATTAAATAAATTAAGTGAAAGGATAAATTTAGATGAGTTTGATAGAAGTATGTATAAAGATCTTGGGGCGGAATATGCCGATTTGCTAAATAAGTATAAATAAAAAAGCACTGTAACCAGTGCTTTTTTATGATAGATTAAGAGATTGTAACATTTTCAAAAATAACAATTTCTGAACTGTTTGTTGTTGAAACGCGTTGTGCGTAATATGTTAAAGCTGAAGAAATATATGTTGGTAATGAATCATTTGTATGTGTTGTTGTATATTCATGGATTAATTCTTTCAAAGTCGTCCATTCTAATTGTGCTGGGTGATCGGACACGAAAGAACTTACCCAGCGATCAAATGAAGATGAAAAATCAGTTTGTAAACGAAATGCTTCTTTCATAATAAAACGCTCCCTTAAAATGTAGTATAATCATTTTAGCATAAAACACGAACGATTACTAAGTTTTTTGAGTATAACGTTCGTGATATATAGTTGTCTAGATGATTGGTTATGTAAATTCGATTTGCCATTTGAAATAACATTCCGTAAGATGAAAGGTAGATTATATAAAGAGCTGGAGGAAAGAAAGTGGAATTTGTATTTTTAGGAACTGGTGCAGGTGTTCCTTCGAAAGGAAGGAACGTTTCGGCAATTGCTTTGCAATTGTTAGAAGAACGAGGACAGACTTGGTTATTTGATTGTGGCGAGGCGACGCAACATCAAATATTACATACATCAGTACGCCCACGCCGCATTGAAAAAATATTTATTACGCATTTACATGGTGATCATATTTTTGGCTTGCCTGGTTTATTAGGAAGCCGTTCATTTCAAGGAGGGACTACACCTTTAACAGTGTATGGACCAAAAGGAATTAAACAATTTATTGAAGTGGCATTATCAGTAAGTACGACACATGTAAAATATCCACTTGAAATTGTGGAGATAACAGAAGAAGGTACTGTATTTGAAGATAATGAATTTCACGTGGAAACGAAAAGATTGTCACATGGTATTGAATGTTTTGGGTATCGTATTGTAGAGAAAGATATACAAGGTGCTCTTTTAGTCGATAAATTGCTGGAGATGGGTGTGAAACCTGGCCCGCTCTTTAAACGTTTAAAAGATGGAGAAGTAGTTGAATTAGAAAATGGTACGATACTAAATGGAAAAGACTTTATTGGTCCACCTCAAAAGGGAAGAATTATTACCATTTTAGGTGATACAAGATATTGTGAAGCGAGTAGAGAGCTGGCACAAGACGCTGACGTACTTGTTCATGAAGCCACTTTTGCAGCAGAAGATGAACAACAAGCGTATGATTATTTTCATTCTACATCTAAGCAAGCTGCGAGTATTGCACTTCAGGCAAATGCAAAACGATTAATATTGACTCATATTAGTTCTCGTTATCAAGGAGATACATATAAGGAATTATGGAAAGAGGCAAGAGAGCTATTTTCTAATACAGAAATAGCTACGGATTTGAAATTATTTCCAGTAGATAGATAATAATGGTGTGAAAAAATGGTGACGAAAGGTTGCCATTTTTTTTATTTCTAAAAAAATTTAAAATAAAACTGTTATCATTTTATGTTTATATTGGATGAAACAGAAAGTTTTAATGATGTGAAGAGATAGGATAAAAATACATAGTACCGATTGTTTAGAAAAACTGTTATATAAGTCAGACGACATACGAGTGGTACAAATAGCAAAAATGTATCGTTATTCAGAACTTTTAAAATTTATCAAAAGTAAGCGTTTTATTAAAAACAAGCTATAATGAGGGCAGATTATAATTTATTGTAGGCTACATGCGTTTTAGCCATTTGTCGTAACAAGTGGAGTTGACTAAATCGTGAGAGTGAAACATGAGAATTATAAATAAGAAGGATATTACTATTATTTGTACTAAGTCTTTTTTCACTTTTTAGCTTTAAAGCACTAAAAGGCATGAAAGCAATGGGAGTTTCACTTGTTTATCCGACATTAACGGGCAGTAAAACTCCCACCTCAAAATTCGACTGGGGCAAAGAAGTTAGGTGGGAGATCAACTGCCCGTAAACGTCCGATTGGTTCAACTAATAATCAGTGGGGGATGAACAAAACCCCCACTGATTATAGGTTCACTTTATGCTATCCTTGTAAGGGGTTCTGTGTTAAACTTTGGATTGCCACCAGACTTTATTCTGGATTAGCTTATATTATTTTTAAATGAAGGTAATGCTAAGTTTCTTATTTATTATGATAATTGGTATTATTTCAGGATATATTGTTTCACTGTTATTCAAAAACTATCCAATTCGTATAGCGGAACAAATTCGTCGTACAACTGGAAAAGCAACCGATTCGGTAGCTTAATAGAATAGTAAAAAATTTTTGCATAGAGGTTTAGGGGGAGTTATGATGAAGTATCGCTCAGTATTTGATATTATTGGTCCAGTTATGATTGGTCCATCAAGTTCACATACAGCAGGCGCAGCAAGAATGGGGCAAGTTGCTCGCCAGCTGTTTCGTCATGAACCAGAAAGAGTAAGCATTTCATTATATGGATCATTTGCAAAGACGTATCGAGGGCATGGTACGGATGTAGCATTGATCGGTGGAATATTAGGGTTTGAAACAGATGACTTACGTATTCCAGAGGCGCTAGACATAGCAAAAGAGCGCAAAATCGAAGTAGAATTCATTGAAGAAGATGCAAATGCACCTCACCCAAATACAGCGAGAATTCGTTTGTATAAAGGTGAAGAAGAAATTGAAGTTGTTGCTTGCTCAATTGGTGGCGGTAAAATTGAAGTTGTAGAATTAAACGGATTCGATCTTCAATTAACAGGCACGAGTCCAGCACTACTTATTGTAAATAATGATCGCTTCGGTGCTATTGCAGCAGTAGCTTCAATCCTTGCGAAACATGAAATTAACATTAGTACAATGAGTGTTTCTCGTAAAGAAAAAGGAAGAAGAGCGCTTATGGTTATCGAAACAGATGAATTATTAGCAGATGAAGTGATTGAAGAAATAAACGCGCAACAAAATATTTGTCAAGTAACTATTATGGAATAATTGCAGGGGGGACACACCATGTTTCGGAACGCAGCGGAACTAGTGGCGCAAGCTAAAGAACAAAATGTAAAAATCGCAGAAATTATGATTCAATGTGAAATGAAAACAAGAAGTATTTCACGTGAAGAAGTAATTGCTGGTATGGAAAAGAACTTAGTCGTGATGGAGCAAGCAGTAGAACGTGGTATTCGCGGAGTGAAATCACCAACTGGTTTAACTGGCGGAGATGCTGTAAAAGTTCAGGCGTATATGAATAGCGGAAAAGGTTTATCCGGAGATACGATTTTGGACGCGGTGAGTAAAGCTGTTGCAACAAATGAAGTAAACGCAGCGATGGGAATTATTTGTGCAACACCAACAGCAGGGTCTGCTGGAACAGTGCCAGGTGTACTGTTTGCACTGCAAGAAAAATTACAGCCGACACGCGAAGAGATGATCGAATTTTTATTTACAGCAGGAGCTTTCGGTATGGTTGTTGCGAATAATGCTTGTATTTCCGGCGCGGCAGGAGGTTGCCAAGCTGAAGTAGGTTCAGCAAGTGGAATGGCAGCAGCAGCAGCAGTTGAGATGGCTGGTGGAACACAAGATCAAGCAGCTACAGCGATGGCGATTTCATTAAAGAATATGCTTGGTTTAGTATGTGATCCTGTTGCAGGGCTTGTAGAAGTACCTTGTGTAAAACGTAATGCAGCAGGAGCTGCGAATGCGATGATTTCAGCTGATTTAGCATTAGCTGGCGTAACGAGTACAATTCCATGTGATGAAGTGATTGAGGCGATGTTTAGAATCGGACAAACGATGCCAGTAGCACTTCGTGAAACAGCTGAAGGTGGACTTGCAGCAACACCAACTGGTCGCCGTCTGCAAGAAGAGATTTTTGGGAAGACTAATAAATAAACAATATATGTTAATAAAAAAATGGGGCTCAAGTAAAATTGAGCTCCATTTTTTATTTTTCTTTTGTTAGTTGTTCTAATGTTTTCCCAAGATTATGTGATCGTTGTGTAGCCTGTGTAATACAAGAAATAAGTGCTTGTTGAAATTTATGTTCTTGTAATACTTCAATGCCTGCTTCGGTCGTTCCGCCAGGAGAAGTAATTTCCTTTCGCAAAACAGAAGGGTGTTTTTCACTTGCTTTTAGCATTTCAGCAGCACCAATCATCGTCTGAAGAATAAGTGACTTTGCAACATCTTCTTTTAAACCAATTGTTTTTGCGGCTTCTTCCATCGCTTCCACTACGTAATAAATATAAGCAGGCCCACTTCCAGATAATGCAGTGACAGCATGCATATCTTCTTCCTCTACAACAGAGACGAGACCGATTGTTTCAAATAAAGCTATGGCAGTCTGAATATGTTCCGCTGTTGCATGTTTTGAAGGCGAGATAGCAGTAGCTGATTTTAAAATAGCTGCAGATGTATTTGGCATCGCACGAATAATCGGAACATCTTTTTGAAGCAGGTTTCTAATCGAGTGAGTAGAAACACCTGCTAATAAGGAAATAATAAGCAGGTTATTATGTATATCTTCTTTAAAAGGAGTAAGTGCTTCTGCAACATCCTTTGGTTTCATTGCTAGAAAAAGAATAGTTGTATCAGTAAGTAGCTCTTTTTTATTATGCGTACCTTTGACGCCATATTTTTTATGTAGCTCCTGCAATCTTGTCTCGTTAGAACGATTACTTACGGTAATTTGTTCGCCTTTCACAACATTTGCATGTAACAAGCCACCAATAATAGCTTCAGCAATAGAGCCTGCACCGAGAAAGGAAATGTTTTGAATAGACATGATGTTCCTCCTTTAAATTTGGTTAGAAATTCTTATAAATGTACATACATTCGTTTTTTTATAGGAAACACCTCTTTTTATCTGAAAATAATGACAAATATATATAGAAGTTGTAAACTGAAGAAGTATTCATTTTTGAACCGGAAAGAGACAGGGGGGCTAAGCATGACGGCGATTCACCGAATGGAGATTCCTGTACCATTTGCAGTTGAAACTGTGAATGTGTTTTTAGTTGAGGGGGAGACATTAACATTAATTGATACAGGGACGAATACAGAAGAGGCAAGAAGTGCATTAGAAAGGCAATTAGGTAAATTAGGATATGCGATAGAAGATATTAAAACAGTAGTCATTACGCATCATCATGCGGATCATTGTGGGCTTTTAAATATATTTTCTGAGAAAACGAACATTATTGGACATCCTTGGAATGAGCCTTGGATCACGCAAAATCCAGAATTTTTAAAGCGGTATCATGAGTTTTTTAGAGAGACAGCTTTGCAATTTGGTGTTCCAGCGGCATTTTTGAAAGACGAGGCGTTATTGACGACGAAGACACTTAAATATTCTTGTAATAGATCGTTAACGCATACTGTGAGAGAGGGAGATCGTATTGATTCTTTACCTGGGTTTACAGTAATCGAAACACCAGGTCATGCTTCCACTCATATTTCATTATATAGAGAATCTGATGGAATATTAATTGGCGGGGATGCTCTCATTAGCCATATTTCTTCGAATCCCATATTAGAACCACCATATGAAGGACAAACAGAAAGGGCGCGCCCGTTATTACAATATAATCAAACGTTAAAGCGTTTAAGTGAAATGAATATTTCGCGCATTTTATCAGGACATGGGGAAGATGTTCTAAATGTGAAACAACTTATTGAAACGAGATTACAAAAGCAAGAAACACGTGCGTTTAAAGTGCTTGAGTTATTAAAGGAAAAACCAATGACAGCATTTGAAGTATGTGTAAAACTATTTCCGGTATTATATAAGGAGCAATTGCCGCTTACTATTTCAGAAACTGTTGGACAATTAGACTTTTTAGCATATAATCAACAAGTGATGATTGATGAATCTTCGCAACAATTGATTTATTATGCAAAGTAGGTGACAGCAATGACGGGACGTTTACAAGATAAAGTAATCGTCATTACAGGTGCTTCTAGTGGAATTGGAGAGCAAGTTGCAATGCAAGTTGCAGAGCAGGGGGCGACTCCAGTATTAATGGCTAGAACAGAAGAGAAATTAAAAGCGTTAGCAGAGAAAATTAAAGAAACTTATAATACGCCTTGCTATTATTATGTATTAGACGTAAGTGAAGAGATGGAAGTACAATCTATTTTTTCAAAGGTATTACAAGAAGTGGGACGTATTGATATATTAGTAAACAATGCGGGATTTGGTATTTTTAAAACATTTGAAGATGCGTCAATGGATGAAGTGAAAGATATGTTCCAAGTAAATGTATTTGGATTAGTAGCTTGTACGAAAGCGGTACTACCCTATATGGTGAAAAGGAACGAAGGACATATTATTAATATTGCTTCACTTGCTGGGAAAATTGCAACTCCAAAATCGAGTGCGTATGCAGCGACGAAACATGCAGTATTAGGATTTACGAATAGTTTACGCATGGAGTTGTCTAGTACAAATATTTTCGTAACAGCGATTAATCCAGGTCCGATAGATACAAACTTTTTTGAAATAGCGGATCAATCCGGTACATATGTGAAAAATATGGGACGGTACATGTTAAAACCAACATATGTAGCAGAGCAAATCGTAAAATCGATGCAAACGAAAAAGCGTGAAGTAAACTTACCGAAGTGGATGGGCATTGGTCCGAAACTTTATGTACTATTCCCAGGTTTATTTGAGCGTATTGCAGGTAAATCATTAAGTAAAAAATAGGAGATTTCCATATGGAAATCTCCTGTTTTTTTATTTTCCAGTCACATAATCGTAAACGATATCCTCAACTGCCTCGTATACATCAATTTCAGTATTTGAATGAATTATCGTTTGAATATGTTTAATTAGCATTTCCTGATCCTCATTTGACATAGGATTACATTGATATTGTTGAAAACTTTTTATGATCATTTTCTCAATTAATTTTTCATTCATGTTTTTCCCTACCTGTATGTACATATGTATTGTTTTACCCGGCTATTTGCCGGGCAGTCGATCTCCCACCTTAAAATTCGGCTAGAGCAAAGAAGTTAGGTGGGAGATCGACTGCCCCTAAACGCCCGATTGGTGTGGGCTAATAATCAGTGGGGATGAACAAAACCCCACTGATTATAGTTTCACTTTATTGTACTTGAAGTGAAATGAAAAAACTACTATACATTATTTTCGTATAAAAATTCAATTGTGTATATTGTTTTTCCAGTAAAATTAAGTTTTTTAAGTTCGTAAAATTTATAAATATTTAGTTGACTCTATAAATATACAATATTATAATCATACTTAATTTAAAGAATCGATATGAGGAGGAGCATATGAAAGTCGCGATTATTGGAGCAACTGGGTATGGAGGTATTGAGTTAATTCGGTTATTAGAGCAACATCCATATTTTTCGATAGCATCTCTTCATTCTTTTTCGCAAGTTGGCGAGTGTATAACAAATGTATATCCGCATTTTCAAAATGTTCTTGTTCATACGTTAAAAGAAATTAATGCGGAGGAAATAAAGAAGAAAGCAGAAATTGTATTTTTAGCAACTCCAGCAGGAGTATCAGGAGAGTTAACTCCAAAATTATTAGCAGTAGGTTTAAAAGTAATTGACCTATCTGGAGACTTTCGTATGAAAGATCCTTTGATATATGAACAGTGGTATAAAAGGGCAGCTGCAAAAGAAGAAGTTCTTAGTGAAGCTGTATATGGGTTAAGTGAATGGAAAAGGTCCGAGATTCAAAATACAAATTTAATTGCAAACCCAGGATGTTTTGCTACAGCCGCATTATTAGCGATATTGCCGTTAGTACGTAGCGGCATGATTGAAGAAGATTCCATTATTATTGATGCGAAATCAGGAGTATCTGGAGCTGGCAAAACGCCAACAACAATGACTCACTTTCCTGAGTTATACGATAACTTGCACATTTATAAAGTAAATGAGCATCAACACGTTCCTGAGATTGAGCAAATGCTTGCAGAGTGGAATAGGGAAACGAAGCCAATCACGTTTAGTACACATTTAATACCGATATCACGGGGGATTATGGTTACACTTTATGCAAAAGTAAAACGAGAAATGGAAATAGAACAACTTCAAAAATTATATGAAGAAACGTATGAACAATCGGCTTTTATTCGAATTCGCACGCAAGGAGAGTTTCCAAGTCTGAAAGAAGTGAGGGGCTCAAATTATTGTGATATGGGGATAGCTTACGATGAAAGAACAGGAAGAGTGACAGTCGTTTCTGTTATAGACAATATGATGAAAGGTGCGGCTGGGCAAGCGATTCAAAATGCAAACATAGTTGCGGGACTAGAAGAAACAACAGGTTTACAACATATGCCGCTTTATCTATAAGGGGGACATGATGATTAAAGTAGAGTCTATTACAAAATTAGAAAATGGTTCAATTGTAACGCCAAAAGGCTTTTCGGCAATCGGTACTGCAAATGGTTTAAAAAAAGAACAAAGAGATTTAGGTGTGATCATTTGTGAAGTGCCAGCATCATGTGCCGCTGTCTATACAACGAATCAAATACAAGCAGCCCCGCTGCAAGTAACGAAAGACAGTATAGCAGCTGAGGGGAAATTACAAGCGATTATCGTCAATAGTGGAAATGCAAATGCTTGTACAGGAATGAAAGGATTACAAGATGCCTACGAGATGCGTGCATTAGGGGCGGAACATTTTGGAGTGAAAGAAAATTACGTTGCAGTAGCTTCAACAGGTGTAATTGGTGTTCCTTTACCGATGGATATAATCCGAAAGGGAGTTGCAAATCTTATCCCGACGAAGGAAGTAAGTGAAGCTCATTCTTTTTCTGAAGCGATTTTAACGACGGATCTTATAACGAAAGAAACGTGCTATGAGATGATGATTGATGGGAAGAAAGTGGTGCTTGCTGGTGTTGCTAAAGGTTCAGGGATGATTCATCCGAATATGGCAACGATGCTGAGTTTTATTACGACAGACGCTCATATAGAGCATGATGTATTGCAAATAGCATTATCACAAATAACGAATCATACATTTAATCAAATTACGGTGGACGGAGATACTTCTACGAATGATATGGTCATCGTTATGGCAAGTGGATTATCAGAAACGAAACCAATCAATATGGAACATGCAGATTGGGAAACTTTCGTATTTGCTTTACAGAAGGTATGTGAAGATTTAGCAAAAAAAATTGCACAAGATGGTGAAGGTGCTACGAAGTTAATAGAAGTAAATGTGCTAGGAGCTCGAACGAATGAAGAGGCAAAGAAAATTGCAAAGCAAATAGTCGGTTCGAGTCTTGTGAAAACAGCAATACATGGTGAAGACCCAAATTGGGGGCGAATTATTAGCAGTATGGGACAAAGTGAAGTAGCGATTAATCCAAATACAATTGATATTACTCTTCAATCTATCGCTGTGTTAAAAAATAGTGAACCTCAAATGTTTTCTGAAGAGGAAATGAAAAAGAAATTAAAAGAACATGAAATTATGATTGATGTGTATTTACATTTAGGAGAAGAAACCGGATCAGCTTGGGGCTGTGACTTAAGCTATGAATATGTGAAAATAAACGCTTGTTATCGTACATAAGGAGAGGAAAGATGAGCGATTATATTGTAGTGAAATGCGGCGGTAGTATGTTGGATCAATTAAATGATGTGTTTTTTGATTGTATAAAGAAATTGCAACAGAAGTATAAAGTAGTGATTGTCCATGGTGGCGGCCCAGAAATTGATGCGCAATTAAAAGATTGTAACATCAAAGTAGAAAAAAGAGATGGGTTACGAGTAACACCAAAAGAAGTTATGGATATTGTTCAAATGGTGCTATGCGGAAGTACGAATAAAAAATTTGTAATGAAGTTGCAAAGGCATAATTTACTTGCGGTAGGTTGTTCAGGGTGTGACGGAAATTTACTTCAAGTTCAACCTGTCAGCGAAGAAATAGGATATGTGGGAGAAGTAAGTTATGTCGAAACAGCCTTACTAAAAGGATTGATAAATTTGAATTATATTCCTGTTATTGCTCCAATCGGGATAAATGATAATGAGATTTATAACATAAATGCGGATACCGCTGCAGCTGGAATTGCGGCGGCGTTATCCGCAAAAGAACTCATTTTTATTACGGATGTAGATGGGATATTACATGAAGGAAAATTAGTAAAGAAAACGGATGAATTTGAAATTGTTACTTTAATAGAAAAAGGAGTTATTACAGGCGGGATGATTCCGAAAGTACAGGCGGCACTAGTGTCATTAAAAATGGGAGTGCAAAAGATAAGTATTGTGAACGGTACAAAAGATTTTACTGAAGTTACGGGAGATTGTATCGGAACGACGGTAACGAAAGGAGTAAGTATCGTATGACAAGTCATCTTTTTCAAACGTATGGGAGAAGAAATATTGAGTTTGTAAAGGGAAGTGGAACGAAAGTTATTGATAAAAATGGTAAGCAATATTTAGATTTCACATCAGGAATTGGCGTATGTAATTTAGGTCATTGTCACCCTACTGTTATGAAAGCTGTACAAGAGCAACTTAATGATTTATGGCATATATCTAACCTGTTTACAAACAGCTTACAAGAAGAAGTCGCGTCATTATTAACAGAAAATATAGCATTAGATTCTGTTTTTTTCTGTAATAGCGGGGCAGAGGCGAATGAAGCTGCGTTGAAGCTAGCTCGTAAGCATACTGGAAAATCTCTCGTCGTAACATGCCAGCAGTCTTTTCACGGTAGAACATTCGCAACGATGAGTGCGACGGGTCAAAATAAAGTGAAAGAAGGGTTTGGTCCGCTCCTTCCGTCTTTTTTACATACCCCTTTTAACGACGTGAAGGCGTTAGAGGAAGTAATGAATGAAGAAGCCGCGGCGGTAATGGTAGAAGTTGTTCAAGGAGAGGGAGGAGTCATACCTGCTAATCTATCTTTTTTGGAAGAGATTGAAATATTATGTAATAAGTTCGGCTCCTTATTTATTATAGACGAAGTACAAACGGGGATAGGAAGAACAGGAACAATATTTGCTTACGAACAAATGGGAATAAAACCTGATATCGTTACCGTTGCAAAGGCACTAGGAAATGGTATTCCTGTTGGAGCGATGATCGGCCGTAAGGAACTCGGAACGTCGTTCACTGCAGGATCACACGGTTCAACGTTTGGCGGGAATTATATTGCGATGGCTGCAGCGAAAGAAGTATTGCAAGTAAGTAAGAATCCATCATTTTTAAAAGAGGTAAAGGAAAAGGGTGAGTACGTATTAGAGAAGTTGCGAGAGGAATTACGACATGTTGAATGTATTCAAAATATACGTGGTAAGGGACTTATGATTGGGATTGAGTGTAAGCATGAAGTTGCAAGTTTTATAGAACAACTAGAGAAAGAGGGTCTTCTCGTATTACAAGCAGGATCTAATGTGATAAGACTATTACCACCACTTATTGTAACGAATGAAGAGTTAGAACAGGCAGTATATATGATAAAAAAAGTAGTTTGTACAAAAAACGTATCAATCATATAAGGGGGAAATTCCATGTCAACTGTACAAGTACCGAAATTAAATACGAAAGATCTATTAACATTAGAAGAACTGACGCAAGAAGAAATCATTTCTTTAATTGAGTTCGCTATATATTTAAAAAAGAATAAGCAAGAGCCTTTATTACAAGGAAAAATATTAGGGCTTATCTTTGATAAACATTCGACTCGTACGCGCGTATCTTTTGAAGCGGGAATGGTACAGCTCGGAGGACATGGCATGTTTTTAAGTGGGAAAGAGATGCAAATTGGAAGAGGGGAGAGCGTTTCAGATACTGCGAAAGTATTATCTCATTATATTGACGGGATAATGATACGTACATTCTCACATGCCGATGTAGAAGAGCTTGCAAAAGAATCGAGCATACCTGTTATTAATGGATTAACGGATGATCATCATCCTTGTCAAGCGTTGGCAGATTTAATGACAATATATGAAGAAGTAAATACATTTGAAGGAATAAAATTGGCTTACGTAGGTGACGGAAATAACGTATGTCATTCATTGTTGTTAGCGAGTGCGAAAGTTGGAATGAATATGACTGTTGCAACGCCTGTAGGGTATGAACCGAATGAGGAAATTGTAAAAAAAGCGTTAACGATTGCTGAAGAAACAGGAGCTGAAATTGAAATTTTGCATAACGCTGAATTAGCAGTGAGTAAAGCAGATTTCATTTATACTGACGTTTGGATGAGCATGGGGCAAGAGGGAGAAGAAGAGAAATATACTTTATTTCAACCGTACCAAATTAATACCGAACTTGTTATGCATGCGAAGCAAACGTATCGTTTCTTACACTGTTTACCTGCCCATCGTGAAGAGGAAGTAACAGGAGAAATTATAGATGGACCGCAGTCTATCGTATTTGAGCAAGCTGGTAATCGATTACATGCGCAAAAAGCATTATTAGTAAGCTTATTTAAAAATGTAGAAGAGCCTTCCTAAATGATGTGCACCCCAATTGTTAAGCACGAATAACAATTGGGGTGTGCTTTTTATATTGAAATGTCGTATGTATATTTGGTTAACCATTTTGATATCATTTATAATGAAAGAGAAAATGAAATTTGTTTTTCAGAGTGTGTAAGGGCATACTAGGTATAAAATATAGTTAAAGAGATGATGAGGGTGAAAACAACTAAGAAAACATATTCGTTTTTCCAGCGGATGTGGAGAATATTAAAGTTTCAATATTATAAGTTGCTTCGATCACCAGAAGGAGCAAAGAAAGTATCATTAGGTTTTGCGATTGGTTTTGGCTTAGAGATGTTGGTCATATATACAGCATCGCTCGTATATATAATATTTTATCCGATCGTTCGATTAGCAAAGGGATCTTTTCCTGCTGCGATTATTGGCAATATTATTGGGAAAATATCGTTTCTACCGATATTTTTATTTCCATTTGCTTATGCGTTAGGAAAAATGATATATCCATTTCATGTGCAAAAAATACATCATGAACCATTTACGATATCTGACTTGTTTTCGAGTCATATTTTTACGATATTAAAGAGCTTATTACAGAGTGAAGTGTATGTATTAATTGGAATGACGATTTTAGGAGTTGTATTTGGTGTAGTTTCATATTTCGTTGTGCATTATTTATATGAAAAGAACCGTAAGTTACGCCTGAAGAATAGAAAGAAACGAGTGAGAGAACCACTCATGCAAATATAAAGAGTGTCACATTCATTTTCTCCTTTGAATATGTTTAAGAAAAAGGGGGAGAGAATGAATGTATTATTATTACGTACCGCAAGTATATCCATATGTAAATTATCATCCGGTTTATGATATGAATAGACAATACGAATTATATCGACAACAACAATTACAGCAATTACCACAAATACCACAACAACAGCCTACGCAAGAACAAAAACCATATTTAACGACATGGCCATATTCAAATGTGTACTATGGTAATTATTACGAATCATAAAGCTGCTTCTATGTAGAAGCAGCTTTATGCGTTTGTTTTCAAAATTAAATTTTGAATGGTTTGAAGAGAGTGAATGAGCTTTTCGCGCTCTTCCTCAGATAATGTTTGGAAATTTTCTTTTAATTTGTCTAAAATGAATTGTTGATACTGATTTACTAACAATTTCCCTTCAACTGTTAGGGAAATTAAAATGACCCGTCGATCTTTTTCGCTATAATGACGCTCTATTAGTTCTTCTTGAATCAGTTTGTTTAATAGAGGTGTCATGTTAGGCCGTGAAATCGCTAGCCGCTTGCCGATTTCGGAAACTGCTAATGTGCCATTTTCATGCAGAAGCAGCAATACTTGTGTATGTGATGGCGGCATATGTCTTTGAGAAGAAAATTCTCCAGGAAGCATAAATTTGCGATAAAAAAGAGGCACTAGCGAAAGAAGATGATCAACAATACGTTCCCACTCGCGTGATTCCATATAAAGGCCCCCTTCCACTATCATTGTAACAAAAAAGACATGTTATAAAAATAGAATTGTTTCATGGAAATTTTAATATTTGTAGGCCAACACTTTTTTTGTAAATGAATCGGCAATAATCGCGTAGCCATCATCATTTGGGTGTACTTGGTCAAAGAGTAAATCTTTTTTATCATTTGATATTAATTTACGAATTGGTAAAACGATAGATGGTTGATTTGCTTTTGAAATGGAATAAACGGATTCATTCCAGCCATCTAAAAACATATCTGCATAACTGGCGATGGAGTCATCGAGTTGTAACGGATTATAGAGTTCTGAGAGAATGAGTAAAGCGTTCGGATTTTGATCTCGAACTGTCTTTACAATATTTTTTATATCCGCTTCAAAATGAGCTTTTTCTTTATTTAACATTTTAATACCATCTATAACACCGACATCACGATTTAAACGGAATAAATTATTTCCTCCAATATTAATTGTAATGATATTTGCAGCTTTAATTTTTTGCTTTACATCTTCTGATTGCACTTTTTTAGCGAGACGATCTGTTGTAAGACCGTTTATCCCAAGGTTTTCTACGGTAATTGGTTTATGAATTTGTGCTTCTATTTGTCTAGAAGCTAATTCAGCAAATCCCCCTTGTGTCGATCCATATCCTTTGGCGAGTGAATCACCTAGTACGAGATGATAAAAGGAATCGTTTGTTTGCTTATCAATCCAACTTGGAGTAGATATTTTTTCTGTGTTTTCTTCGGGTTCATTTTGTTTTGTCTCATCGTTCTTTTCAAAATAAGAATAAGAAATGATTAGAAGGAGGAGACAAACAATTGTTAAGATGACTTTTTTCATATATTCATCCTCCTTGTAATTGGTAATTGTATCATATTCAGCAGTATTAACAATGTAAGGGCATATTATATGTTTATGAAAAGTTTACAACAACTTTACAGAAAATTTGTAGAAGTATGTCAAAAAATATTGACGATATGAAAGTACATTATATATGATAATGTCAGATAAGGTGAAATTTTAATGAGTAGGGCTTTATTTCCCACTAATTAAAGTTTCACTAATCGGGCGTTTAAGGGGACTACTCATTAGCGCAGGATGAAATGAAAATCTTGTCTCTAATAGAAGAAAAAAGGTATGTGGTTAGAGGCAAATAGAGGTTTATTTCATTATTTTTGGTAATTGTATAAGGGGGATTTTTTGTGAAAAAGTCAAAAAAAATGCTAGCTGGAGCAACTCTTGCTATTGGTGTAATAGCGCCGCAAGTGTTGCCAACAACAGCTCATGCGGATGAGAATACTGGGGAGAGTACAGTTAAGTTACGAATTCTAGAAACATCAGATATTCACGTTAACTTAATGAATTATGATTATTATCAAACGAAAACAGATAATAAAGTAGGTCTCGTGCAAACGGCAACACTCGTTAATAAAGCACGTGAAGAAGTGAAGAACTCGGTCCTATTTGATGATGGGGATGCATTACAAGGGACGCCGCTTGGAGATTATGTAGCGAATAAAATAAAAAATCAGGAGAATTCTGTTGATCCTAACTATGTCCATCCATTATATCGTGTAATGAATTTAATGAAGTATGACGTCATCTCTCTTGGGAATCATGAATTTAACTATGGTTTAAAGTATTTAAAGGGAGTGATTAGTAAAACAAAAATTCCGGTTATTAACTCGAATGTCTACATAGATGACCACGATAATGATGATACGAACGATAAACATTACTTTGAACCATATCATATTTTTGAAAAAGAAGTAGAGGATGAATCTGGTCAAAAACAAAAAGTGAAAATTGGTGTAATAGGATTTGTTCCGCCTCAAGTTATGAACTGGGATAAAGCGAATTTAGAAGGAGAAGTAAAAGCGAAAGATATTGTTAAAACAGCAAGGGAATTAGTACCGAAATTGAAAGATGAAGAACATGCAGATATTGTCGTTGCACTAGCTCATTCAGGCGTTGATAAGAGTGGATACAGTGTTGATATGGAAAACGCATCGTATTATTTAACGGAAGTTCCTGGCGTAGATGCAGTATTAATGGGACATTCACATACTGAAGTGCAGGATATATTTAATGGTGTTCCAGTTGTAATGCCTGGCGTTTTTGGCAGTAATTTAGGTATTATTGATATGCAATTGAAAAAGGTAAACGGAAAATGGGAAGTACAAAAAAAGGATCAACCTAAGCCAGAACTTCGTAAGATTGCTGATAGTAAAGGGAATCCATTAGTACAGTCGGATCAAAAATTAGTTAATGAAATTAAAGATGAACATGAAAAGACAATCGAATATGTAAATACACCTGTAGGTAAAACGAAAGCACCAATTAATAGTTATTTTTCATTAGTACAAGATGATCCTTCCGTACAAATTGTGACAAATGCACAAAAATGGTATGTAGAACAAGAACTTAAAAAACCAGAGTACGAAAAGATTAAAGATATTCCTGTTTTATCTGCAGGTGCACCATTTAAAGCAGGTGGCCGAAACGGTGCTGCATATTATACGGATATTCCAGCTGGAACGTTAGCAATTAAAAACGTTGCAGATTTATATGTATATCCGAATACGTTATATGCTGTAAAAGTAAACGGAGCGCAAGTGAAAGAATGGCTTGAAATGTCGGCAGGTCAGTTTAATCAAATTAATCCTAAACCAAAAGGAAAAATTGAACAGCAATTGGTGAATACAGGATATCCTACATATAACTTTGATATTATAGATGGTTTAAAATATGAAATTGATGTAACACAACCGGCGAAATACGATAAAGATGGAAAAGTTGTAAATGCAAATACGAATCGTATTGTAAATATGACATATGAAGGTAAGCCAGTAGCTGATGATCAAGAGTTTATCGTTGCTACAAATAATTATCGCGGTAGCAGTAAAACGTTCCCTGGTGTAAGTGAAGGAGAAGTTATTTACCAATCGCAAGATGAAACACGTCAAATCATAGTGAAATATATGCAAGAAACACCGGCTATTAATCCGACAGCCGATCAAAATTGGACATTTAAACCGATTGTTGCAGATAAATTAATTACAACATTTGATTCTTCACCAAAAGCAAAAGAGTATATAAAGAAAGATGGAAAGATATCATATGTTGGACCATCTGAAAATGAATTTGCTAAATATGCAATTGATATAACGAAGAAGAACGATGATGATAAGGAAACTGGTGGAGAGAATCCAACGACACCGCCAACAGGTGAAGGGAATAATGGAGGAAATCCAACCGATGAAGGGAAGAATGGAAGAAATCCAACGACACCACCAACAGGTGAAGGAAATAATGGAGGAAATCCAACGACACCACCAACAGGTGAAGGGAATAATGGAGGAAATCCAACGACACCGCCAACAGATGAAGGTAAAAATGCAGGATCTGGACAAACTACAACGGATAATCAAAACTCAAAAGAAACAACAACAACTGTAAGTGAAAAGAAAGAAGAACGTGATTTACCGAAAACAGGTACAAGTGTTGCTTCTACAATTGGAGCAGGCTTGGCGTTTGTTGGAGCGGGATTACTTCTGTTATTTAGAAGAAAGAAAGCAAATAGATAGTCGAGAAATATAAAAAAGGATTACCGATTCAGGTAATCCTTTTTAGTATATTATGAAACTGTTACTGCTTTTTCTTTCTTCCATGAAAGGCCAAATCCAGTAAAGCCGACGATAATCGTTAAGACTGGGCAAGCTAAACAGAAAATTGCGTATGGCAGGTAATCAAATGTTGGAACGCTAAGGACGTTTGTTAAGAATACACCACTTACACCCCATGGTACGAGTGGGTTAATAACTGTACCTGCATCTTCTAATACGCGTGATAAATTACGACGCTCTAAACCAACTTCATCGTATTTATTAGCAAATGCTTGTCCTGTTAAAACGATGGATAAGTACTGCTCACCAAGTAAGAAGTTTACACCAATTGCAGTTGAAGCAGTAGAAATAATTAAGCGTGTACTATTTTTTACAAAGCTAGAGATGATATTCATGAGCTGCGTGATAATACCCATTCCTTGTAATAATCCTCCCATACAAAGTGCTAGGAAAATAAGTGCAATCGACATCATCATGCTTTGTAGACCACCGCGAGATAGTAAGCTATCAATATCTTTAATACCAGTTTTAGAAACGTAGCCGTCTTGCATAATTTTCATTAAATCAGCTAAAGAAGTGCTAGGTTTAAAAATAAAGAGAATAATAATTCCTACCACAATTCCTGCAAGCAATGTTGGAACTGCTGGAACTTTTTTAAATGCAAATAGGAACAGTAATAAAATTGGAATAAGTGTAACGATAGAAATCGTTGCATTTTTCTCTAATGTGCTAATAAAGTTTGTGAAGTCAACGTCTCCGCTCGTACCGCTTCCTAAAATGAAAAATGCGATAAAAGCAATGATGAAAGCTGGAACTGTTGTCCAAAGCATGTTACGAATATGCTCAAATAAATCTACACCCGTAACAGCAGGAGCTAAGTTTGTTGTATCAGATAAAGGAGACATTTTATCTCCAAAGAATGCGCCAGAAATAATTGCACCAGCGATTAGAGCCGGATCGTATCCGAGAGCACTACCCATACCCATAAAGGCAAGTCCTACAGTTGCAGCAGTTGTAAAGGCGCTACCGATACTTGTTCCAACAATTGCACAAACTACAAAAACAGTTGGAACGAAAATTTTAGGAGATACAATCTGGAAGCCGTATACCATTAAAGTTGGAATTGTTCCAGCAGCGATCCAAACACTAATTAATACGCCTACCAGTAAGAAAATAAAAATAGATGGAATACCAGCTGAAATACTACTGATCATCCCTTTTTCCATAGTAGACCAAGAGATTTTTTTCATAAATCCAAATGCTAATAAAAGAACGATACCAAATAAAATTGGGATGTGTGGTGAAACTTCTAATTGGATAACACTAAAGCCAATACAGAAAAAGATAAATAATGTTAAAAGAACAGATTCAATTTTTGAAACCATTGTTTTTCCCTCCTAAGTAATCTAAAATAGCTCTTTTTTATATAAAATTCGCCAATATTGTGTATTTCCTTCTAAATTTTAGAATTTTGTGACAAATTACTGGTAATTGTTGATCCTTCAATATGATACGGAAATGATTGGATAAAAAAACGTCCCTGCATATAATTATGCAGGGACGAAGAAATCGCGGTACCACCCTAGCTTGTGAAATGAATGTATCACAAAATAAAGGGTCGTATGATATGCGCTAATAAAATAAAAACGCCCCTGCAATATATGCAGGGACGAAAAATTCGCGGTACCACCCTAAATTGTGAAACAGTTTCGTTTCACCACTCTTTAGATATAACGGTCTATAACCGTCTTTCACTACTCCTTACGTTTCGCAAAAGAAGCTCCAGGGGGTAATTCATAATTCGCTCTGTACTGGTTCGCACCGACCACCAGCTCTCTGAAATCAGAAATCGAAATACTACTAAATCCTATCAATGCCGATTCATATGATGTTAGTTAAATTTTTATCACATTTTCATCTTATATGTCAATAAAAATGTTCAATATTTTTTTAGGGAAATAAAGGTTAAATATTTTTAATGTTCTAAATTTGTACGTTATAATGAATTTGAAAGGGGAGGAAAAGAGTGAAGAAAAAAATAATTCTTTTTACCACCTTACTAGTCATTGGCGGAAGTGCTGGAATTTACACAGCTTTTGCAGCTGAATCAGAGCAGTCAAAACAAAGTCAAACAAAGCAGTCAGAAGTGAAGAAAGTAAAAGAAATAGAAGAGAAGAAATCGATGGAAAAAGCAGCTGAAAAACTAGGGGTTTCTACTGAAGGGAAAACAAAAGAAGAGGTTAAGAAAGAAGTAAATACTGCAAGATTTGAAAAACGTCACGATCTATTAATTGAACATGCAAAACAACTTGGAATTGATACAGAAGGAAAAAAAGATGAAGAGATTATTTTAGAAATTGGAAAGATACAACACGGAAAGTAGAGCAACTTATCATACGATAAGTTGTTCTTTTTTAAGAACTATTTGATTTAAAAATAATTGACAGTCTTTTGGATTTAATGTTAACTATATTTATAAACAAGTTAACATTAGGGGTGACAATTGTGACTGTTAATAGTAATACGACTGAAAAATCGTCTTATACATATGAAGAGTTATCGGAAAAAAATAAAGCCTATGTATGGCACCCATTTACACAAATGAAGGATTATTTAGAAGAAGATCCTGTCATTATTGAACGCGGAGAGAGAAGAAAGCTATACGATGTAAATGGAAATGAATATTGGGACGGTGTTTCGTCTATTTGGTTAAATGTTCATGGACATCAAGTACCGGAACTAGATGAAGCAATTCGTGAGCAATTAAATAAAATTGCTCATTCTACTATGCTAGGACTTGCTAACGTTCCATCTATTTTATTAGCAGAAAAAATAATTGAAGTTGTGCCAGAAGGTTTGAAGAAAGTATTCTATTCAGACTCTGGTTCTAGCGCCGTTGAAATTGCAATTAAGATGGCCTTTCAATATTGGCAGCATAAAGGAAAACCGAAGAAACAAAGATTTGTTACATTAAAAGAAGCATATCACGGTGATACAATTGGAGCTGTTTCAGTAGGAGCGATAGACTTGTTTCACCAAGTGTATAGTTCACTTTTATTTGAGGCAATTAAAATGCCTTATCCATATACATATCGTTCTCCTTACGGAAATAATAAGGAGGAAATTGTGAAAAAACATTTAGAAGAAATGGAAGAGCTGCTGAAAGATAAACATGAAGAAATTGCAGCAATTATTGTAGAACCTTTAATGCAAGGTGCTGGTGGTATGATTACAATGCCAAAAGGATACTTAAGAGGACTACGTAATTTATGTACAAAATATAATGTTTTATTTATTACAGATGAGGTAGCGACTGGATTTGGGCGTACCGGGAAAATGTTTGCATGTGAACATGAAAATGTAACGCCGGACATTTTAACCGCCGGAAAAGGTTTAACAGGTGGATATTTACCAATTGCAATCACCGTAACGACAGATGAAATTTATAATGCCTTTTTAGGAGGATATGAAGAACAAAAAACATTTTTCCATGGTCATAGTTATACAGGGAACCCGTTAGGGTGTGCGGTAGCAATTGCGAATCTAGAACTATACGAAAAAACAAATTTAATAGAAGAAGTAGCACGTAAGACAGAATATGTGGCGACGCAATTAGAATCGCTCTTTGCATATAAACATGTAGGGGATATTCGTCAGTGCGGGTTAATGGTTGGAATTGAACTTGTGAAGAATAAGGAAACGAAAGAAGCGTTTGAATGGACAGAGAGAGTCGGTGTTCAAGTGTGTAAACGCTCAAGAGAGCTGGGCATGATTTTACGGCCACTCGGCAATACAATTGTATTTATGCCTCCTCTTGCTTCTACAATTGATGAGATTGATGATATGTTACATATTTTGTATAAAGCAATCTCGGATGTTACGGAGGGAGAATAATGAACGGTTTTTTTGTAACAGCAACGGATACTGAAGTGGGGAAAACTGTAGTTGCCGGTGCATTAGCAGGTGTATTTAGAGAATTGGGATATAACATCGGGGTATATAAACCGTTGCAAAGTGGACATGTTGCATCAAATCCAGAGGGAGATGCAGCAAGGTTAAAAGCATTATCAGGTGTACCAACAAAAGAAAATGAAATTTGTCCTTATTCTATTGAAGAGCCTCTTGCTCCGAGACTTGCCATGAAAAGAGCTGGAAGAGTAGTACATTTAAAAGACATTACTGATCATTATAATGAACTATTGAAAGAGTTTAATAGCCTATTTGTAGAAGGAGCAGGTGGACTGGCTGTTCCATATACAGAAGACGCTTTAGTAATTGATTTCGCAAAGGAATTACAGCTTCCTCTTATTATAGTCGCACGCCCTACATTAGGAACAGTAAATCATACAGTTTTAACGATTGCTTATGCAAAGGCACAGGGCTTAACAGTAGCAGGTATAATTTTATCAGGCTGCAAAGAATGTGAAATGGAAAGAGTACAAGAAAATAAAGAAATGATTGAAGAGCTAAGTGGGGTACCGGTTTTAGGGTTATTACCATTCTTTGAAGGTGCGTTTACAAAAGAAGAAGTCTTGGAATCTGCAAAAGAGTATATAATGATTTCAAAATTAGAGGAGTTTATCCGAAATGAATCAAACGTGGCGCACACATCTTCAATCTAAATTGCAACAATTAAATGAGCAAGGGCAGTATCGCAATTTGCATGTAACAGAACAAGCAGAAGAGACATGGCTTATTCGAGATGAAAAAAGGATGTTAAATTTAGCGTCAAATAATTATTTAGGGTTAGCTGGAGATGAGAGGTTAAAAGAAGCTGCTATTGCATGCACAAGAAAATATGGAACTGGGGCGACGGCATCAAGGCTCGTTGTAGGAAATTATTCACTGTATGAAGAGGTTGAGAGAAGTATATGCGATTGGAAAGGCACTGAAAAAGCCTTAGTTGTAAATAGCGGATATACCGCAAATATTGGAGTGATTTCTTCATTAGCCTGTCGTCACGACATTGTGTTTAGTGACAAATTAAATCACGCAAGCATCGTTGATGGAATTATATTAAGCGGAGCAGAGCATAAAAGGTATCGTCATAATGATTTAGAGCATTTAGAGAAGCTGTTGCAAGTAGCACCGCCAAAAAAGAAGAAATTAATCGTAACAGATACTGTTTTTAGTATGGACGGTGATACTGCATATTTAAGAGATTTAGTGCAAATGAAAGAGAAATATGGAGCAATGATTATAGTTGATGAAGCACATGCGAGTGGGATATATGGAATTGATGGAGCAGGATTGTCCCATATAGAAAAAAATATTGCTCAAAATATTGATATACATATGGGGACATTTAGCAAGGCTTTAGGGTGTTATGGTGCGTATTTGACAGGTGATGCAATGTATATAGAGTATTTACAAAATATGATGAGAAGCTTTATTTTTACTACTGCTTTACCACCAGGAATGTTAGGGGCGGTACAAAAAGCAATTGAAATTGTGAGAGAAGATAATGAAAGAAGAGAGAGACTTATAGAGAATGGAGCATATTTTAGGACACATTTGCAAGAAGCTGGTTTTGATATTGGGAATAGCTCAACTCATATTGTACCGATTGTAGTCGGTTCAAATGAAACAGCTTTACGGTTTAGTAAAAGGTTGCAAGAGGTAGGTATTGCAGCAATTGCAATTCGTCCACCAACGGTTCCAGTTAATAGTTCACGGGTCCGTTTTGCGGTTACGTCCCAACATACAATAGCTGATTTGAAATGGGCTATTCAGCATATTATACGCATTGGTAAAGAAGAGGGGTTTTTCGTATGAAAGAGCTAAAGATTATTTTTATTCCTGGGTGGGGAATGGAAGAAGGTGTTTGGACTTTAGTTCTGCCGTATTTTAAAGGATATTCTGTTCAATGTATCAATTGGCGTAATGTGAAAGAACAAAGTGAATTTGCGGGGCGAATAATAGATGTAGCAAAAGATGAAAATGTAATTTTAGTTGGATGGTCACTAGGAGCGTTAGCAGCAGTTCAAGCTCATAAAAAGGTTAAGGCAAAAGGTATCGTACTAATTGGTGGTACTGCCAAATTTACAAATACGAGCGATTATACGAGTGGATGGAATACTCTGCATGTAGAACGGCTAAAAAAGAATGTAGCGAGAAAGAAAGAAGATACGCTCAAGCGGTTTTATGAAAATATGTTTACAAAGGATGAGCTGAAAGAGAATACAAGGTTTGAAGATATGATAAAACGCTTTAAAGGTGATTCTATTCAGTCTTTGCAATTAGGTTTGAAGTATTTAATAGAAGCAGATATGAGAGAAGAACTGAAAGAAATTAAAGTCCCTATACTACTTATTCACGGAGAGCAGGATGTAATTTGTCCATTGTCTGCAGCACGTAGTATGTCTGAGAATGAGACTGCCACGCTCAAGATAGTAAGTGAGGCTGGACACGCATTATGTGTAACGAATTTCGAATATTGCGGAAATGAGATAATTCAATTTGTAGAGGGGATACGACATGATCAACAAAACGTTACTACAAAAACGGTTTAACGCGGCAGCTGTATCCTACGATCAATATGCAAATGTACAAAAAAAGATGGCACATTCATTACTTTCTACATTGAATCGGCGATATAGTGCAAATTCATCGATACGTATTTTAGAACTTGGATGCGGGACAGGATATGTTACAGAGCAATTATCAAACTTATTTCCGAAAGCACATATTACAGCCATTGATTTTGCTGAAAGTATGATTGCAGTTGCGAAAACTAGACAAAATGTGAAAAATGTAACGTTTTACTGTGAGGATATCGAAAGATTACGACTAGAAGAAACATATGATGTCATTATTTCAAATGCCACATTTCAATGGCTAAATGATTTAAAACAAGTGATAAGAAATTTATTTCATCATTTGTCTATAGATGGGATATTACTCTTTTCAACGTTTGGACATGAAACATTTCAAGAATTGCATGCTTCGTTCCAGCGGGCGAAAGAAGAAAAAAATATACAAAATGAAACATCGATTGGGCAACGTTTTTATTCGAAAAATCAGTTGCGCCATATGTGTGAAATAGAAACAGGGGATGTGCATGTTTCTGAAACATGTTACATAGAGAGATTTACAGAAGTTAGGGAGTTTCTACACTCTATTCGAAAAGTAGGAGCGACCAATAGTAATGAAGAATCATATTGTCAAAGTCCCTCACTCTTTCGTGCGATGCTTCGCATATACGAAAGAGACTTCACGGAAAATGAAGGGATAATGGCGACGTATCATGCTTTATTTATGCATATAACAAAAGAGGGGAAGAGATGAAATGAAACAAGTACAAACAAAAAGGGATTGGAAAAAACTTGCACATGACGTAGTAGAAGAGAAAATGATTACGAAAGAGGATGCGATTGCGATATTAGAAGCTGATGATACAGAAGTGTTAGAAATTATGAATGCAGCTTACATCATTCGCCATCATCACTTTGGTAAGAAAGTAAAATTGAATATGATTATTAATACGAAATCTGGATTATGTCCTGAAGATTGCGGATATTGTTCACAGTCTATTATTTCAGAGGCGCCGATTGATAAATATGCATGGCTAACGCAGGAAAAGATTGTAGAAGGAGCACACGAAGCAATTCGCCGTAAAGCAGGTACATATTGTATTGTGGCATCTGGTCGTCGTCCGACGGATAAAGAGGTGAATCACGTAATTGGAGCAGTTAAGGAGATTCGTGAAACGACAGATTTAAAGATTTGTTGTTGTTTAGGTTTCTTAAACGAAGATCAAGCAGGACGTTTAGCAGACGCGGGTGTACATCGTTATAACCACAACTTAAATACACATGCAAATAATTACGAAAGCATTTGCTCCACTCATACGTATGACGATCGTGTTGATACAGTTCAAAAAGCAAAACAAGCGGGCATTTCACCATGCTCTGGGGCAATTTTTGGAATGGGGGAGACAATAGAAGAACGTGCTGAAATTGCATTTGAATTACAACGTATAGATGCAGATTCAATTCCATGTAATTTCCTTGTTGCTGTAAAGGGTACGCCGCTTGAAGGACAAAAAGAATTAACGCCGGTAGAATGTTTAAAAGTGCTGGCGATGATGCGTTTTGTAAACCCAACGAAAGAAATTCGCATTTCAGGGGGACGTGAAATCAATTTACGTTCTGTACAGCCAATCGGTTTATTTGCAGCAAACTCTATTTTTGTCGGAGATTATTTAACGACAGCTGGACAAGAACCGACTGCAGACTGGGGTATGATTGAAGATTTAGGGTTTGAGATTGAAGAATGTGCATTATAAGATAGATAAAAAGCAAACTTGTAAAAGAGTTTGCTTTTTTGTAAATAAAATGTAATAAATAGTTGTGAAAGCTTGATACTATTGGTTTTTGAGCAAAAAAAAGAATTTTGGTGGACGAATTTTCCAAGCCCCAATTGTACATAGTAAATATGTAATTTATATTGGGTTGGAGGATTTTACATGCACAAATATATATTAGCGATTATGACTTGTCTAATTTTACTAAAAGCAATAAGTGCTGATCCAGTTAAGGCCGCCGAAAATCCTGAACAAAAAGAGATGCAACAACGAATTGAACAACATTTTCGAACGAAAGCTGAACATTTTGGATTGAAAACAGAAGGAAAAGACTTAAAGGAAGTGCGAAAAGAAATTACTATTATAGAAGAGGCGAAGAAAAGAGAGAATGTATGGAGAACAGCACAAACGCTTCGTATACAAACAGAAGGAAAAACAATGGATGAATTAATAAAAGATGTACGGAAAAAAGTAAAAAAATAAAAAAGAGGCCGCAGCCTCTTTTTTATTTTTTATGCCCATTGTTTTGATAAATGAGCCATTTCAATCGCAGCAACGGCGGATTCATAGCCTTTATTACCAGCTTTCGTGCCCGCGCGTTCAATCGCCTGCTCGATCGTTTCAGTCGTTAATACACCGAAAATAACTGGGATGTCTGTTTGTAGTGATAAAGATGCAACTCCTTTTGCTACTTCATTACAAACGTAATCGTAATGTGTTGTAGCACCACGAATTACAGTACCTAACGTAATAACAGCATCATACTTCCCGCTATTAGCCATCTTTTTAGCGATTAAAGGAATTTCAAATGCGCCAGGAACCCAAGCAACATCGATATCAGTTTCTTCTACACCGTGACGCTTTAATCCATCTAAAGCTCCGCCGAGTAACTTACTTGTAATAAATTCATTAAAACGTCCAACAACAACCCCAACTTTTAATCCTGTACCAACTAAATGACCTTCGAATACCATAATGAATCTCTCCTTTTATTATAAGTTTAGTAAATGTCCTAATTTGTTTACTTTCGTTTGTAAATACGTTTTATTCTCTTCTTTTGTTGGCATTTGCAATGGAACACGCTCGATTACTTCTAAATCGTAACCTTGTAAGCCAGCAATTTTTCGCGGGTTATTCGTTAATAATCGTAACTGTTGTAAACCTAAATCTTTTAAAATTTGAGCGCCAATACCGTAATCACGCAAATCAGCTGGGAATCCAAGTTTTTCGTTTGCTTCTACCGTATCGAATCCTTCTTCTTGTAACTTATAAGCGCGAAGCTTATTAAGAAGGCCGATGCCTCGTCCTTCTTGTCTCATATAAAGAAGAACGCCTTTTCCTTCACGTTCAATTTGAGCAAGTGCAGCATGGAGTTGTGGTCCGCAATCACAGCGGCATGAGCCAAATACATCTCCTGTTAAGCACTCTGAATGAACGCGTACAAGTACAGGCTCTCCTGTTGAAATATCACCTTTTACGAGTGCGATATGCTCTTTCGTATCTAATGAATTAGAATAGCCAATTGCATGGAAAGTACCGAAATCTGTAGGTAATGTAATTTCCACTTCTCGCGTCACTAGTGTTTCATGGTGGCGGCGATAAGCAATTAAATCTTCTATTGTAATCATTTTTATATCAAATTGTTTTGCGCACTGTAGTAAATCAGGTACGCGAGCCATCGTACCGTCCTCATTGATAATCTCACAAATGACTCCAGCTGGTTCTGCTCCGCAAAGCTGTGCTAAATCGACGGCAGCTTCTGTATGACCAGCACGGCGCAAGACACCGCCTTCTTTCGCAATTAATGGAAAGATATGTCCAGGACGATTGAAATCAGCACCTTTTGATGCAAGGTTTAATAATTCTTGTATCGTAGTTGCCCGTTCGTGAGCGCTAATCCCTGTTGTTGTAGAAACATGATCAATACTCACTGTAAATGCAGTATGATGCGAATCTGTATTATGAGCTACCATTGGTTCTAATTGTAGACGTTCTGCGTATTCTTCCGTAATCGGTACACAAACGAGACCACGCCCATGTGTAATCATAAAGTTAATCGTTTCTGGCGTAATATACTCTGCTAAAGCGATAAAGTCGCCTTCATTTTCACGGTTTTCATCATCGCATACGATAACGACTTTTCCTTGTTTTAAATCTTCTAGAGCTTCTTCAATACGATGAAACATAATGCTTCCCCCTTATAGAAATCCGTTTTCTTGTAAAAAGCTTTCGCTCATTGAACCTGTTCGTTTTACAGGTTTAGAAATAAAGCGTTCGATATATTTACCGATCATGTCACACTCAATGTTTACGATGTCACCGGCATTCTTTGCTCCGATAACAGATTCGCTTACTGTGTGCGGGATGAGTGAGATTGTGATGGAAGATTTGTCTATATCAAATATTGTTAAACTCGTTCCATCAACAGCAACGGATCCTTTATGCAAACAATAGCGCAGCAATTCATCAGCAATAGCTATTTTGTAATAGACGGCATTATAGTGTTGTTTTTTGTTTAATATCGTTCCGATGCCATCAATATGTCCTGAAACGAAATGTCCACCGAATCGTCCGTTTGCAGCTATCGCCCGCTCTAAATTTACTTTAGAGTGTTGTTTAAGCATGCGAAGTGATGTTGATTGCATCGTTTCAGGCATTGCGTCCACTGTGAATGAAGTTGTTGTGAAACTCGTTACAGTTAAGCAAATACCGTTAACCGCGATACTATCACCTAAGTGAACATCTGATAAAATATTATTTGCATGGATCGTTAACTTCATCGCTTCTCCGCTTTGATGCATGTTTGCAATCGTTCCTAATTCTTCTACAATTCCTGTAAACATTCCGTCACCTCACTTCGGGCATTCGCAACGATTTTTATATCATCACCAACTTGTTTCATCTCTTGAATTTCCAAGGAAAGTGCATCATGTAATGCTGCGAAACCATTTCCCCCAAATAAAGTAGGGGCATCTTTCCCGCCAATTAATTTGGGGCTTATATAAGTTACAATTTCATTGAGATGCTTTGTTTGTAAGAAGCTTGCGTGAACTGTTTGACCACCTTCAACGAATAGAGAAAGAATTTGCTTCTCTCCAAGAAAGAAAAGGAGGTCCTTGATTTCTATATGTTTTGTTTTCATTTGGAATATAGCTATATTTTCAGATTCATAAGAAGCTATTTTCTCTTTATTTACATCCTTACCGACAATAATCCATGTCGGTGCTAAACCATCTGTTATGACATGAGAAGATGGTGGCGTTCGTAAATGGGTATCTAAAATAACACGAATAGGATTTTTACCCCCGTTAGGAATTCTTGTCGTTAAATGCGGATTATCAGCTATAACTGTATTCACTCCAACGAGAATCGCATCATGTGTATGACGATATTGGTGAACATCAGCTCGTGCTTCTTCACCTGTAATCCACTTACTTTCACCCGTGACAGTTGCTGTTTTTCCATCTAAGCTCATCGCTGTTTTTATTGTTACAAATGGACGCTTCGTTTTCATGTAGTGAAAAAAGAAACGATTTAATAAGGTGGCTTCTGTTTCAAGAACACCGGTAGCTACCTCGATGCCAGCTTCTTCTAATCTCCTTTTTCCAGTACCAGAAACGAGAGGATTGCAATCAAGAGTAGCAATTACAACCCGTTTGACTCCTTTTTTGATGAGCAATTCACAGCAAGGTGGTGTTTTTCCAAAATGGCTACACGGTTCAAGTGTTACATAAACGGTGGCTCCTTTTGCTTTTTCACCAGCCATATGAAGCGCGTGAACTTCTGCGTGTTCTTCACCAGCACGTAAATGAGCACCAATACCGACGATGTTTCCTTCTTTTACAACAACAGCACCAACCATAGGATTTGGACTTGTTTGTCCAGATGTCCCTTCTGCTAACTGCAGGGCAATCCTCATATATTCTTGATCTGTCATTCTCTTCACCTCTCCTGAAAAAATCAAAAAACCCCAAGGATTTTATATCCTTGGGGTTTGGGAGACGTGATTTCTAGAAATATAGTTCGAATACGAAAGTACAGGAAAGAAACCTAACGATGATTGGTATTTTTGCATAAGGAAAAATACTAGCAAAAATATCGGATTTTTCAAACGCTAGTCGTATCTTTTTATTTCAGTATAGAAACATAAGTATACAAAATAAAACATATATAAAGATTCAAAACGAAACTTTAAAAATATGCATACTGAAATAAAAGTGTATTCGCTATATAAAATTACTAGAAAACATATCCTTCTCCCATCCAGACTATACTGTCGGCCCTAGAGTTTCACTAGATCCACCGTTTTCGAGTTGAAAACGGGTCACGGACTTAGAAGTTTGCACTTCATCACCGCCGGTTGGGAATTTCACCCGACCCCGAAGGATGTTGTTTGCTCAAATTATAGCACAAAAAAAATAAAAGGCTAGAAAAAAATATTCGAATGTGAAGAATTGTGTGAAAATATATGTAAGTTGGAATGAGGACAAAAGTACGAGGAATGTTGTAAGGAAAAGGGGGACGAGAGTTAATGAAAAGAAAAAACATGCACAAAAAAATGTGCATGTCACATGTGAAATTATTCTGCCTCTGGTGCTCTAACGACAGACTCGAATTTCCCTTTATGCGAAGCATCGCAATAAGGCATATTTTTTGATAAACCACAACGGCATAAAGAAAATGCCGGTTTTGCTGGGAATACATTCCCTTGTGAATCGACTAATTCCACGTCCCCTGTAACGCGAAAAGAGCCATTATCATTTACTTTAATTTGTACTTTCGCCAACGCCATCCCTCCTTCCCAAACGCTTAATTTCATCATATAATTAAGAGAAGTACTTGACAATATAAAGTGAGCACTTTCTTTGGGAGAGAAGAGAGTGTTATAATGTTTTTTATAACTGACTAGAGTAAGGTGACGAGAGATGGATAAACAATTACATACATTACGAAACATTGCAAATGAGCGCACGTGGGCATCATTTTTGAATGATAATCATCCATATAGTTTGTTACATTGGTCCATTGCAGGTGTAGGGCAAGAGGCAAAGGATGTTTGGTTACTTCAAGATGAAGTAACATTTCAAACGACAGAATTTCCAACGTTAGATGATGCAATGCAATGGATTTCTGTAAATATGGAACAAGTTACAGACGTTTTAGCGCAATAAAAAAACAGGCTTATGCAAGCCTGTTTTTTGTTTCTTTTACATATGAGTTTAAAAATTGATCAACGGCTGCTTCATACTCTTCTTTATTTTCGTTATAAGAGCAAGCGTGTGCACCGCGTTCTGCAATATAAAGTTGTTTATTGTTTTCTTTTGCTTCATATAGTGATTTCGTCATATCAGCTAAAATATAATCATCCTCTTTACTATGAATAAAGAGGACGGGATTATTAATATTTTTTATACAATCGATTGGTGAAACTTCGCGAATCGTATAACCGTCACGTACTTTTAAAAAAGCATTTGCTAAAGGTAATAAAGGCCATTTAGGTAAATGGAATTCAACCTTTAAACGGTGTTGTAATTGCCCGTAGAAATCAGAAAAAGGACAATCTGCAATATAGAAATCAGCACCATCTTCTACAAGTCCTGCGTATTGAAGAAGTGTTGCAGCTCCCATAGATTCACCATGAATACCGAGTGTTATATTTGTTCCAAAGCGACTTTTTAGCCAGTCAACTACAGATTTTAAATCATGTTTTTCATAGTATCCATAGCTTGTTGTTTTTCCGCCAGTTTTACCATGACGACGATGATCATAAATAACGACATTATACCCTCTGTTTAAAAATAACCTTGCATATTTTACAGAGTTCATTTTATTTACAGTTACGCCGTGACAAAAAATCATAAACTTATTGGAATGACTAGCAGGAATGTAATATCCGTGAAGATCATATCCGAATTGCGAAGGAATATGAATTTCTTCTTTATGAAGAGCATCAAAATCCTCTAAACGAAAATGTTTTTTCGTTTCTCTTTCGAGTACTTCTTCCTCTGTTTTTTTCTTTAAGTACATCACTTTATTTGTAAAGAAAATCCCAAGGGCAGTTATCGCACCTAGTATAGTAAACAATGCTGCAAAAAAACGTTTCATACTTTACCTCATCCTCCAAATACCGTTACATGTGATACACTTACATTGTATCACAATGATAGAAAAGGGGAGAAATAGGAAATGGTGTATATACAAAAAATTACGCCAGCGATGAAAGAAACAATCCGAATGTTCATGTGTGAGAACTGGGGGAGTTCATTGATGGTTTCACGTGGTAAGGGGCATCAGTTAGAAGAGTTGCCAGGATTTGTTGCGCTCTCGGATGACAGAATAATCGGAATTATAACGTATGAAGTGACCGGAAATATGTGTGAAATTGTATCGTTAGATAGCTTTGAAGAAAGAAAAGGAATAGGGACGAAACTTGTAGATTGTGTATTACAAGTTGCAGAAGAAGAACGGTGCGGGCGGGTTTGGCTCATAACAACAAATGATAATATGAATGCGTTACGTTTTTACCAAAAACGTAATTTTATGATGACTAATTTATATGTGAATGCAGTGGAAGAGGCACGAAAAATAAAGAAAGAAATTCCGCGTATCGGATATGATAACATCCCAATTTTACATGAAATACAGTTGGAGTATCGTTTAATAAACTGATGTAACAATTTTCAGAAATATAAGTTATTAACCTTGACGAATATTGTAATTTAGGTTACCGTAAAATTGTAATCTATTACCATATTAAGGGGTGACGATGTGGCAACTATACGTGATGTTGCAAAATTGGCAGGTGTTTCAGTCGCAACCGTTTCACGAGTTATTAATGAAAAAGGATACGTTCATGAGGACACAGTAAAACAAGTAAAGGAAGCAATTGAGGAATTACGTTATAGGCCAAATAATGCAGCAAAGCCATTATTTAAAGAGAATTCAACGATAATTGCATTACTTGTAGATAATCTATATGACCTATCAAACATCACTTTGCTACATTGTATTGAGGAAATAGCATATAAAGAAGGATATCAAATCATTGTTTGTAATATAGAGAATAAAGATAGATACATATATATGTTGAAGGAAAATAACGTTGCAGGTGTTATTTTAACAAGATCCGTTTTTAAAAGTATAGGAGAAATTCCACTTCCGTTTGTTGTGATTGATGAAAAAAAATCCCATGCAAATTATTATGAAAGTGGACAAAGAACGGTTTCTTTATTAAAAGAAAAAGGCTGTCAATTTCTTGCTTATTTCGATGAGGGAGAAGATAGTGAAGAAATGGAAGAGCACATATCAGGATTTTTAGACGCTGTTTGGGAGGAAGGGATCTCTTATCGAGAAGTATGTGTACAAGGGTATACGAATAAACAGTTTATTACATTCTTACAAACTTACCCGTATATAGATGGAATTGTAACTTCAAGTGAAAAGGTTACTTTTGAGTTAATTCAAGCAGCGAAAAATTTCAATATCCGTATACCGGATAAGTTGAAAATTATCGGACCGAACGGGAGCATAGACAGTGAATGGATAGGCTCGTCACTCATGAAAATTGAAAGTTGCGCCGAAGAAAATGGGAAAATAGCTTTACAACAATTAAAAGAAAAAATAAAAAAGTAAAAGGTGCGTATAAAACGCACCTTTTATAATGTAATTGCGGCAATAAAGCCGAATATAAGTAACGGTATATTATAATGCAGAAAAGTTGGTACACATGTATCCCATATATGATGGTGTTGACCATCAGCATTTAAACCGGATGTTGGCCCAAGTGTACTATCTGATGCTGGAGATCCCGCATCGCCTAGCGCTCCAGCTGTACCGATAATTGCAATTGTGGCCATTGGACTAAATCCAAGCTGCATGCAAAGAGGCACAAAAATTGTTGTTAAAATAGGGATGGTTGAAAAGGATGAACCAATTCCCATCGTAACGAGAAGTCCAATCACAAGCATAAGAAATGCAGCGAGTGGTTTGTTATTTCCAATTATATGTGCACTCGTTTGCACAAGAGATTCAACATGTCCTGTTTTTCGAAGAACAGCGCCAAATCCAGCGGCAGCAATCATAACAAAACCGATAAAGGACATCATGCGCATTCCGCTTGTTAATATCGCATCTGCTTCTTTAAGAGGTAGACTACCACTTACTGATAAGACGATAATCCCCGCTAAAGCACCGAAAATCATTGATTCTGTTGCTAATTGAACAGTTAATGTGGCTATGATAGATAACAATCCGAAAATAATGCTACGTTTTGTATAGGGAACGATTTCATTTGCGGTAGTATGAACTTGTTCTGTTTCATACGTACGAGGTTTCCGGTACGTAATGAATACCGCTACACATAATCCAATAATCATACCGATTGCTGGAATAGTCATTGCTTTTGGAATAAGTGCGACATCAAATGTAAGACCACTTTGCGCAGCATTTGTTTGCAATACGTCATGATAAATTTTTCCGAACCCTGCTGGAATCCACATATAAGGAGTAATCAATCCGAATGTAATAATACATGTAACAAGTCGGCGATCCACTTTCAGCTCATTTAATACTTTTAAAAGTGCTGGAATTAAGATAGGGATGAAAGCGATATGAACAGGAATCACATTTTGTGAGAAACAAGCCATCGTTAAAATGATGAATAAAATAAGTATTTTAGAATAAACTTGTTTTTTCGTGTCTTGTTCATTGCCAATCCATTTTAGTGCAGTTTGAATCATGGCATCTGGAAGTCCTGTTTTGGAAAGGGAAATAGCGAAACCGCCAAGCATTGCATAACTTAAAGCGATTGGAGCACTGTTTCCAAGGCCAGTTGTAAAAGTGTTAATAGTTTCTGAAATACCGAGTCCACCGATAATTCCGCCTGTTAAAGCTCCAACAATGATGGCGACAATGACCTGGACACGTAACAAACTAAGCAATAGCATAACTGCTACTGCGACGAGTACAGCATTCATAATAAATGTAATCTCCCTAAAATTTTATTGTGCTAAGGCAAGTAAATATGAAGCACTTTGCTATATTTATACATAGTTGTGACATATTATTATAAATTGTTTTCTATGAAATGTAAAAGAGCCTTTTGTTACTAATGTTGAAAAGCTAGCTCTTGTTTAATTGATTGTAAAGAATTGGCGAATAATTCTGGTTCTTCTAAATCAGGAGAATGTGCTGAATTTGGGAACCAAATCATTTTTTTTATGGGGGCTTCTATCACATCACAATATTCCTGAACGAGAGCATAAGGAGTTTGATAATCATAGCGACCAGAACAAAAATAAACCGGAATAGATAAGCTTGAAATAGAAGAAAAGAAATCGATTGTCAACATTTCTTCCCATAAAACGCCAGATTTTAAATTTCCTGCGAGAAACTTGAACCAATCTAATAGCGTATATTCAGGGGAAAAGAAGCCTTTTCGTATGAAAGAAAAGGAAGATCCGTTTTGGATTGCTCCGCCGAATGTGCCAAGCCACTTTCTTTGAATAATAAGGCGTCTCGTATCTAAAAATGGTGGTTTGCCTAATTTCAAAAGGGACGCTAATGCTTTTTTATGATCATGTTTTTTTGCAGAACGAATTAAATGCTGATATAGCAATTCTTCGTTTTGTTTCATATGTACAATCTGCCCAATACCGATGTAAGCCTCGATATACTGTGGATATTGATGTGCTATGTTAAGCCCAATAATGCTTCCCCAAGAATGACCAGCGAGAAATAGTTTCTGTTTATTGAACTTTTTAAGTACATATTGAATCACTTCTTTTGCATCGGAAACGAATTGTTCGATTGTAAAATTTGCTCCGAAATCTTTCATTGAAAAGGATTTACCTGCCCCGCGCTGATCCCAATTAATAACGATGAAGTGTTTCTCCAATTCTTTTTGAAAATGACGAATAAATCCAATTTGTGCCATGCCAGGTCCGCCATGACAACATAATAAAATTGGCTGCTCTATGTTTTGCCCGCGCATAAGGAGAGTTTGTTTTCGATTATGAATCATAACGCTTTCCATCGTAGCAATACTATTAGGAATGAGTTGTTTATTTTCATTATAAAACTGTGGGGTATAGCTACGAAAAAGCATATGGAAATCCTCCTTTTCTGAAATCGTATGAATCGCACAGGCTATTCGTTTTGCATATACTGTTAGAAAATCATTGTAACATACCATACTAGTGTCATTTCAACACGGGAGGAGGGAAATTGTGACGATTGGAGAAATTATAGATTGCTTAAATAGACGTGAATCCATCGCTATTATAGCAAAACGTCTTGAAATAAGCCCATATACATTATCAAAGAAATTAAGATTGATTGGATACGAATATGATGGAGAACAGAAGAAACGTATTTTTGTAGGAGATGGAGAAGAACCGCGTCACTTACAACTCCAAGAAGCGACAGCCCTTCAATATGCGAAAACGGATTATCAATTATTAATTTATGAGCAATTACAAAGTATTTATGAGTTATTAAGAAAGAGAGAAGAAGTAATTGTGCCCATTATGAGTATAAGTACAGAGAAAAAGAAACGTACCTTTTCTATTAATAAAGAAATATTAGCAAAATTAGACGTTATATCAGAATCGAAAGGAATTCAAAAATCTAAACTTGTAGAAGAGGCGTTACAACAATTTTTACAACAGTATGATTTTAACAAAACATCACACTTTGATAACTAAAGAAAAGGATACTATGTTCATTGTAAGAACGAGTATCCTTTTTAGGTTTTACTAATATTGTGGATTAAGTATAAGTGCGTATCCTTTACAATAAAATCTGGATCGCATATTAGGGAAATACTTAATTTACCTTTTGAATTCTTCCATCAATAACTGGCTGAATTGGTTCTTTTAATTGTTTTACATAATCGACTAGCGCTTCAAAGTCGTTTGGACCAGTTTCTGAATTCTTCCCATTTTTAAATGATACGAATCCGTCACCGCCAGAAGCTAAGAAAGCATTCGCAACTACGCTATACGTTTTAGATGGAGATAACTCTTCGCCATTTGTTAAGCGTATATTCGTAACCTTTTCACCGTTTGGTTTATTTGCATCCCACGTATATTGAATACCTGAAATTTGAAGCATTCTTGTTGTTCCTTTTTGCCATTGCTGATTTAAAATGTCGCGAATATCTTGACCTGTTAAATCGATTTTAATCAATTGGTTTCCAAAAGGCTGAACGCCATATAATTCGCCCCAAGTAATATCGCCAGCATCTACGTCATTACGAATGCCACCAGGATTCATAAGTGCGATTTGAGCTTGCATCGTTTGACGCTGTGCGTCGGCAATTACATTCCCAAGAGTAGATTCACCAGCATCATTTTGTTTACGGTCGATAGGTGCTGTAGATTTTCCTACAACTTCATTTACAAGTGGTGCGATTGTTTCTTTATATTGATCTATTTTTTGTTTTACTTGTTTATCAGGTTCCACACCTTCATGATATGTTGTAATCACTTCAGCTTTTTTCTTTACAATATCTTTTGTTTTACGATCAATTGTTACATCTACGTCTGAGAAAGCTGTTCCATAAGAGTTCGCTTGGACGATTAGTTTATTATTTACAGTACCATTTACATACGTGTGACTATGTCCACCGAAAATAACATCAACTTCCGAGTCTGTTTCATTTGCAATTCGAGTAAGCTCTCCATTTGTCACGCCAGACTCATCAGTTGTTCCGCCGACATGGGCAAGGACGACGATGGATTTAACACCGAGACGCTTTAATTGTTGCGCTGATTTATTAATTGCTTCTACTTCGTCAGTGATCTGTACATTTTTAAGCATAGTAGGCATCACGACATTTGGCGTATCAGTTGTAACAACGCCAATGAATCCTACAGGAACACCATCTACCATTTTTACAGTAAATGGTGGTAAAAATAAGCGACCAGTTGATTTGTTATAGAAGTTAGCAGCGACATAAGGGAAGTTAGCACCTTTGAAATTACCTGTTTTCTCGTGATATCCACCGTAAATGAGGCGTTTCATTTCATCGATACCTTCATCAAATTCATGGTTTCCGATTGTACCAACATCGAATTTTAAGTCATTTAAAAATTCAATCGTTGGTTCATCTTGTAACAACGCTGAAACTGGTGGACTAGCTCCGACGATATCGCCAGCATGTACGAGAAGTGTATTAGGGTTTTGCTTTTTACGTTCTTTTAAATAAGTAGCTAAGTAATCAGCGCCACCAGCTTCTTTGTTATTAATTTTTTTAACAGTATCTAGTTGTCCATGGAAATCATTAATACCAAGCATTTGTACGTCTACGTAGCGGTTTTGTTCAGCTGGAATCTGGGATGGGGGAGCGGCAAATACGCTTGAAAAAGTTATGGTGCTTAAAACGGCAACAGCAGGAATGATTTTTTTCCACATAATTCATTTCTCCTTTTTTTATAATCTGACATCATACGACATAATTTTAATAGATTCATAGGATTATATCTATATAAAAATTTAGTTTTTTCGAAAAATTAACATATTTACAAAAAGTGAATAATAGAGTAACGAACCTTTTTTATTGTCGAGTTCATTGTGTATCTACTATAATGGAGAAAAAAGTAAAAGGTGAGTAGCATGAAGAAAAAGAAACAAAGACAAATGCAAAGACAATCGCAAGTGAATAGACCAGAGAAAGAGTCGCTTACATTAGGCGATCAATTAAATGATTCACTCATGCAGCAATTAAAGAATAAGAAGAAAGAATTGCAAGTGAGAGAAGAAGAAAAAGAGGCAGCTGAACTGGAAAGAAAGCGCCAAGAACAAAAAGAACGTGAAAAGAATAAATCATTTGAAGAACTGTTAAGTGAAAGTAGCCTTACTTGGAAAGACTTTAAATAATATAAAAAATGATCAGTGCATACCGCTGATCATTTTTTTGACGAGCTTGTAAGAAAAGGGGAGTTTTAATGAGAAAAATTGTAGTCGTTCCGCATGAAAATCATTGGAATGAAAAATTTCAAATAGAGGCCGAACGATTAAAATCGGCGATGCCAGAAATGGTGAAAGTCCATCATATTGGAAGTACATCAGTGCCAGGACTGGCAGCTAAACCAATTATAGATATGATTATGGAAGTAGAGTGTATCGACAGAGTAGATCATTGGAATGAACGTTTTGAAGAGCTTGGTTATATCGTAAAAGGGGAAAATGGTATTTCAAGACGTCGTTATTTTATTCATGGAACTGAGGAAAAACGCTCGTATCACTTACACGTTTTTGAAAAAGGAAATCCTGAGATAGTAAGGCATTTAGCGTTTCGTGATTATATGATGGCTCATTGTGAAGAAGCAGAGGCATATGCAGCCTTAAAGAAAGAATTAGCCGAAAAATATACATATGATGGCACGTTATATACGGAAGGAAAAAATGAGTTTGTGCGTAGTGTTGATGAAAAAGCGAAAGAATGGAGAGAAGGAAATATGAATAATTGAGTTTGCGTTTTAGTGTATAAAATTATTATGTAAACTGTACATATGTTTTGACTTTTTGGTTGAATCTTGTTGAAATAAAGTGGTGGCTTATAAAAAATGTAAGAATGAAAGGGAGACGACTGTGCACATTCCAACAACTACACTTCATAATGGCGTAAAAATGCCGATGATTGGTCTAGGCGTTTATAAAGCGAAAGAAGGCGATGAAGTAAAACAAGCAGTAAAAACAGCGTTAGAAGTTGGATATCGTTCGATTGATACAGCAACTGTATATGAAAATGAAAGCGGTGTCGGAGAAGCGGTTCGTGAATCAGGGATTCCGAGAGAAGACATATTTATTACAACAAAAGTTTGGAACGACGATCAAGGATACGAGGAAACACTTGAGGCGTTTGAAAAAAGCTTAAAGAAATTACAAATGGACTATGTAGATTTATATTTAATACATTGGCCAATAAGAGGGAAGTATGTCGATACGTACCGAGCGCTAGAAAAACTGTATGAAGAAGGTAAAGTGCGCGCGATTGGTGTTTCAAATTTTCATAAACATCATTTAGAACTGTTATTACCAAATTGTAAAGTGAAGCCGATGGTCAACCAAGTGGAACTTCATCCGATGTTAGCGCAATTTGAATTGCGTAATTTCTGTCAAGGTGAGCAAATTCAAATGGAAGCATGGAGCCCATTAATGAGAGGCGGGGAAGTATTCGAGAACCCGATTATTCAGGCCGTTGCTACGAAATATGAAAAAACACCTGCGCAAGTTATATTAAGATGGGATATTCAGAGCGGGGTAGTGACGATTCCTAAATCTGTTACACCATCTCGCATTAAGGAGAATTTTTCTATCTTTGATTTTTCATTAACGGAAGAAGAGATGAATCAAATTAATACGTTAAATCGTAATTTACATGTAGGAACGAATCCGGATAAATATGATACGCTATAAAAAGACGCTACCAGTATGGTAGCGTCTTTTTAACGATGTAAAGCGTAAGTATCACATTTAGCAATTTGCTGAAGTTGTATATATTGAGCTGTTGTTAACTGTGTTTGTTTACTAGCCTGGGCATTTTCTTTCAATTGCCCAATAGAGCTTGCACCAGGTATAACAGCTGCAACAGTTTCGTTATGTAAGCAATATTGAATAGCTGTTCCTGTTAAAGAGCTTTCTCCGATTATTTCTTTTACATTCGCGAGTGTCGCATATAATTCATCGTAAGAATAAGAAAGATAATTCTTTTCTTTTACTCTTTCTATCTTTCTTGCATTATTATCAGTTAAAATTCCTTTTGCAAGTGGCCCACGAGCAATAATGCTAATTTGATGTTCACTTAGAAGTGAGAACCATTCTTCAGGGCGACGATTTAAAAGGCTATATTCCATTAGCACACTAATGATATTGGAACGTTTAGCATATTCACGGATAACATTTGGACGTATAGAAGAAATACCGTAATGACGAATAATACCTTCTTTTTTTAATTCTTCAAAGGCTTCAATTGTTTCATCTATTGGATCTTCAATCGTCCCGCCGTGAAGTTGATAAAGATCAATATAATCAGTTTGAAGTCTACGTAAACTTTCTTTCACTTCAGCCTTTATGTAATTTTTAGAAGGATCCCAAGACCACCCGTTTTTTTCTTCTGTCCATCGATTTCCAACTTTTGTTGTAAGAACAATTTGGTCTCGTTTCCCTTTTAAGGCTTTTCCAACAAATTCTTCGTTTAATCCATAATCATATAAATCCGCTGTATCAAAAAAATTGATTCCTAAATCGATTGCTTCATCGATAATACGCATAGCTTCTGTTTCAGATGTACCGAGAGACATACAGCCAAGTCCCATTTCTGTCACAAACAAATCTGAGTTTCCTAATTGACGTTTTTTCATAGGTCAACCTCCTTACCTTTATTGTACGCAAGGGAAAAGAGGTTGACAAACGTTTACTTTTTATCCCGCTTTAATGGGCAGTAAGACCCCCCACCTCAAAATTCAGCGAGAGCAAAGAAGTTAGGTGAGAAATCAACTGCCCATAAAAGTCCGATTGGTTCAACTAATAATCAGTGGGGGATGAAGAAAACCCCCACTGATTAAAGTTTCACTTTATTTGCTGTAATCCACTCTTGTACAGTTGTATACTCTTTTCCATATTGTTTTAGCTTATGGCGAATTTGCCATGCTTTTCCGACTAAAGTGACGCGATTTGGTAAAATATAAACTTTCATTTCTATCACGCTCCTTTCAATGTGGTAAAATGTATGAGGAAAGAATAGGAAATAGAACAGGGAGATGAAGTAGTATGAGTAATCTTGCAGAGAGAACAGTAAAAACTGAACCGATTTTTGATGGTAGAGTTATAAAAGTTCGTGTTGATGATGTAGTATTACCAAATGGAGCAATGAGTAAACGTGAAATTGTAAATCACCCTGGTGCAGTTGCTATTATTGCTATTACTGATGAGGGGAAAATTGTGCTTGTCGAGCAGTATCGTAAAGCGCTTGAAAAGGCGATTATAGAAATTCCGGCCGGCAAGTTAGAACCTGGTGAAAAACCTGAGGTGACAGCAGTTCGTGAATTAGAAGAGGAAACAGGATATGTATGTGAAAATATGGAGCTTATTACTTCTTTCTATACATCTCCAGGATTTGCAGATGAAATTTTATATGTATATAAAGCGACAGGTTTGACGAAAAAAGAAAATAAAGCCGAATTAGATGAAGATGAATTCGTGGAATTGATGGAAGTATCGTTAGAAGAAGCGATTATTCTTATGAAAGATCTTCGTATTCATGATGCGAAGACGATGTTTGCAGTACAATATTTACAACTACAAAAATAAACACTCGCCAAAGGCGAGTGTTTTTTAATTGATTTTTGCGTATACGCGTGCATCACGTAAGCTACCATCTGGTGCTATGAAATCATTTTCCATTGTACCTTCTAGAATAAATTCTAAACGTTCTGCTAGGTTACATGCATTTGCATTTGTTGCATCAGTACGAATTTCAATTCTTCTAGCACTTAGCTTATCAAAGGCAAATTGAATGGCACCTTTAATGGCTTCAGTCATATAGCCTTGTTTTGTATAAGCGCTATGCAGCCAGAAGTGAAGTGAAAACTTTGGAATATCCCAGTTTTCAGGCTTGAGCGTTATAGCTCCGATGAATGTACCAGATACTTTATCGTATAAGTGAAAATCAAGTGTTTCACGAAGTAAAAACTGCCCGTGAGCGTTACGAACGATTTCTTCAGCACTTTCTTCTGTTTCAGCGTTAATTGGCATCCACGGTACTAAGTCTTCTAGAGAAGCTTGGATTGCTTCATACACTTCTGCACCATCACCTGGAAATGGCTTACGAACTTGTAAGCGTTCAGTTTGAAATAATGTTGGAAAATCTAATAATAATGGTTTCAAGAGAAATCCCTCCTATTCTCTACTTTTTAGTTTAGCAAAGTAGAGCGGAATTTCAATGTTAATTCGTCATACTTTTTTCTTTCTTTCATACATTTTTAGTAAGAGTGTGAACGGAGGGAAGAAAAATGTGGAGAAAAACTTGGCAAGACCGTGTAATGTCTCACATACAGGAAAACTCTTCATTATATATATTTAACGCTGTTTTATTATTGATGGGAGTAATATTTGGGGCCATTCTTGTAAATAGTTTACAATTAAATCAAAAACAAGATTTATCATTTTATTTACAACGTTTTTTTGGACAAGTTTCTAAAGGAGAATTTGCTGTTGCGAGCGAAATGTTTCGAGAAAGTTACTTTTCGCAATTAAAATACATTGGATTTATTTGGATTTTGGGGATTTCAATTATTGGATTGCCACTTATTTTTATTTTATTATTTGTAAAAGGAGTAGTTGTCGGATTTACAGTAGGTTTTTTAGTAAGTCAGCATGGATGGAATGGATTATTATTAGCATTCGTTTCTGTATTGCCACAAAATCTCATTATTATTCCAGTATTTCTCGTTATGACAACAATTGCCGCAAGCTTTTCCTTACGGATGATTAGACATCAATTTATTCGGAAAATAACCGAACCGCTATTACCATTATTAATTCGTTATACATGCTTCTTTCTTGTAATCGGAGTAGTGTTAGCTCTTGCTTCTAGTGTAGAAGCTTATGCATCACCAGTTTTAATGAAAGAAGTCGTTGAGGCTATTAATAAACAATAAATACTTTTTGAGAATAATTATCAATTTGTTTTTATTGTTTTTCTTTTGACAGAAGCCCTTCTTCTGATATAATGGTGTAAGAGTGGCGAGGAGGGAGTAGTACCGAATGGAAGAAAGAATTGAACGAATTAAGAAGCAATTACATGCAGCGAGCTACAAATTAACACCGCAACGTGAAGCAACAGTTCGTGTGCTGCTAGAAAATGAAGAAGATCATTTAAGCGCAGAAGATGTTTACCTCCTTGTAAAAGAAAAGTCGCCAGAGATCGGATTAGCAACCGTCTATCGAACTTTAGAACTATTATCTGAGTTAAAAGTTGTCGATAAGATTAACTTCGGAGACGGTGTTTCACGCTATGACTTACGCCAAGAAGGTGCGCAGCGTTTCCACCATCATTTGATTTGTACACAATGTGGTGCTGTACAAGAAATACAAGAAGATTTACTTGGTGAAGTGGAAAGGAAAGTAGAACATGACTGGAGCTTTAAGGTGAAGGATCATCGTTTAACATTCCATGGGATTTGTAAAAATTGTCAAGAAAATGAAACGGATGAAAAATAACCTTTTCCTATTTAACTAGGAAGAGGTTTTTTATTTGAATAAGGTATAAATTGGTGAAAGCTTGGCATATGTTGTAATAACTTATATTTTGGAGGAATTTACAATGCGCCGAGCTTTAAAATTAACTTTTGATGGGATAAAAGTATTTTTATTATTTACAAGTTGTACGATTTTGTTTTATTTCGCTATACTATGGATAAATGAAGAATATGAAAGCTATCATCGTTATGAAAAGCCAAAAGAAGAGACTGTAGAAAAAGTATCAGGGAATGAAGAGCCGGCAAAGGATGCTTTCGTAAATAGAATGATGTTTTTCTATGAAAATGGGGAGTAGTGTAGATTGGAAGATCAATTAAAAGATTTTATTCATTATATGGTTGTCGAAAAAGGGCTAGCGAAAAATACAGTAGTATCTTATGAACGTGATTTAAAAAGTTATGTAAAGTATTTGCAAAATGTAGAACAGGCGAAAAGCTTTCATGAAGTGACACGCTTGCACATTGTTAATTTTCTGCAGCACTTAAAAGAAAACGGAAAATCTTCGAAAACATTAGCACGTCATATTGCATCGATTCGTTCGTTTCACCAATTTTTACTTCGTGAACGAGCGGTAGAGCACGACCCATCCGTACATATTGAAACGCCGCAAGGAGAACGGAAATTACCGAAAGTACTATCAATCGATGAAGTAGAGGCGTTACTTCAGACGCCAAAAATGACGAGTGCTTTTGGGGTTCGTGACAAAGCGATGCTAGAGTTATTGTATGCAACAGGACTTCGTGTTTCGGAATTAATTGCCTTAAATTTAGAAGATGTACATTTAACGATGGGATTTGTTCGTTGCATAGGGAAAGGGAATAAAGAAAGAATTATTCCACTAGGAAGTTTAGCGACGGAAGCGATTCAAAAGTATATTGAAAAGGGAAGAAGAGAATTGATGGGTAAAAAAGTAGTAGATGCACTCTTTTTAAACCATCATGGGAATCGATTATCAAGACAAGGATTTTGGAAAATTTTAAAACGATTGGCGAAAGAAGCAAATATTGAAAAAGAGCTTACACCGCATACGTTGCGCCATTCTTTTGCTACGCATTTATTAGAAAATGGAGCAGACTTGCGTGCTGTGCAAGAAATGCTTGGACATGCAGATATTTCAACGACGCAAATTTATACGCATGTTTCAAAAGCTAGATTAAAAGATGTATATAAACAGTTTCATCCGAGAGCATAGTTACTATGCTCTTTTTTCATAGATTCAAAAGGCTACAGTACTTCACAAAAACTTCACAAACATTTCGTACATTGTTTTCAGCAGAAGACTAGAATATTACAATGTATTTCCTCTATACTAAATAAGGTATGAAGGAGGAAATGATGATGAAAAAACTTATTATGACTTTATTTATCGCGATGCTAGCATTGGCTGGCTGTAATACAAACAAAGAAGAACCGAAAAAAGAACAGAAACTAGAAGCTGTAAAAGTAGCAGTTCAAACAAATCCGAAAGAAATTAAACCTGGTGAAAAAACAGAAGTACAAGCACTTGTTACACAAGGAAAAGAAAAAGTAACAGATGCTGATGATGTAAAGTTTGAAATTTGGAAAGCTGGCGACGAAAAGCACGAGATGTTAGATGGTAAGCATAAAGGAAAAGGTGTTTATGCAGTGGAGAAAACGTTCGAGACGGATGGAGTATACCATATTATCGCTCACACAAATGCACGTGAAATGCATGTTATGCCAGAAGTAAAAGTGGCTGTAGGAAATGCGAAAGTAGAAGATGTGAAAAAAGAAAATAGTGATCACGGTGCAGGGCATGGCGATCATAAAAGCGATACAATGATTCATCTTATGGCTGGTGATATAAAAGCAAATGCTGAATCGACTATGAAAGTTCATTTAAAACAAAAAGAAGAAGCGTTAACTGGTGCTGAAGTACAACTTGAGATTTGGAAAGATGGTGTTGAAAAACACGAATTTATTCCAGCGAAAGAAGGAAATAAAGGAGAGTATGAAACGAAACATACTTTCAAAGAAAACGGTTCTTACAAAGTGAAAGTTCATGTTAAAAAAGGTGAACTACATGAACATAAAGAAGAAACAGTAGAAGTAAAATAAAAAGTAGCTCTTTAGAGCTGCTTTTTATTTTTATTCCGTAAACGTCCAATTGATGAGGGCTTATAATCAGTGGAGAAGAACTCAACTCCTATTAATCAAAGTTTCACTTTATATGAAGAAATAAATCATAAAATAATTAGCACTTATTTGTATAATGGATTACAATAGAAGTGTGAAGAAAATGAGAAATTCTACGAAAATGTATTAAAAAGAAAGCGTAAACATGTTATGATATCTGTATCAGATGTCTGACATCTGACTTAGAGAAAACTAGAAATGTTTTTGAGTCGTTTCGAAGTAAACGAAATAGGTTAGAGAATCAATTAAAGAAGTACTGTTTGACAATGAGAACGAAAGAGAATTCTTATGGAGAACAGTTTCACTTTATAGCGTTTTGAACATACTACAAGAAGTAGAACTGAACTTATAGGAGGTCGCAGTTATGAATAAATATAAACGTATATTCCTAGTCGTAATGGATTCTGTTGGAATCGGTGAAGCACCAGATGCTGAGCAATTTGGTGATTTAGGATCTGACACAATTGGTCACATTGCTGAACATATGAATGGGTTACAAATGCCTAACATGGTGAAATTAGGCCTTGGTAACATTCGTGAAATGAAAGGTATCTCTAAAGTAGAAAAACCGCTTGGATATTATACAAAAATGCAAGAAAAATCTACTGGTAAAGATACAATGACAGGACACTGGGAAATCATGGGCCTTTACATTGATACACCATTCCAAGTGTTCCCTGAAGGATTCCCGAAAGAATTACTTGATGAATTAGAAGAAAAAACAGGCCGTAAAATTATCGGTAATAAGCCAGCTTCTGGAACTGAAATTCTTGATGAACTTGGTCAAGAGCAAATGGAAACAGGCTCTTTAATCGTTTACACTTCCGCAGATAGCGTACTACAAATTGCAGCACACGAAGAAGTAGTGCCACTTGATGAGTTATATAAAATTTGTAAAATTGCACGTGAACTAACGTTAGATGAGAAGTACATGGTAGGACGTGTTATCGCTCGTCCGTTCGTTGGAGAGCCAGGAAACTTCAAACGTACACCAAATCGTCATGACTATGCGTTAAAACCATTTGGTCGCACAGTAATGAATGAACTAAAAGATAGCGATTATGATGTAATTGCTATTGGTAAAATCTCTGACATTTATGATGGAGAAGGGGTAACTGAATCACTTCGTACGAAATCAAATATGGATGGAATGGACAAGCTTGTAGATACATTAAACATGGACTTTACAGGTCTTAGCTTCTTAAACTTAGTTGACTTTGATGCATTATTTGGACACCGCCGTGATCCACAAGGGTACGGAGAAGCTCTGCAAGAGTATGATGCTCGTCTTCCAGAAGTATTCGAAAAACTAAAAGAAGATGATTTATTATTAATTACAGCAGACCACGGTAATGACCCAGTACATCCTGGTACTGATCATACACGTGAATACGTACCGTTATTAGCATATAGCCCAAGCATGAAAGAAGGCGGACAAGAATTAGCACTTCGTCAAACATTTGCTGATATTGGTGCAACGGTAGCAGAAAACTTCGGCGTGAAAATGCCAGAACACGGAACAAGCTTCTTAAACGAGCTAAAGAAATAGGGGGATAAACAAATGAATCGTGAACTTATTACAAAATCAGCTTCATACTTAAAAGAGAAATTTCAAGAAACGCCACAAGTAGGACTAATCCTTGGATCTGGACTAGGTGTATTAGCAGATGAAATCGAGAACGCAGTAACAGTACCTTACAGTGAAATCCCTGAATTCCCAGTATCAACTGTAGAAGGTCATGCAGGTCAACTAGTATTCGGTACACTTCAAGGTGTAACAGTAGTAGCAATGCAAGGACGTTTCCACTTCTATGAAGGATACGACATGCAAAAAGTAACATTCCCAGTTCGTGTTATGAAAGAACTAGGTGTAGAAACAGTTGTTGTAACAAATGCAGCTGGTGGTGTAAATACATCATTTGAGCCAGGCGATCTTATGTTAATTTCAGACCACATTAACTTCATGGGTACAAACCCATTAATCGGACCGAATGATTCTGAAATGGGCGTACGTTTCCCTGATATGTCTACATCATATACGACAGAACTTCGTGAAATGGCGAAACAAGTTGCAGCGGACTTAAATATTAAAGTACAAGAAGGTGTATACGTTGGAATGACAGGTCCTGTATATGAAACACCTGCTGAAATTCGTATGCTTCGTACACTTGGCGGAGATGCAGTTGGTATGTCAACAGTACCTGAAGTAATTGTAGCGCGTCATGCTGGTATGAAAGTACTTGGTATTTCTTGTATTTCAAATATGGCAGCTGGTATTTTAGATCAGCCACTTCATCACGATGAAGTAATCGAAACGACAGAACGTGTTAAAGCTAACTTCTTAGCATTAGTAAAAGCAATCGTAAAACAAATGAAGGGGTGACCTCACAATGAGAATGGTGGACCTAATTGCAAAAAAACGTGACGGACATGCATTAACGACAGAAGAAATTAACTTTATTGTTGAAGGATATACGAATGGTGATATTCCTGATTACCAAGTAAGTTCACTTGCAATGGCAATTTTCTTCCAAGATATGAACGATCAAGAACGTGCTGATTTAACGATGGCAATGGTAAATAGCGGTGATACAATCGACTTATCAGCTATTGAAGGGATAAAAGTAGATAAGCACTCAACAGGTGGTGTTGGTGATACAACAACACTTGTGTTAGGTCCATTAGTAGCCGCTTTAGGTGTACCAGTTGCAAAAATGTCTGGACGTGGGTTAGGACATACTGGTGGTACAATTGATAAATTAGAAGCAGTTCCAGGATTCCATGTTGAAATCGAAAATGATGAATTCATGCGACTTGTAAATGAAAACAAAATCGCAGTTATTGGTCAAAGTGGAAACTTAACACCTGCGGATAAAAAGTTATATGCACTTCGTGATGTAACGGCAACAGTAAACTCAATTCCGCTTATTGCAAGTTCGATTATGAGTAAAAAAATTGCTGCTGGTGCAGATGCAATTGTTCTTGATGTAAAAACTGGAGCAGGTGCATTTATGAAAACAGATGAAGATGCAAAACGTTTAGCAGAAGCAATGGTGCGCATTGGTAATAACGTTGGTCGTAATACGATGGCTGTTATTTCTGATATGAGTCAACCACTTGGTGAGGCGATTGGTAACGCACTTGAAGTACAAGAAGCAATTGATACATTACAAGGTAAGGGGCCGAAAGATTTAGAAGAGTTATGTTTAACGCTTGGAAGTCAAATGGTATACCTTGCTGGACAAGCTTCATCTTTAGAAGATGCACGTGAGAAATTAATTGAAGTAATGAACAACGGTAAAGCGCTAGAATCATTTAAAACGTTCTTATCAGCGCAAGGCGGAGATGCTTCTGTTGTTGATGATCCTTCTAAATTACCACAAGCACAGTTTAAAATTGAAGTAGAAGCGAAGGAAGACGGTTATGTATCAGAAATCGTTGCAGACGAAATCGGAACAGCAGCAATGCTTTTAGGAGCAGGACGTGCGACGAAGGAATCTGAAATTGATTTAGCAGTTGGCTTAATGCTTCGCAAAAAAGTAGGGGACAGCGTGAAAAAAGGTGAATCCCTTGTTACAATTTACGCAAACCGTGAAAATGTGGAAGATGTAAAAGCAAAAATTTATGAGAATATGAAGATTGCTAACGAACATGTAGATGCACCAACATTAGTGCACGGCATCGTTACCGAATAATAAAAAAGGGCCAAGGAGTATTTCTCCTTGGCTTTTTTTGCTATTTTTTGTTTATAATAATAATGGGTGAAATTATGATTAGAATTTGTGCAATAACAAAAACAGATGAAGTATTATATGATGTTTCGCTAGAAGAAACAACGAAAGACCATATTGTATGGTATTGGCTAGATTTATATAAGCCAACGAAAGAAGAGTATACATACATTTTGCAAGATCATTTTAAGTTCCATCCCCTTGCAATTGAAGACTGTATAGAATATGTACAGAGACCAAAAGTTGATTTTTATGATGGATATAACTTTTTAGTTCTTCATGCATTTGGTGAGGATGGATTAGAACCGCACGAGATCGATTTATTTATTAGTGATCGTTTTATTGTTTCTTTCCACTTTTCTCATAACAATGCAATCGAAAGAGTATGGAAAACACTTGGAGAAAAGAAGCGTATTAAAAATAGTCCTTTACACGTAGCGCATACAATTATCGACCAAATTGTAGATGACTATTTTGCGCCTGTATATTACATTGAGGATCATTTAAATGCAATTGATGATAATTTAACGGGTGAGACAGCAGGAAGTGTATTAGAAGAAGTATTTGATATACGTGCAGATTTATCGAAGCTAAGGCGCACAATCATTCCGATGCGTGATTTATTGTATCGTATTTTAAATTCGACTCGTTTTTACGGTATAAGTGATCATGAGATTTATTTTAAAGATATACATGACCATTTGCTTAAACTGACAGAAATGATTGAGGCAAGCCGCGAGTTAACGGCAGATATTCGGGATAGCTATTTTTCATTAAACTCACATCATATGAATAACATTATGAAAACATTAACTGTATTCTCGACTATTTTCATGCCATTAACATTTATTGCGGGAGTATACGGAATGAACTTTACGCATATGCCAGAGCTTGGTGGACAATATAGTTATTTTATTTGTCTACTTCTAATGGCGCTAATTGGCGGTGGGATGATGGCTTGGTTTTACAAAAAAGGATGGTTTAAGTAAAAAACACCGAGGGAAATTCCTCGGTGTTTTTACTTAACCAATAGCATGTAATACAAACATGGCTAAGAATAAGCATGTAACGATATACATAGACGGTGCGACTTCTTTACGCTTTCCAAGAGCAATTTTTAAGATAGGATAAGCAATAAATCCGAACGCAATGCCATCAGCGATACTATATGTGAGCGGGATCATGACGATAATTAAGAACGCTGGAAATCCTTCTGAAAAATCGTTCAGAGGAATTTGCTGAATGCTTGTAATCATCAGGCCGCCAATAATAATTAAGATTGGTGCAATGGCACTATCAGGAATTAGTTTCACAAACGGAAGTGCAAACAGTGATGCGAAGAATAACAACCCTGTAACGATAGACGTCAGACCTGTCTTTCCGCCTGCAGTAATACCTGCAGCACTCTCTACTGTTGATACGGTAGGGCTTGTGCCAAATAGACCACATGTCATTGCTGAAATTGCATTGGCTTGGTAAGCACGTGGGAATTTACGGTCATCTTCTAATAAACCGTGCAGAAGTCCCATGTTCTCAAAAATAAGCACCATGCTTAAGGAGAATGTTGCAATCCAAAACGGTAAGGAAGAAAGTTTGCCAAATGACATAGCTCCAAACACATCGCCGTAATTAGCGAATGAGAATGAACTATTTCCGATTTGACTTGTATCAACAAGACCAAATAGCCATGCAATACCAGTTCCTATTGCAATCGTCCATAAAAAGCTTCCACGTACGTTACGAATAAATAGTACAAGTGCAACGATAAGAGTAAGTAGTGTCGCAAGAACGACAGGGTTACTTAATTTACCCATTGCAACAGCAGTATTTGGATTCGAAACGACTAAACCACCTTTTTGCAATCCGATAAATGCTAAAAATAATCCGATGCCGACAGTAATAGCTTCTTTTAATGACTTTGGAATCGATACTGAAAGCACGCGAGCGATTGGTGTAAACGCAGCAATTGCAAAAATAATACCAGAGATGAAGACAGCTGCTAATGCTTCCTGCCAAGCTAATCCGAGCGTATGCACAGCAGTGTACGTGAAGAATGCATTTACGCCCATACCAGGGACAAGAATAGCAGGTGCATTTGCCCAAAATGCCATGAGCAGACATCCGACAAATGAACTGAAAACAGTTGCTAAAATTCCAGCTTCAAGAGGAATGCCAGCATCCGATAAAATTGATGCATTTACAATCATAATATATACGATTGTGAAAAATGACGTAACTCCAGCTAAAACTTCTTGTTTTGGTGATGTTTCGTGTAAACCTAATTTAAATGTTCTTTCAAGTATTCCTTTCATGTTAAACCTTCTTTTTCATATCCCTCTCCCACCCGTGATATCTCTTTTGTAAGAGCTCACCGTCCTTTATTATATCAGAACATCATGTTTTTACAACAAGGAAAATGATAACGTTTACTTATAAAAGAAATTATTTATAAATACGTAAAAATGGCTCGTATTGTTGAAATGATTTCTAATTCTCCTGATTGAATGGGCGGAGCTGCTTGCGCATGTAAAGTAGCATAGGACGTCACTTCCCGTGGTAATTGGGCGGATTCTTCAACGAATGAGAGTGGAACTGGATTAATGTTTAAATTGTATGTACTCGCAATAGCACGAGCTTTTTCTACCGCTTGTTGCAGAGCTTGAATGAGAGCTTGCTCATAATATTTATTTGGATGAGATATTCGAAAACGTAACCCTTTTGCTAAGTTTGCTCCATTTGAAACAGCTATATCATATACTTCCCCTGCTTTTTGTACATTTAAAACGGTAATTTCATACAAATGTTCCACACGATATCCTTGTAGTAATGCTTTATCATTTACATATTCGTACTGGGGCGTAATCGTATATGAAATGGTTTCTATATTTTTGTCGGCAATACCTAGTTGTTTTAGTGCATCTAATAATTGTTTTGATTGCACTGCATTCTCTTCTTGTGCCTGTTTTACATTTTTATGATCTGTACGAATACCAATCGTTAATATAACAACATTTGGTTTTGCTTTTACAACGCCTTCACCTTGCACCGTAATGGTAGCTTCTTTACCAGTATTAGCCGTACGTACGTTGTGTAAATAAGGATTCATTCCACCTTGCATCTTCCATCACCATCCTTATTTATATGTATATGTGTGAACAAAAAAGAAATTTGTATGAAAAAGTTACATAAATGAGAATGTTAAAGAAAGAAAGCATATACAATAAGGGTATTTATAGATTATAATATGTGTAAATATGATAAAAAAGGGACGAGGCTAGTGAACGAAAAAAGAGAAACACTGATTTTAGAGTTATCCGGATCATTTCGAAAGATGATACGTTTATTACAAAATGATATTAATACACGTTTTGCAGAACATATGCCATACAATGAATTTTCTGTATTACGCGCGTTATTTTTAAACAGTCCACAGATGGCTTCGCAAATTGCGAGTGAAGTAAACGTAACCTCTAGTCATATTACAGCTGTTACTGATCGTCTCGTACGAAAAGGGTTTGTAGAAAGAAAGCGTTCAAATTCAGACCGTCGTATCGTGTACCTAGAAATTACAGAACACGGAAGAGAAGTAACTGAAAAACTTGAAGCTGTGCGTAAAGAATATTATAAAGAGAAATTTAAAGGTTGGAGCGACCAAGAAATCGAAATGGTGTTAGAGCTATTTGGCCGCGTATTATAATAAATGAGGATAGGAAGCGAAAGCTTTCCTATCCTTTTTCTTTTGAATAAAAAAATTTTGAAACTCCAATACTTTAATTAAAAAGAATCGGAGTGAAAAATTATGAAACGTATTTGTACGCTTTTCATTATGATTGGAAGTTTTTTCTGCTTTAATCAGTTCGCGGATGCGGCTACGCCTCTTCAAGTCGTTCAAAAAGAATTACAACATATTTCAAATAAGCAACCTGTTTTATATTCAAAGCTATGGATTCGTTCAATGCAGAATGCTATTTTATTTCATCATAGTGATAACATTCGGCATGAAGATACGATCAGTAATGTAACAAAGTCTTCTCTTGTAAAAGTAAAACAACTTCCACTTCAGAAAGCATCACAGTATATCCCGAGATTATCGCAATATATTTCTAAGTTTGAGGCTGAGAATGTGCAAGTGTATTATGTTGCAGCTCGTTATGAAGTGAAAAAAGAAAATCCGTATCAGTTAAATGGCATGAATTATTTTATGCAAGTGTTTATTCAACAAGGAGGAGAATGGAGAATTGCTGAAAGTATAGTTGCTCCAACAGATCAAATCGTCGCAAATGGTGACGGGTTTGGAACGAAGCAAGAAAAAGAGTATGGGAAAAGAAGAGAGAATGTGAAATAACCTCCTCATGAAGAGGAGGTTATTTTATTTAAAATTCCAAGAGAATTTCCATTTTAATATTTTAGGCAGGAAGAAATACGTAATGAAACTAGTCACCAAAAATCCGATGTAAAAGCTGGACAATGAGTGAGTACTACTTAATGTTAAACCTCCAACGATTCCAATCAGTAAAATAGCACATATGATAATTGCTTTTTGTAGTCTCGGATATAATATGAAGTTACCATTTCGCTCATTGACGGAACGAACATATAAATATATACCAAGTGGTAATAAAATAATAATATGTGCAATAGGTCCAATCAATGTTTTGGCTGAAGGAATGTATGAAAAATTGGGTTCATCATGACGAACGCCTTTAGGATCGGTGTAAGCATTTTGTGGATTGTAATCAAATACAATATTAAATTCTTCTGCTGGGCTAGAAATACGTAAATTTTCCGTTATATTGTTTATTTTATTATAAATCTTTTCCCCATCTGCGTTAGAATGAACACTAATTACCCCTACCATAAGAGATGGAAGTAAGAATGGAAAAATGATTATTATAGCAGAAATAATTCCTTGGGATACGATATTTCCAGCAACTGTTCCTATACATAATGCAAGTGTATAAATAGCAATTAGTACAATTAACATATACAGAAAGTACGTATGGAATGGGGAAAAGATTTGATATTTATTATGAAAAGTTGTTTTTTTCATAATGGCAAATAATCCCCAGTTTAAAACGATAATTGCAACAATATTACAGATTCCAAACAACCACTTTGTTATATAGAGGTGTGAACGTTTAAAGGGCATAGACCATAACAAATCGCTAGCGTTATTTTGCCTTTCCCATCCAATTAAAGTGCAGGCTAGAACGATCAGTATGCTACCTAACAACAAGACAGGATTTAAAAGTGTTAAGTTAAAGTGGTAATGATATATATAGTTCCATGCTTTGTTCATCTTTAAATATTGTTGTTGTTCAATAGAAGCCATATAGTACATATATGATAAAGTATAGAAACTGCTGAGCCACAATAGCCATACAACATATTTACTTTGTTGATATGTTCTTAGCCACAATGCTTTTTGAAACATAGGATCCCTCCTTTAAAAAAATTTATAATTTGTTAGTCGTGATAATGCGACATAGGTAATGATTCCAGCTATAAAAAAACTGATATAGTAGCTAGGTAAGAAATGAAATTGATTCATTTTATAGCCACCTAATAGTGCAAAATAAATGGTTGTCCCCCATATCCATATTTTTAAATACTTTTGGAAAATAAATATTTTTTGACTGTTTTCATTTGGTGATCGTGAATATAAATATGCGCCAAGTAATAGGTTAACTATTGTATAAAAAATAGGGACTAACATCGACTTAGCCGAATAATAGTGATAAGATGCTGGATCTCTTAAAGTAGTTGGGTCTTTTTCCTTTTTTCGTGATACTGGATCATAGTCGTAAGTGATAGAAAATCGATATATTGGTGCAACTATATTTGTTTTTTGATTGATTTCATAAAGTTGTTGATATAAGTCATTATTTTTAGGAGCTATAGCATCTAAATGTTGTATTGTATGGTTGTACGCTAATGATATGAATGTAAGCCCCATTAGAAGCCACGGAATACAAAATACAAATTGTGAAACAATGCTTCCAGTAAAAGTACCGATACATAATGCAGTTGTATAAACTGCAACATAAGAAACAATTGCATAAAGAAAGTATCGATGAAACGGACTGAAAGATTGGTAATCAAAATGAATGGTTGTTCTATAAATAGCGTACATAAGGATCCAGTTTACAAGCAGAGACCCTATAATCCAGAATGAACCGAAAGCCCATTTAGAAAAGAAAATATCTTTTCTTGTAAATGGCATTGCCATTAGGGTATTAGACTGGTTATTACGTTCCCATCCTATAAATAAACAAGCTAAGCAAATAATAAGAAAAGTTAGCCGAAAATTATTACCTGTCTTTGACCAAAATTCATAATAGTAATAGAACGTTCCTTTTTCTTGCAATCTATAATAATTAGCAAGTTGTACCTGAGCACTTCTATAGTAACCAAAAGATAACAAGTAAAGCGAACTAAAGAAGAATAGCAACACAGCATATTTCCCGCGCTTCCAATTCCACATCCACAACGCCTTATGAAACATACCCATCCTCCTCTAGTGTCGTAACGAAGACATCTTCAAGTGACATTGTTAATTCTTCAATGATTATAGGTTGTTCTTTATAAAACTTCTCCAGTGTTGCAGCCACATTTCCCTCAATTAAGATTGTATATACTTTTCCTGTTTGATTTAATATTTTAATATTGCTTAAGTTTTCTAGTTTTTGAGGTAATGAACGTTCGTAAGCTACTTGTATTTTTGCAAATCGTGATTTGGCATCGTCTAGTGATGTAATAGAAGATATAGTATGGCCTTTTAATATAATAATTGTATCTGCAATTTGTTCCACTTCATCTAAATGGTGAGTTGAGATGAAAATGGTAATCTCTTTTTCTGCAACTTCTCCAACGAGAAACTGCAAAATCTGCCTTTTAACGATAGGATCAAGTCCGTTTGTCGGTTCATCCAAAATGATATATTCTGCTTTTGTAGAAACGGCTAAAATGATGGCAAGTAATGCTTTCATGCCTTTTGAATAACTACGAATTCGTTTGTTTGGTAAGTTAAAACGTTCTAACAGTTTATAGAAATATGCTTCATCAAATGCGGTATAAACTTCTTTATAAAACTTTACAATTTCTTTTACCGTATATCCGTTCAGTATGTTAGTAGAATCAGGGACATATACAATTTTTTGCTTTATTTCAGGACACTGATGAATGTTTGTATCTTCATATGTAACAGTCCCGGCATCAGGGTCTAAAATACCGACCATCGTTCGTAATAAAGTTGTTTTCCCCGCACCGTTTCTTCCGAGTAATCCGATGATACTTCCTCTTTGTAATGTGAAAGAAACATCATCTAAAATCGTTTGATTATCAATTGTTTTCTTCAAGCTTGTCACTTTCAACATCCGCATTTCCTCCAATCTCTTTGTAGTATGAATCTATCCAATCATGTATTTTATCTTTCGTAACACCAAGATAAGAGGCTTCTAATAGTAATTGATGAAATTGCTTTTCAACCATAGCGATTTTCCTTTCGTCTAATGTTGGGGTAATCGATTGGGATACAAATGTTCCTTTTCCTCGTAATGTTTCAATAATCCCCTGTCGCTCTAACTCTTGGTACGCTTTACTCACTGTGTTTGGATTTATAACGAGTAAAGAAGCGAGTTCGCGTACAGAAGGTAGTTTGTCACTTGGGGCTAACATGTTCTTCAATACGAGTTCTTTTATATTTTGAACAATTTGTTCCCATATCGGAGTGTTGCTTCTTGGATCAAGTTGAATATGCAAGAGCAATGTCTCCTTTCTCGTGTGTATTAAGTGTACTACTGTGTGTAATACACTTAATACAATATAGGTGATGAATGTATTTGTCAACTGAAAATATTAGAAAAATATGGTATTAAAAAATAAAAAATTGGAAAAAATAGGTCTGATATAGAATGGAGGGTTAGTCATGAAGCGAGTTTTTGGAATACTTGTTTGTTTCATGTTATTGCTTTCTGGTACTTCAGTTAGTTTCGCACAATCTGAGAAGACGAAGCAGGAGAAAACAGAAGAAACAGCGCCGAAGTTAGCGGAACAAGCGTCGTCAGCAATTGTAATTGAACAAGATACGGGTAAAGTTTTGTTTGACAAAAATCCAAATGAGAAGTTACCACCTGCTAGTATGACGAAGATTATGACAATGCTATTAATTATGGAACAAGTTGAAAAAGGAAAACTAAAACTGACCGATAAAGTTAGAGCAAGTGAGCATGCAGCTTCAATGGGTGGGTCACAAATCTTTTTAGAGCCTGGAGAAGAGATGACTGTAAATGAAATGCTAAAGGGTATTGCTATTGCATCTGGAAATGATGCGTCAGTTGCAGTAGCGGAGCATATCGCGGGTTCAGAAGAAGGTTTTGTAAATATGATGAACAAAAAAGCGAAAGATTTAGGACTGAAAAATACTCATTTTCAAAACCCAACAGGTCTTCCGGCTAAAGACCATTATTCCACAGCAAATGATATGGCTATAATGGCAAAAGAATTGATGAAGTACCCACTTATTCGCAAATATACAGGTAAATACGAAGACTATTTACGTGAAGATACGAATAAGAAGTTTTGGCTCGTGAATACGAATAAGTTAGTACGTTTTTATCCTGGAGTAGATGGTGTGAAAACGGGCTTTACGACAGAAGCAAAATATTGTTTAACAGCATCGGCTGAAAAGAATGGGATGCGTGTTATTTCAGTTGTTATGGGAGCACCTACATCGAAAGAACGGAACAACCAAGTAACAAAGCTTCTTGACTACGCATTTGGACAATATATGACAAAGAAATTGTATACACGAGGAGAAAAAATTAAGACTGTACAAGTAGGAAAAGGGAAAAAAGAAAAAGTAGATTTAGTTGCGTCAGACAATGTGTCTCTTCTTATGAAGAAGGGCGAAAATATGGACAAAGTAAAGCAAGAAGTAATTGCTGAAAAGAAAGTGAAAGCACCGATTAAAAAAGGTGACGCGCTTGGTACACTTGTTATTAAAAAAGATAAAGATGTTTTATTAAAACAAACAATTGTAGCAAAAGAAGATGTTGCTGCAGCGAGCTGGTGGGAGTTATTTAAAAGAAGTTTTGGGATGTTTTCAACATCAAAATAGCGGCAAACATTTTGCCGCTTTTCTATTCGTATGAAAGTAAATAATTGCCGAATGGTTTCACTTTATGGCGAAATAGTTCTTCTTTTGTCAGTAGGAAGGATTCTTATGTTGTATCACGAAAATCTTTATGTATGTAAATGAGTAAAGTTTGAGCATAAGGAGGAAATCGTGTGAGTCTTTCCATGCAATTAGAAGTAAAGCGTGACGTCCTATGTGTGAGACTAGCGGGTGAATTAGATCATCATACTGCTGAAGAGTTGCGAACGAAAGTAACAGATATGATTGAGACACATGGTGTTCATCATATTGTTTTGAGCCTAGAGAACTTATCGTTTATGGATAGTTCTGGTTTAGGTGTTATATTAGGCCGATATAAGCATGTAAAAGGATTAGGTGGAGAAATGGTTGTTTGTGCAATTTCACCGCCTGTTAAACGTTTATTTGAAATGTCGGGCTTATTTAAAATTGTTCGCTTAGAAGAAAGTGAAGCGCATGCGCTCGCGACGTTGGGGGTGGCATAAATGAGAAATGAAATGAACCTTCAATTTTCAGCATTAAGTCAAAATGAATCATTCGCTCGCGTTACAGTAGCTGCTTTCATTGCGCAACTAGATCCAACGATGGAAGAACTTACGGAGATTAAAACAGTTGTGTCAGAAGCAGTTACGAATGCAATTATTCATGGATACGATGGAAATGCAGAAGGTGTTGTTTATATTTCTGTAATTTTGGAAGAAGCAATGGTGAAACTCACGATTCGAGATGAAGGGATTGGCATCTTTGATTTAGATGAAGCAAGACAACCCCTTTTTACAACTAAACCTGAATTAGAGCGTTCCGGAATGGGATTTACTATCATGGAAAATTTTATGGATGAAGTAGAAGTTATTTCAAACGAATCTTTCGGGACAACAATCCATTTGACAAAATACTTATCAAATAGTAACGCTCTATGCAATTAAGGAGAATAGCCTATGGACATAGAGGTCAAAAATGAGAAGAAGAAACCTCAGTTAAAGGACCACGAGCTAAAAGCGTTAATTCAACAAAGTCAAGATGGAGATCAACAAGCTAGAGATACAATCGTTCAAAGTAATATGCGTCTCGTATGGTCGGTTGTGCAGCGTTTTCTTAATCGAGGATACGAACCAGACGATTTATTTCAAATTGGATGTATTGGGCTCTTAAAATCGGTAGATAAATTTGATTTATCTTTCGACGTGAAATTTTCAACATATGCAGTTCCAATGATTATTGGAGAAATACAACGATTTTTACGTGATGATGGATCAGTGAAAGTAAGTAGATCTTTAAAAGAAACAGGAAATAAAATTCGAAAGATGAGAGACGAGCTTTCGAAAGAATTCGGAAGGGCACCAACGATTAACGAAGTAGCCGAAGCGTTAGAACTAACGCCAGAAGAAGTGGTTCTGGCGCAAGAAGCGAGTCGTGCTCCTTCATCCATACATGAAACGGTGTATGAAAACGATGGAGATCCAATCACTATTTTAGATCAAATTGCCGATCAATCTGAAACGAAATGGTTCGATAAAATTGCTTTAAAAGAAGCAATTAGAGAATTAGATGATCGAGAACGTTTAATTGTATATTTACGCTACTATAAAGACCAAACCCAATCAGAAGTAGCGGAGCGCATAGGTATTTCGCAAGTACAAGTTTCAAGACTTGAAAAGAAAATATTAAAACAGATGAAAGATCGAATAGATGAGTAGCTATCTATTCGATCTTTTTTTATGACTTTAATAGGAGGAGATTGTAAACTTTCGTAAAAATTAACAGAATTTATTGATAATTTAGTAAATTTAAAATATAATCCGAGTATGAACTTGTCACAAAGGGGGAAGGAAATATGGAAACGAGGCAACAATGGGGAACGAGGGCTGGATTCATTTTCGCAGCGGTCGGCTCTGCCGTTGGATTAGGAAACATATGGCGTTTTCCTTATACAGCGTATGAAAATGGGGGAGGCGCATTCTTTTTACCGTACTTATTCGCATTATTAACGACTGGTATTTCATTATTGGCGTTTGAATTCGCTCTTGGGCATCGTCATCGTGGTTCAGCGCCACTTACATTCTTCCGTATTAGTCCGCGTGCTGAATTTATCGGATGGTGGCAAATGTGTGTAACGTTTATCGTTTCAACATATTATGCAGTAATTATTGCTTGGTCTATTTCCTATACGTACTTTGCAATTACTGGAGCATGGGGGAAAGACACGCAATCATTTTTATTTAAAGAGTATTTGCATGTTGCAGATAAGCCTGGACAGTTTGGAGGGCTCGTACCGGAAGTATTAATTCCATTAGCTCTCGTTTGGATTATCGTGCTCGGTGTAGCATTCAAAGGAGTTAAAAAAGGAATCGAAGTTGTTAACCGTATTTTCATTCCTTTATTAGTTGTTATGTTCCTTATTATCGTAGTTCGTGCAGTGACGATGGAAGGTGCGATGCAAGGATTAGATGCATTCTTTAAACCGGATTGGAGTCGTATTTTTGATGGAAAGGTATGGCTTGCTGCTTACGGTCAAATTTTCTTTAGCTTATCTTTAGCATTTGGAATTATGATTACGTATTCTAGTTATTTACCTAAAAACTCAGATACAACAAATAATGCCTTTATTACTGGCTTTGCAAACTCAGGATTTGAATTATTAGCAGGGATTGGGGTCTTTGCAGCTCTTGGATTTATGGCAAACAATATGGGAGTACCAGTTGATAAAGTAGCAAGTGCTGGTGTAGGACTTGCATTCGTAGTATTCCCGCAAATTATTAATGAATTACCGATGTCACCGTTATTTGGCGTATTATTTTTCTTATCATTAACGGTTGCTGGAATTACATCCCTCATTTCGCTTGCGGAAGTATGTTTTGCTGCCGTATCTGAAAAGTTTAGCTTAAGCCGCCAAAAAACAATTGGAATTATGGGAACGCTTCTCGTACTAGTTTCCCTTGTTTTTGCAACACGTGGCGGGCTTATGTTCTTAGATGTTGTTGATTATTTCGCTAATAACTTCGGATTAATTTCAATTGCATTAGTGGAAGTAGTTACGATAGGGCTCATTCTACGCCGTTTACCAGTTTATCAAAATCACGCAAACTTCGTATCTGATATTAAGTTAGGGACGTTTTGGAGAGTAAGTTTACTCGTTATTACCCCGCTTATGTTAGGATACATGTTAATTGATGGTACAACCCAAAATATTAAAAAGAACTACGGAGATTATCCAACGGAGTTTGTCGTAACATATGGTTGGTCAATTGCAGCAGCGTTCCTTATCGTTGCACTAATCATTAGTATAAAGAAATGGAATGCACAAATACATTCAGATTCTGCTAAGCTTGAAAAAGAATGGAAAGATCGGGGTGTTTCATAATGAGCGGATCAGCGATTATGATGATGGTTATTGGTATGGTAGTCATTTGGGGAGGACTCGCATTAAGTATTGCAAATTTATTTAAGAAAAAGGCATAAACTAAAAAACATCTGTACCGAAACGGTACAGATGTTTTTTTATGAAAAAATTGTATTAGAAAAAAATTCAATAACCATACTACAACTACGAGGAAGAGTGAAGAGGTGAATGGAAATTGGAACAAACAATTTATATTAAAATGCGTAATCGATTAAAAGTTTCTCCTACGTATGAAGTGAAACTACGTGATGTCGCTCAACTTGCCGGAGATACTGTGGTAGTTGAGTTGTTACAGGATGAGGTAGTTTACAAAATAACAGCGCATGATAAGACGCATGTTGTAATTGATGTTATGAAAATTATTGAGATTATTAGGCGAAAAGCGGCTCATATACAAATTAATTTACTCGGTTCTGGACAAACTCTTGTTGAAATTATATATGAAAAAAAGAAAGTACATCCGATTTTCTTCGGACTTGTATGGTTGTTACTTTTTATTGGAGCGGCTCTTGCGATCATTTATTTCCATGAAGATGTAAGCATGCAACAAGTGCACCAGCGGTTATATTACATGATTACGGGAGAATTTAAGGCACAACCACTTCTATTTCAAATTCCTTATTCAGTAGGTCTTGGGTTAGGTATGGTCTTATTTTTTAATCATGTATTTCAAAAGCGAATTAATGAAGAGCCGAGTCCGTTAGAAGTGGAGATGTTCCAATACCAGCAGTCACTTGACCAATATGTAATTGTTCATGAAAACAAGGACAATATGAAACAACTTGCCGATGATTGAGTCTGGGCTTGTTATTTTAATTGGTTTAGCGGGAGGAATTGCAGTAGGTAGCGGGTATGTCGCATTTTTAGCTGTACTTGGTATAATCCCCCGTCTAGCTCAATTAACGAGAAGTGGAAAGCACATTCAATATTTTGAGTGGGCAGTTATTGCAGGTACGTTAACAGGAGCTTGGTGTAGTTTGAAAAACATTACATTTCAAACGTCGCAATATTGGCTTGTCATATTAGGAATATTTTGTGGCACATTCATTGGAATGCTTGCAGCCGCATTAACAGAAGTGTTAAATGTTTTACCTATTTTAGCGAAACGAGTAGGGGTAGAAGGGAAAATCGTTGTTTTACTCGTTGCTCTTGTACTTGGCAAAGTAATAGGCTCATTGTTTCACTGGATTTATTTCGTAAAGTAGGAGGCAATATATAAATGACAGGGCGAAAACTAAAGGATGATTACATAAATAAAGTGAAGGAGTACCATCCAAAACCAAACTATTTTCTAAATTGTGTCAAGGCATTTCTTGTAGGTGGATTCATTTGTACTGTCGGAGAAGTATTGATGAAATTTTATATACATTATTTTCATTTCAGTGAACAAGAGGCAGGAAATCCGACAGTTGCAACGCTTGTATTATTATCGGCGATTTTAACAGGTTGTGGTGTATATGATAAAATCGGTCAATTTGCTGGAGCGGGATCGGCCGTACCTGTTACGGGATTTGCGAATTCTATGGCGAGCGCTGCGCTAGAACATAAGAGTGAAGGAATTGTGCTTGGGGTTGCTACAAATATGTTTAAGCTAGCGGGAAGTGTTATCGTTTTTGGGGTTGTTGGTGCATACGTTATTGGATTAATAAGATATACTTTTAACATTTTTATGTCTTAAAGGAGGGGCTAGTATGAGGTTGACCGGAAAACAAACGTGGGTATTTCAAAATGATATTTATGTGAATGCAACCGGTACTGCTGTCGGTCCAAAAGAAGCTGAAGGCCCTCTTGGGAAGGATTTTGATATTTCATATGATGATTTACATTGCGGAGAGGAAAACTGGGAACTTGCTGAACGAAGATTAATGTCAGATTCAATTCAACAAGTCTTGCAAAAAGGAAATGTAAAAACATCACAAATTGATTTCTTTTTAGCGGGTGATTTATTAAATCAAACAGTGACAGCAAATTATGTTGCACGTAATTGGGGGATTCCCTTTTTAGGGATGTTTAGCGCTTGTGCAACCTCGATGGAGACTTTAGCGGTTGGATCAGCCTTTATAGATGGTGGATTCGCAAATCGTGTTTTAGCGACGGTAAGTAGTCATAATGCAACGGCTGAAAGACAGTTCCGTTATCCAACAGAGTATGGGGGACAAAAACCAGGAACAGCAAATTCCACTGTTACAGGTGCGGGATCCATATTAATTAGTAAAGAAAAAAGTGCTATTAAAATTACGGCAGCTACGATTGGAAAAGTGCAAGATTTAGGGATTGCGAATCCTTTAGATATGGGGTCGGCGATGGCACCTGCTGCTGCTCATACAATTCAACAACATTTTGAAGATTTGAAGAGGAGTGCAGCAGATTATGATTTGATTGTTACCGGTGATTTATCAGCTATTGGGACACCAATCGCAAAACAACTGTTATTGGAAGAAGGTTATGATCTTAGGCATATATATAATGATTGCGGATTAATGATTTATGATTCCGGTCAAGAAGAAGTATTTGCCGGTGGTAGTGGTTGTGCTTGTTCAGCTGTTGTCACATATGGTCATTTATTAAGCGAGATGCAAAAAGGGAATTTACAACGAATTTTTGTCGTTGCTACTGGCGCGTTATTAAGTCCGATGATGATGCAGCAGAAAGAAACCATTCCAACAATTGCACATGGTGTCGTATTTGAGAGAGTGAAGGGAGAGTGAATTGTGGATTTTATATATGCATTTCTTGTAGGAGGCGCCATTTGTGTAATTGGACAGGTATTGTTAGATTTCGCAAAGTTAACACCAGCCCATTTAATGGCTACCTTTGTAGTTATAGGAGCAGTTTTAGATGGATTCGGATTGTACGATAAGCTTATAAAGTTTGCTGGTGCTGGTGCGACAGTTCCTATTACAAGTTTTGGACATTCGCTATTACATGGGGCAATGCATGCGGCAGAAAAACACGGATATATTGGGATTGGTATGGGTATGTTTAGTTTAACGTCTGCAGGCATTTCTGCAGCGATATTATTTTCATTTTTTGTAGCACTTATATGTAAACCGAAAGGATAAATCAAATGAGACGAAGGGTTGTTTTGGTCACAGATGGAGATGAATATGCAAAGCGGACAATTGAGCTTTTAACGAAGGAATTTGGGGGAAGGTGTATTTCAGCATCACAAAGTAATCCAACCAAATTAACAGGGAAGAAAGTTGTTGAGCTTATTATGCAAACGCCATATGACCCTGTATTTGTCATGTTTGATGACAGTGGATTTATTGGAGAAGGATCTGGTGAAAAGGCTTTAAAATATGTAGCCACACATAAACAAATTGATGTACTGGGGATTTTGGCAGTAGCGTCTAATACACATCATTGGGAATGGGCACGTGTAGATGTCAGTGTAGATCGGAACGGGAATTTAACGGAATACGGTGTTGATAAATTTGGACTTCCAGATGGTGAAATTGGCAGAATTAGCGGAGATACAATTTATTGTTTAGATGATCTGAATGTTCCTGTCATTGTGGGAGTTGGTGATATTGGTAAGATGTGTGGAAACGATGAATGGGAGAGAGGATCACCTATTACTAGAAAAGCGATTCAATTAATTTTGGAAAGGAGTGGTTTTTATGACGAAACCTAAAAAAGTGGAAATCCCTATTTCATCTTTCATAAGTGATAATGAAAATTACTTAAAGCAAACAGCTGGACTGGGTGTTACATACGATGTTGGCATTCGTAAATTTCAAATTTTAAATAAAGAAATTGGTGTGTTATTTGTAAACGGACTTTGTGATACAAATTATATTATCCCTATTTTAGAAGAAGCAGTGGATACAAATGAGATAAGGGATGTAGAAGAAGATACAGTGAAGCTTTTAGAGAATCGTTTAATCCATCAACAAGTAAGCAAAGTGAAAACGATGGATGAGGTAATGCTTCAAGTATTATCAGGACTCATCGTTATATTTGTGGAAGGTGAAACGGAAGCGTTCGCAATAGATGTTCGTAGTTATCCGGGCCGGACGCCGACAGAACCAGATACAGAAAAGGTGGTACGTGGTGCAAGGGATGGATTTGTTGAAAATATCGTTGTAAATACAGCGTTAATTCGTAGAAGGATACGTGACCCACGTCTTCGAAATGAAATGATTCGAGTAGGAGATAGATCCCAAACGGATATTTGTATTACATATGTTCAAGATGTTGCAAATCCAGATTTAGTAAAGATTATAAAACAAGAATTAAATAACATTGATGTCGATGGAATTACGATGGCGGATAAAACAGTGGAAGAATTTGTTGTAAAGCAAAGCTATAATCCATTCCCGCTTATTCGATATACAGAAAGACCGGATGTAGCGGCGAATCATTTATTAGAAGGACATGTGTTAGTACTAGTTGATACATCACCGAGTGCTATGATTACTCCAACAACATATTTCCACCATTTACAGCATGCGGAAGAGTTTAGACAAAATCCAGCTGTCGGTACATTTTTACGTTGGGTACGCTTTTTAGGTGTCTTATTCTCCTTATTTTTACTACCATTTTGGTTAGTGTTTGTATTTGATCCAACTCTTTTACCAGAAAACCTTGCTTTCATTGGACCGACTAAGATGACACATTTACCAATTCTATTACAGGTGTTGATGGCCGAAATCGGACTTGAGTTTTTAAGGATGGCAGCCATTCATACGCCAACGCCGTTATCTTCTGCAGCAGGGTTAATTTCCGCTATATTAATTGGTCAAATAGCAATCGATGTAGGTTTGTTTGTACCAGAAGTTATTTTGTATGTAGCAGTTTCTATGATCGGTGCATATGCAACACCGAGTTATGAATTAGGATTAGGAAATAAAGTTGGAAAATTGTTTGTTATTATTTTAACAGGTCTCTTCCATGAGATGGGATTTGTAATTGGTATGACGATATTGATTTTATTTTTAACGTCTATAAAAAGTTTACAAACACCTTACTTATGGCCGTTTTTACCATTTGATTGGGGTGCATTAACAAAAATTCTACTTCGCCCGACGATGTCTAGTTTAAAAGTACGACCAAGTATTGTAAGACCTCAAAATGTAAAAAGACAAAAATAAACGGGATTATACACCCGTTTATTTTTTTAGCAAAAATTTATTGTTTTTTAACAAAAATCAAACATTTTTTGTGTACACTTAGAGTAGATATTGTGTATGGAAGGGGAAGAGGACATGATTAAATTATTTGTAAGTGATTTAGATGATACGCTCGTTTACAATGTGAATCATATGCAAAAAGAAGATGAACGTGCACTTTGTTGGTTAGCTGAAAAAGGGACAAATATTTGTTTTGCCTCTGGCCGCTTTACTCATCGAATTGATGAAGTCGTAAATAGGTTTGCATTCCAATATTACACAACTAGTTTAAATGGAGCAACGATGTTACTGCCGGATGGAAAAATATTTCATGAATCAAGTTTTGAAGATGGGATTGCCCAGGAAATATATCGATATATCCATAAAAAGGGACTAGCAGATATTGTTTGTGCAAATGAGCAACGGTATACAAAAAGAAAGAATGAACATCATCATACTTTTGAAACGTATATGGGCGTGCATATTGCTGAGATAGAAGCATTAGAAGAGGAATTTGGTAAGACTGTACATCCTGCGAAATTGTTTGTTTTTGGGGAAGAAGAGACAATTGCAGCATTAGATCAAGAGTTACGAGATACATTTCAGAGCGAAGCGGAAGTTTTTATGTCTGGTAAACGCTATGTTGACATTATGCCAAGGGGAGTAAGTAAAGGGAGTGCTTTAAGGCGACTAATGGAACATTTACAAATTGAAGCAAATGAAGTTGCATGCATTGGAGATTCTTTCAATGATATTTCTATGTTTGAAGTAACTCCGCATTCATTTACTCTACATCATGCTCATCCATATGTGAAGAATAAGGCAAATCATATTGTTCGTTCGGTCGAAGAAGCTGTTATGAAATTGCCATTACTTGTATAAAAAAGAAGCTCGTCGGTGACGAGCTTCTTTTTACTTGAATAACGATTTAACAAAATCAATGATACTTGAGAAGAAATCTTTAACTTTATCTAGGAAACCTTGCCCTTCTTCAGATCCTAAAAAGGCAGAAACGTGTTCTTTTGCTTTATTTAACTGACTGCCAACTTGATTCCAATCGATATTAAGATTTTTCATTTTATCAAATAGCGCAACTAAGTTATCTAACTGTTCATCCGTTAATGTAATACCAAGTTGATCCGCAATTTTTTTAATTAATGAACGTAAATCTTCAGTCGTTTTTGGCTGTTCTTTGGCAATTTCTTCTTTAATTTTTGCAACAAGTTGAACTGCTTTTTCTTCACCAATTTTATCGCCGAGCTGGGCTGTTTGCACCATTTCTTCATTGGCTACTTTTTTTACTTCCTCAGGAATTGCTTTGTTCGATGTTGTTTCATAGGCTTTCATTAAACCGGTTAAAGCAGCAGTTCCTGAAACTTTAAATGGTGCAGTAATTTGAATTTCTGCATCTTTCACACCTGCTGTAATAAGTGCGTTTGTGTACATTGCATCTGTTATCGAATTAATGTTTTTTGAACGTACAATGAGACCAGACCCTGGCTTTGTGTATGTAATCATAGAAGAGGAAATTGCTCTCGTACCAATTTGCGCTTTTGGAACAATCCCTTCTAGAAATTTATGTTCTTCCGCATTAGACACAGTAATGATTGTAGCATCTTTTGGTGCTTTCATTTCTTTTAACAGATCTTGTTTTTGTTGTTCAGACAAGTTTTCTCCTAGTGTAACAATTGATTCTCCTTCGATGATGTCTGCAAACGAAGCTGTTGGCATCATAAATACCGTTACAGCCAATAGCAGAGCTAGTAATTTCGTTTTCACGAAAAATCGCTCCCTTTCTCTTTCTAAAATTTTCGGGCAACACAGTTATTATAGTATATATTTCTTATTTGTCACCTAGCTTTTTCCACATTTCAAAAAAGAAGTATCTAGATTGTCGGATTCTTTTTGTTTCTAGTCATGAATGTGGTAATATAGTGCTGAGATAGTTGAAAGGAGACATATACGTATGAAAACTTTAGGATACATATTAATGGGAAATGGCGAAAAAATCGAGTTAGAATTTTTCCCAGAAGAGGCACCAAAAACAGTAGAAAACTTTAAAAAACTAGCAGAGCAAGGATTTTATGATGGTGTGACATTCCACCGCGTTATTCCTGGCTTCGTAAGCCAAGGTGGAGATCCAACAGGAACAGGTGCAGGTGGCCCAGGTTACTCTATCCCATGTGAAACTGATGGAAATCCTCATAGACACCTTGTAGGTTCACTTTCTATGGCTCATGCTGGCCGTAATACAGGCGGTAGCCAATTCTTTGTTGTTCATGAGCCACAACCGCATTTAGATGGTGTACATACTGTATTCGGTAAAGCAACAAGCGGTATTGAAACAGTATTAAACATGCGTCAAGGCGATGTAATGAAAGAAGTTAAAGTTTGGGAAGAATAAGTTAATGGGAAAAGAGAGCTATGGCTCTCTTTTTTGTTTTTTTTAATAGGAATGGGTATTTCGTTTGCAGTACATGATACAAGTAGTACTGTTATTGTAGCGAAAATATGGCGCTTATAAGAACAAAATTTTAACAAATTACATAGAATACATTAGATTTCATGTTTCAATAAATATTTTTATTACATTAATTTTGCTAGAATTCATTTGCTCTCAGGTGATGAATATTGAAGTGTAATGAGCGGTGGATGTTTCTTTTTACTTTCATATAACAGCGTTTCTTTGTTAATCTACTTAGAAAAAATAGTACTGAAACATATATTTGACTTTCTTCTTTTCGCTTTGTATGATTATCAAGTTGTTTTAGGCCCTTCTCACTCTGTTGAAAATATTGTAAAATGAATGTGATATGAAAAGAGTGGTTGAGGGGATTAATAGTTTGTAACTTTTGTAAGAAGGGATAAGGGTTATGTTAATTCGTTTTAAAAAAAGTTATGAAAAGATTGCAATGGGGCTTCTTTCATTTATGCCAACTGAAAAAGATGTGAAAACATTACAATTGACTATGAAAGATTATGAAGCAAAGGATGATTGGCAATTGTATTTGTGGAAACAAAACGAAGATTTTGTTGGTATAATGGGGATTGTAAAAAAAGAGAATCAAGTGTTGGAAATTCAGCATTTGAGTGTGAACCCGTCTCATCGTCATATGGGTATTGGGACGAAGATGGTTCAAGAGTTAAAGAGTAAATTTCTTGAGTTTACAATTTGCGGAAATGAGCAAACAGCAAGTTTTTGCAAAAAGTGTAAAGGGCTAGAACAAAATATACATTCGTAAAAGCAGAGATAAGTGGTTTATTATCTCTGCTTTCTTTTTTGTAATTGTTCGTTTCGTTCAGCGATGACCTCTGTTCGATCACGTAACGTGTGCTTATGTATTATATATTCATTAGAAGTAGCATTCACGTCTTTCCAAGGAAGGTTTTGTTTCTGACATAATTCCATGCACTGCTTTTCTAATGCTGTATCCGATAACGGTAAAAATAACGGTGTAAAACTCTCTTCTTTCTGTATAGATTGCAATCTATCCTGGAGTAAGCATAGAAGTTGTGTCTGATTTATTCCTAAACGTAGTAAAGGTGCACTGTTTTTTTCTAAAATCGTTATGGCGCTTTTCATCATCTTCTCTGCACCATTCCAGTTAGAGCGTCTTTGATGGTATAAAGAAACTGCAATTTGAATAAGACCGACTAAATAATTATCACGATTTCCTCTCGGTTTTGTTTTCCAATATTCTTCCAGTGTTTCGTGGCATTCAAAATAATCATAATCTCCGTGAAAATGAATTAAAAATTGTATGTATTCGGTAGGATACATTTTCTTCACCCCTGTTTAACGGTTATAAATACAAGTGTATCATAGAAATATAAACAATAAACGACTAGGGAATTGCCCCTAGTCGTTATTGTTCATATTAGCAGAAGCAAGTTGCCCCTACAATAATTAGTAAAATAAACAATACAACAAGTAATGCGAACCCACCGCTAAAACCGCAATCAACGTGACCCATAGTTTTTTGACCTCCTACATTGTTCTTACTACACTGTTATCATATGAAGCGGTGGGCATGATGATATAGGCATAGGTCTATTTTTAATTAAATTTCTTAAAAAGGTTGGATAGAACATGAGTATGCTCTATACTTATGTTGTTATAGAAAAAATGTGGTGGGATGCTTTGTGCAGTATAATTTTAAAGTAGAGGCTTTTGAAGGGCCTTTAGATTTATTGTTACATTTAATACATCGTTATGAAATTGACATATATAATATTCCTGTAGCGGAAATTACAGAGCAATATTTATCTTATGTTCATACGATGAAAGAACTACAATTAGATGTTGCAAGTGAGTATTTAGTAATGGCTGCGACTTTATTACAAATTAAAAGTAAAATGTTGTTGCCGAAACATGAAGAAGATGTACTTGATAACGGTGATGACTTTATAGATGATCCTCGTCAAGAATTGATGGAGAGGTTAATTGAATATAAGAAATATAAGCAAGTTGCTACTGAGCTAAAAGAAAGAGAACAAGAAAGAGCACAGCTATATACACGTCCGCCAATTGATTTTACATCGTTACAACAAGAAGAGGAGACAAACTTGCCTCTTGATGTTACGTTATATGATATGCTAGCGGCATTTCAAAAATTAATGCGCCGTAAAAAAGCAAAGAAACCTGTAACAACACGTATTACTCGTCAAGAAATACCAATTGAAAAGCGCATGATTGATATTTTAAAACAGTTAGAAATACAAGGTGGTCGTCAAAGTTTTTATGATTTGTTTGTTGATGATGAACGGGAAATAATGGTTGTAACATTTTTAGCGGTTCTTGAGCTTATGAAAAATCAACAAATCATAATTGAACAGGAACATAATTTTGATGAAATTTTCGTATCAAGCTCTACTAAATCTGCATAGAGTTAGTATGGAAAATGGGATGGAAATAATATATCTCATGCTAGGTTTGAATGTATCGTTTGGAACAAGAGAAAAAATATTGAACCGAACGCATTGATTGTGATTCGGTTTTTTGATGTGTATTTTTATGGAGAAAATTGGAGGAAGGAGCTCGTAAAATGGATAGAAAAGAACAGAAATCAATCATTGAAGGGCTTTTATTTGTTTCTGGTGATGAAGGGATTTATCCAGAACAAATAGCGAAGGTGCTTGAAATTGAAGGAAATGAAGTAATCGATATTTTAGAAGAAATGCAAAAAGAATGTGAAGGTGCACACCGCGGTTTGCAAATTGTACAGTATGCAAAAGTATATCGTTTTGCTACAAAGAAAGAACATGCTTCGTACTATCAAAAATTAATAGATATCCCAACAGCTGCTTCACTTTCTCAGGCTGCTTTAGAAACGTTAGCGATTGTGGCATATCGTCAACCTATTACAAGGACTGAAATGGAAGAGATTAGAGGGGTGAAAACCGATAAGGCGTTACAAACGTTAGTTTCACACTTACTTATAAAAGAAATGGGAAGAGCAGAAGGGCCAGGGCGTCCTATTTTATATGGAACAACGAAAGAATTTTTGGATACATTTGGATTGAAAACATTAGATGATTTACCGGCACTTTCTGAAGAGAATGAACAAATGAATGAAGCAGATTTATTCTTTGGTTCTTTACAGGAGATATCGAAATAAAAGCTTAGCATTTTGCTAAGCTTTTTTTGTATATCAATTATATACCGTGCCATACTAATTGAAAAAAGGAGACGAGTTATGAGAAGTATGCGAAGTATTTTATTGTTAGTTTCTGTTTTGTTATGCTTTTCTTTAAATAGTGCATCGGCTAAAAGATATATGATGTCTATTCATACCGCGTCTCCTTTACATATGCAGCGACAACATTTTGGTAAAATGAAAGTGAGCTTTTTAAAAGTTGGGCAAGGTGATGCGACACTTATTACATTGCCAAATGGACAAACGATGTTAATTGATGGGGGACCTTATGAAGCCGGTGAGGTTATCATTCAAAAACTAATCGAAAAAGGGATTAACCATTTAGATGCTATCGTCAGTACGCATCCTGATATGGATCACATTGGAGGACTCATTCCGATTGTAGAGCAAATGCCGGTATCGCTTATATTAGATAGTGGAAAAACATATAGTTCTTTTACGTATCACACATACCGGAATCATATTAAAAAAAGAGGAATTCCTTTCGTTTCAGTAAAAGAGGGACAATACATACCGCTAGATCCGCATGTTTCCATACAAGTATTAAACAATGGGAAATCAAAAGATGAAAATAATGAATCTTCAATTGTGTTAAAGGTACGATACGGAAAAGCGGATTTTTTACTAATGGGTGATGCTGATGTGCGGACGGAAACTGAAATATTAAAGCAATTTGATGTACATGCAGATGTGTTAAAGGTGGGACATCATGGCTCCTATACTTCAACAAGTGAAATGTTTATAAAGAAAGTAGAACCACAGTTTGCGATTCTTTCATATGGAAGCAGAAATCCATATGGACATCCGCATCAAAGTGTAGTGAGACGCTTAAAACAGCATGGTATAATGATATATGGAACAAATAAACGTACAGTAGAAATGGAAACAGACGGCGAGCATATTACAATAGGCTCTAGTGGATTAATGCCATTACTTAAGTGAGTAATATGATAGGGGATATTCTCCCTTTTTGGAAAACTGAATAACATATATTATAATTGCAAGAGACGTACTAAGTTTCCTTTTTGTTAAACAAAGAGGAAATTTCATTCGAATGTCTAGACAACTACTCGTGCATATATTAAGATGGAATTAGGCGAATAAGGTAATAATAACAAGTAGGTATTTCATGGGAAAGGATCGATGAAAATGAAAACGCAAGTTGTCATCAATGCCAAAATTTATACAGGTCAAGAAGTAGTGGGAAACGGATTTATTCGTTACGCAGAAACAATTAAAGAAATTGGTTTGATGGCTCAATATGTATCACAAGAAAATGAAGCGGTTTTAGATGCGGCAGGGAAGATTGTGATTCCAGGTATGATTGATGTTCATATTCATGGTGGATACGATATTGATGCGATGGATGCAAATAGCGATGGATTAGTAACTCTAGGTAAAGAAATGTTAAAAGAAGGAGTTACAACTTACTTTCCAACAACAATGACACAAGCTCCAGAAGCAATCGAAGCGGCACTACATGCTGCGAAGGAAGCGAAAGAAAAAGGAGCACATTTCGAATATATTCACTTAGAAGGACCGTATGTTTCAAAAAAACGTGCAGGTGCACAACCACTTGAACATATTGTTCCTGCGAATATTGAACAATTTAAACAATGGCAGGAAGCAAGCGGGAATCTAATTAAATTAGTAACATATGCACCTGAAGAAGAAGGTGCGTTAGAGTTTGAACAGTATCTTGCTGAAACTGGTGTTGTTGGCACAATGGGGCATACAGATGCAATTGATGCGCAACTAAAAAATAGAAACATTACACATGCAACGCATTTATACAATCAAATGCGTGGATTACATCACCGAGAACCAGGAGTTGTTGGTCATGTGTTATTAAATCCAGATGTAATGGTTGAAGTAATTACAGATGGTATTCATATTCACCCTGATATGGTGAAATTAGCATATAAATTAAAAGGACCGAAAAAAGTAAGTGTTATTACTGACGCAATGCGTGCAAAAGGTCTTGAAGATGGATTATATGAGCTTGGCGGACAGCCAGTACATGTAAAAGATGGTAGTGCTCGATTAGAAGATGGAACGTTAGCTGGTAGTATTCTAAAAATGGATCAAGCTTTCCGAAATGTAATTGAATTTACAGGTTGTTCAATCGAAGATGCAGTACTGATGACATCAGTTAACCAAGCAGAAGAGTTTGGATTAAATCATAAAGGTGCATTAGCGGTAGGAAAAGATGCAGACTTTGTTGTGATGAATGAAGATTTACATGTATATGATACGGTTCGTTTAGGAATTCATATGAAGGAAGGGAAGTAATTAAATGAATATTCTTGTTGTAAAAACTCCAGAAGAACTAGCAGAAGCAGGTTATAAATTAATTGAAGAAGTTGTAAAAACAAAAGAAAATCCAACATTGGGAATGGCTACAGGAAGCTCTCCATTAGGTATTTATGCAGAAATGCGAAAAAATAAACTTGATACAAGCCGTGTAACCACTGTAAACTTAGATGAGTACGTAAATTTACCACATGAAGATAAAAACAGCTATCACTATTTCATGCAAGAACAGTTGTTTGATCATCTTCCATTTAAACAAACTTATGTACCAAACGGGATGGCAAGTGATTTAGAGGAAGAGTGCAAACGTTACGAGGGCATTCTAGCTGCTAACCCAGTTGACCTACAGATTCTTGGAATCGGTGAAAACGGTCACATCGGATTTAACGAACCAGGAACACTGTTTAATTCTCCAACAAACATTGTTGAATTAACAGAATCTACACGCCAAGCAAACCTTCGCTTCTTCGAAAAAGAAGAAGATGTGCCAACTCATGCGATTACAATGGGTATTGGAAGCATTATGAAAGCGAAACAAGTTCTACTTGTTGCTATGGGTTCTAAAAAGGCAGAAGCTCTTAAAGAATTATTGCAAGGTGAATATAGTGAAGCGTGTCCTGCTACAGTTTTACAACGTCATCCGAATGTAACCGTAATTGCTGATCAAGAAGCTCTATCTTTATGCAGTGAGGCGATTGCTGATGAACATCGACAAGTATTCACCATTTCCGATCTATTATCAGATTCAAGAGTGGGTGAAACAGCTAATTGAGGACGGCGAATGGAAGCCGGGAGATAAAATCCCATCTGAGAATGAACTTTGCGATAAGTTCGAAGTGAGTCGTATGACAATCAGACAGGCGATTAATAATTTAGTGGAACAAGGCTATTTATATCGGAAACGTGGAATCGGTACGTTTGTCCAACTTCCGAAAGTGGAACAAAAACTGCAAGGAATGACGGGATTCACAGAAGATATGATTTCTCGTGGGATGAACCCAAGTAGTCAATTACTTAGTTTCCGCCTAGTTCCAGCTACTGCGAAAATAGCAGACCGGTTGAGAATACAGGAGGGAGAGTCGGTTTATGAAGTGAGGCGTATTCGCTTAGCTGATGATGAACCGATTGCTTTTGAGACGACATATTTGTCGCCAGCTCTTGTAAAAGATATTAACGAAGAAATATTGCAACAATCTTTATATGAACATTTAGAGAAAAAACTGGGCTTTAAACTTGTTAGCGCTACTCAATCAATTGAAGCTTCAATTGCAACGGATAATGAAGCTGAACATCTGCATATTCCTAAAAAGGCGCCAGTGCTTGTAATGCGTCAATGGTCATATTCAGAAGGTGAAGTACCGTTAGAGTATGTGAAATGTATTTATCGTGGGGATCGTTATAAGTTTATTACAAACATCGCACGTAACAAATAATATATTTCAGTTTGTGAAGTACAGTTAATGTCAAATTGTTTAACATGTAAAGAAAAAATACGACTCATCCTTATAAGGAGTGAGTCGTATTTTTATTATGAGCAATTACGTGGTTAACAGCATCTTTAACTGTATTTACTACATAGTGAGCGTGTTCTTTTACTGCTTCATCTGCTTGAGACATAGCAAAACTGTGAGGAGTTAAAGAAAACATCGGGATATCATTATAAGAATCCCCTATGCAAGCAACTTCCTCTGGTTGTAGTTGAAACTCTTTTAATAAAACAGAAATAGCAGCCCCTTTACTAATATTAGGTGGCATTACATCTAAACATTGTTCTGCTGAAATGAATGTACTAACTTTTCCATGGAATTTTTCATCAATTTTTTTCTGAAGGAGTTGTAAGCTTTCCTTTGTTCCACCGACAGAGATTTTATTTGGGAAAATTGTATCATCAATTTTCTGTAATAGATGCGGTTCTTCAACAGAAGTCATCGTTACTTGTTGTTCAAGCTCATGAATGAACGGTGTTTTCTCTTCAATGTAATAATTATGCTCATCACTTACATAACGAAAATAAGGATCTTCATTTGTCATTGCTAACAGATCAGGTAGAATACTCGAATCGAATGTTGCAGATAATAGTTGCTTGTTTTCATATGTGTACACGAAAACACCATTTACACTAATACGATGGAAATTTGTATTTACAGCTTTCATTAAGTCTGCAATTTCATTATCCAATCGGCCAGAAGCGAAACAAAGAATAACATTTTGCTCAGCAAGACTACGAAGTGCTACAATATCTTGTTCGTCAATTAACCCTCCGTGTTGCATCATTGTACCATCGATATCACTTACAAACATTTTAATCATGTTGTTATCTCCTTTCTATGTACAGTTGCTCTTACATTATACGCATCATATATAAACATGTCTAAAAAATGAATTTTTATGAAATGGTAGATGTTTTACATTGACGACAAAGAAGAATGTTCTGTAACATAAAAGCAGGCTATTTAAGTACGAGGGTGGTGTTATATGAATAATTATCTAGAAATTAAAAAAGTTTTAAATAATAATGTCATCATTGCTAGCCATCCTGAACATGAGGAAGTAGTAGTGATTGGTAAAGGAATTGGATTTGGGAAAAAAGCGAAAGATGTATTGGAGCAAGAACAAATTGAAAAAATGTTTGTTTTAAAAAATGAACGTGATCGTGAACAATACAAACTGTTAGTGCCGCATGTGAGTGAAAAACTAATTGAATTAATGAATGATATTATGTTCTACATTCAAGAAAAAGCAAAATCACCATTGAATGAACATATTCATATCGCTTTAACAGATCATATTTCTTTTGCGATTAAGCGGTTAAAACAAGGACTTACAATTGATAATCCTTTTTTAGTTGAAACGAAAATGCTCTATCCAGAGGAATATGAAATTGCTGAAGGTGTTGTAGACCTTTTAAATTCTCGTTTACAAATTACATTACCAGAAGGAGAAATTGGTTTTATTGCACTCCATATTTACAGTTCGCTTACAAATTCAGATTTATCTTCAGTTAATCAAAACTCCCGTCTCATTGCACAGCTCGTATCTTTAATTGAGACAAACTTACAAATTACATTAGACCAAGAAAGTATCCACTATTTACGCCTTATCCGTCATTTACAATACGCAATTGAACGGGTAAAAAAAGGGGAAAAAGTAGAGGAATCACAAAGTTTTGCTGATTTATTAAAGGCAGAATATCCTGTCTGTTATAATTTAGCTTGGAAGCTAGTTAAGGTCATGCAAAAAGAATTGCAACTTCCTGTGTATGAAGCAGAGAGCATATATTTAACGATGCACCTGCAGCGCTTAGTGAAAGCAGAGCATGTGTAAAAAGACATATATTTTTGTCTAAAATGAAAACGTTAAAAAAAATCATTGAATCGCTTACAATAGTTATGTATAATAACTATTGCAAAGTTATACAAATTTCGACAAACACATTAAGGTAAGTAACGAAAACGTTTGCCTTAATTATAGTGAACTTATACGTAAACCTATTTTTGACACGTGTTACTGATTCGATCAGGCATGAGTGGAGAAAAGCAAGGAATGTAAGCTTGAGAAAGGGATATACTACCCTTTGTATAGCTATCGTTCTATCTTTTTTTCCTCATGTCTTTTTGGCGTTTGTCGGAAGGTATCAATATAGATAAGAGAGGAAGGGTTTCCATGTTTAAGAAGATCTTTGGTGTTCTTCAAAAAGTCGGAAAAGCGTTAATGCTTCCAGTAGCGATTTTACCGGCAGCAGGTATTTTACTTGGATTTGGTAATGCATTTCAAAATCCACAGTTAACAAATGTTATTCCTGCTTTAAAAGCAGATTGGTTCGTAATGGTAGCAAAAATTATGGAACAATCTGGTGATATTATTTTCGCTAACCTTGCATTATTATTCGCAGTTGGGGTAGCAATTGGTTTAGCTGGTGGAGACGGAGTAGCTGGATTAGCAGCGTTCGTCGGCTACTTAATTATGAACAAAACGATGAGTGTGTTCTTAGAAGTAGATAAGCTAGTGAAAGTAACAAGTTCTGGAGCAGACCCAGTAAAAATTGGATTTACAGATCCAGCATATGCAAACGTATTAGGAATTCCAACGCTACAAACGGGAGTGTTTGGTGGTATTATCATCGGTATAGTAGCGGCATATTGCTACAATAAATACTTCAACATTGAATTACCATCATACTTAGGTTTCTTCGCAGGTAAGCGTTTCGTACCGATCGCAACTGCAACATTCTCTTTAGTAGTAGGTATAATCATGTGTTTCATTTGGCCATACATTCAAGGTGGCTTAAATACGTTCTCACATCAAATGATTGATGCAAATAGAACATTAGCGGCATTCATATTCGGTTTAATTGAACGTTCATTAATTCCATTTGGATTACATCATATTTTCTATTCACCGTTCTGGTTCGAATTCGGTCAGTATACAAATGCAGCTGGCGAATTAATCCGTGGTGACCAAAAGATCTTTATGGCACAGTTAAAAGACGGTGTAGAATTAACAGCAGGTACATTTACAACTGGTAAGTATCCGTTCATGATGTTCGGTCTTCCAGCAGCAGCATTAGCAATGTACCATGAAGCACGTCCAGAAAATAAAAAATTAGCAGCTGGTATTTTAGGTTCTGCTGCATTAACATCTTTCTTAACAGGTATTACAGAACCACTTGAATTTTCATTCTTATTCGTAGCACCAGTACTATTCGGAATTCACGCAGTATTCGCTGGTCTATCATTTATGACAATGCAAATTTTAGGTGTTAAAATTGGTATGACATTCTCTGGTGGTTTAATCGACTTTATGTTATTCGGTGTACTGCCAGGCCGTACAGCATGGTGGTGGGTAATTATTGTTGGTCTTGTACTAGCAGTTATTTACTACTTCGGATTCCGCTTTGCAATCCGTAAATGGGATTTAAAAACACCTGGTCGTGAAGTAGCAAATGCGAATGACGGCGCAGGTAAAACAGAAGCAGGAGAACTTCCACGTGAAGTATTAGTAGCACTTGGTGGTAAAGAAAACATTGCTTCTTTAGACGCTTGTATTACTCGTTTACGTGTTCAAGTTAACGAACAAAAGAATGTAAACAAAGATCGCTTAAAAGAGCTTGGAGCAGCTGGTGTACTTGAAGTTGGAAATAACATTCAAGCTATTTTTGGACCGAAATCTGACACATTAAAATCACAAATTCATGATATTATGTCAGGTCGTACACCTCATGTTGAAAAAGAAGAGCCTGTAAAGGTAGAAGAAACTCCTAAACAAGTTGATGAAAACGAAACAATCGTATCACCAATTGAAGGGAAAATCTTACCGATTACAGAAGTACCTGATCAAGTATTCTCAGGAAAAATGATGGGAGACGGATTTGCAATCGAGCCAACAGAAGGAACAGTAGTTTCCCCAGTTAACGGTGAGATCGTCAACGTATTCCCTACAAAGCATGCGATTGGTATTCAATCTGAAGGCGGAAAAGAAATTTTAATCCACTTCGGTATTGATACTGTAAAATTAAATGGTGAAGGTTTTGAAGCACTTGTAGCACAAGGCGACAAAGTGAAACAAGGACAACCATTATTAAAAGTAGATCTTGCATTTGTAAAAGAAAATGCACCATCTATCATTACACCAATTGTCTTTACGAATTTACAACAAGGACAACAAGTCGAATTGAAAAAAGATGGAAATGTTAAGAAGGGCGAAAACGCTATTATTGACATTCAGTAGGAATTTGACGCAAAATGTTTATAATTATAATAGGCGATGTGGTTGACCGAACATCGCCTATTATATACAATAGATGATGTAGTACTCACGTCTATACAACTAAAAAATACTGTAATTTAAAGGAGATAAATTATCATGGAAAAAATCTTTAAAGTAACTAGCGACTCAGGAATTCATGCTCGTCCAGCAACTCTACTTGTAAACACTGCAAGCAAATTTGGTTCTGACATTAACTTAGAGTATAACGGAAAAAACGTTAACTTAAAATCAATCATGGGCGTTATGTCTTTAGGCATTCAACAAAACGCAGAAATTAAAATCACTGCAAATGGTGATGATGCAGCTCAAGCACTAGCAGCTATCGAAGAAACTATGAAAAACGAAGGATTAGGAGAATAATGACTCTTAATATTCAAGGGATCGCTGCATCAAGTGGGATTGCTATTGCAAAGGCTTTCAGACTTGAGAATCCTGAATTTAACATCGAAAAGAAATCAATTACAAACGAAGCTGCTGAAATTGCACGCTTAGACGCTGCGCTTGAAAAAGCAAAAACTGAATTAGAAGCAATTAAGGACCATGCTTTTGCTGAGCTGGGTGCTGATAAAGCTGCGATCTTTGAAGCACATTTATTAGTGTTAAATGATCCAGAACTAGTAAACCCAGTAAAAGATAAAGTAAATAGTGAAAAAGTAAATGCTGAATTTGCAATGGATGAAGTTGCATCAATGTTTATTTCTATGTTTGAAAACATGGATAACGAATATATGAAAGAACGTGCTGCGGACATTCGTGACGTAACAAAACGCGTTCTTGCACATTTACTAGGAATTAACTTCTCAAACCCTGGTACAATTTCTGAAGAAGTAATCATCATTGCTGAAGATTTAACACCATCTGATACAGCTCAGTTAAACCGTAAGTATGCAAAAGGTTTTACAACTGATATCGGTGGACGTACATCTCACTCTGCAATTATGGCTCGTTCTATGGAAATTCCTGCAGTTGTTGGTACGAAAGTTGTTATGGAGAAAATCCAAAACGGCGATATCGTAATCATCGACGGTTTAGATGGAGAAGTAATTGTAAATCCATCAGAAGAAACTCTTCGTTCTTTTGAAGAAAAGAAAGCGAAATTTGAAGAGCAAAAAACTGAATGGGCAAAATTAAAAGACCAAGCTACTGTAACAAGTGATGGACATCACGTTGAGCTTGTTGCAAATATCGGAACACCAAATGATGTACAAGGTATTATCGATAATGGCGGAGAAGGCGTTGGTTTATACCGTACAGAATTCTTATACATGGGCCGTGACAATCTTCCAACAGAAGAAGAGCAGTTCGAAGCGTATAAAGCAGTTCTTGAAGGTGTAAAAGAAGGTCAACCTGTTGTTGTTCGTACACTGGACATCGGTGGAGATAAAGAGCTTCCATACTTACATTTACCAAAAGAAATGAACCCATTCTTAGGATACCGTGCAATTCGCTTATGTCTTGATGAGCAAGATGTGTTCCGTACACAACTTCGTGCATTACTTCGTGCTAGCGTATACGGTAACTTAAAAATTATGTTCCCAATGATTGCAACTCTTGATGAGTTCCGTCAAGCGAAAGCAATCTTATTAGAAGAGAAAGCGAAACTTGTAGAAGCGGGTACAACTGTTTCTGATTCTATTGAAGTGGGTATGATGGTTGAAATCCCAGCTTCAGCAGTATTAGCAGATCAATTCGCAAAAGAAGTTGATTTCTTCTCTATCGGAACAAATGACTTAATCCAATACACAATGGCTGCAGACCGTATGAACGAACAAGTAGCTTACTTATACCAACCATATAACCCGTCTATTTTACGTCTTGTAAAAATGGTTATCGATGCGGCTCATAAAGAAGGCAAATGGGCTGGTATGTGTGGTGAGATGGCGGGAGATTCACTTGCTATCCCATTATTATTAGGATTAGGTTTAGATGAGTTCAGTATGAGTGCAACATCTATTCTTCCTGCAAGAACACAACTAAGCAAGTTGTCAAAAGCAGAAATGGAAACATTAGCAGAAAAAGCATTAATGATGTCAACTGCTGAAGAAGTTGTTGAACTAGTTAAAAGCATATAATCAATAAAAAAACCTGAGTCGATTTGAAATCGGTCTCAGGTTTTTTCTATGAGAAAAGTAAATCTTATTTTCTTACTATAGAGGATAAGGAACGGAATTAGATAGCGATAGCAACGATATCAGTTGGGCATACACGTAAAATACCAGTAAAAGTATTTCGATTTTGATTGTTCTTATCGTCTTTATTATTATCTTTATCGTCTTTGTTATTACGAGCTAAAGCAGAGAAAAGAGCAACGCCGTTAGCGAAACCTTCAAAAATTACATTGTTGAATGTTCCGTTACCTCTAATGCTTAAAAGAGAAAGTTCTGTTCCAACTGAAATGCTAGCAAGCACGTTACATACAGCTGGTTGTTGTGGTTTTACCTCTCTCTCTCTCTCTTTCTCGCGATGGTCACGATGGTCGCACTCTCTTTCACGATGATGACAGTCTCTAAAGTTATCACAGCATCCAAATGATCCAAACATAATCCTCATCACCCCCTTCACACTTATAATCTATGTAAGTTCGGTAATGAGTGACTGGACAGAGAGTGGAATTTTTTCTGGGTGATTTTCTCATTTTAAAAGACTAGCTGGGTGTTTAGTACGGAATGATGTTTAAAATAGGGGAAATATCACAAAAAAGTGTAAAGACCACCGAAATGAATGAAATAGGTAGGCTTTACACTTTTTTACTTTTATATAAAACGATGATATATACAGGGAGAGCTAAGAGTAGTGGTGCAATGGATCTTGCAGTATGTTTTTCTGCGTCTAATTGGAACGTTTCTTCTTTTGGGAATTGTAACACTGATATGTTTGTAGCATCGCCAATAAAATATAACAGCAGTACAGTTACTATGTAACTTAAAAGTGCGATAAAGCTTCCGTATGAACTCAATGAAAATCCCTCTCTTGTTATCTATTTGTTATCATTGTATCATAATTGTAACAAAAACACACGGTTATATTTCGATGTTTTAACAAAATTCGACACGAAACGCCATTTATGTGTATGGGAATAGCATGAAGTTTACTGTTTTTTTATGTATAGATGTCGAATAATACATTGTAATATTACGGGTGTGTGACAGAAGAAAAAGAAACGAAGGTAATGAAATTACCTTCGTTTCTTTTTTATCCCGTATTAACAGGCAGTAAGCCCCTCACATTGATTAAAGGTTCACTTTATTATTTTGCCCATTCACTCACTTGTTCTACGCTCATTCGTGGTGCAGGATGACCTTTTAAAGTTGATTCACCAATTGTAATAAGCATAATTGGTACGTAACGAGATGAAACATTGAATTCTTCTGTAAGTGCTTGTGGGTTGAAACCACCAATAGCACAAGTATCCCAGCCAGTTGCTTTAGCCGCAAGCATAAGTTGCATTGCTGCTAAAGATGCATTTGAAAAGGCGGCATCTCTTGGGAATTGCTCACGAGCATATGCAGACTCAATATTTTTAGCTAAGCGCTCTTTTGCTTCTTCTTTCATAAATCCTTGTTCTACAATTGGACCATAAACTGGTTCAACGTTTTTATAAGCTTCTAAATCACCTAAAATAGCGACTACAGCAGAAGCATCAAGTATTTGTTGCTGGTTATAAGCAATTGGATGCAATCGTTTCTGTACATCTTCACCTTGGAATACAAGGAATTTCCAGTGCTGCAAGTTCCAAGCAGAAGGTGCTTGAGCAGCTCCCTTTAAAATCTCGTGTAACTCTGTAGATGAAATTTCTTTATCTGGGTTGAATGCACGTGTAGATGTGCGTTCGTATAGAACATTAAAAAAGTTGTCGTTTGTCATTATATATCCTCCAAGTAACATATCAAATTATAAAAAAATACATGTAATATATTCTACTTACATTTTGTAAGTTGTCGAATTTAAGAATATAATATCTTTATTTTAATTGTCAAGTTTTAAAGAGGAAGCTAGGGCATTCATACAAACGATACAATTCCTATAATCATACACTAGAAAAGGAATTTATAGAGTGAAAAAACGAAGAGAACATTCTCAATTAGCTTGTTAATATGTATCCCTCACTTATTAAAGTATTTAGAGAACAGTTTTTTTATAAAATGTTTGTGAGGAATGCAGTAGAACAAGATATATGAAGTGAGTGAAGACTAGTGATGAACATACTACATTTTTTATTAGAGAATACGGTTTTCCAAAATGTATTACAAGATCTTCAGTTAAATGTCCTTTATATAGAAAATGGATGCACACATCAACAAACGATAGAAAATATTCATCCAAAATGTATGTTTATAGCAAATAGTTTTGAAGAAGGAGAATTATTGTTTCAGAGAACAAAACCACATATTGTAATTATGTATGTAACAGATTTTTCTCAAATAAAATATATAAAGAATATGTATAATCCACAGAGTACATTTATTGTCATTTGGGATCAACAGATAACAAGCGAGTTTGCAGAGGTGCTTACGTTAGGAATACGTAATATTGTGATAGCTCCTGTGACTCCACAAATGGTGTTAGAGGAAGTGAATAAGAGTTTGTATCAACTTTCTTTAGTGCGGCAAGTAAGTTTGCAACAAGAACTACTTCAAACGATGTTTGATTTTCAAAATGATCTATTATTTATAGTAGAAGACGATGAGATTGTTGATTGTAATACAAATTTTTTAGAGTTTTTCGGATATGAAAATTTATTTGCCTATCGTGAGCAACATTTAGTATTTGCTGAACATTTTATTAGAGAAAACGGATACTATTCAACAACTCATGATATAACATGGTTAGATGATACATTATCATATGATAGAAGAATTAAGATGTCTAATTATGAAGGGGAAGTGTCAACTTTTTTATTGCGTGCGACACCACTGCCAGAAGATTTATCAAGATTTATTGTGAAGTGTACAGAGATTACAGAATTAGATGAAATCTATCAAGAACAAGAAAGGCTTGCTATGATAGATTCGTTAACAGAGATTTATAATCGTTTGAAGTTCCAACAAATACTAGAGGCAGAATGGGATAATGCAATGCGTAACGATGAAAAAATAGCACTTATTTTATTTGACATAGATAATTTTAAAACAGTAAATGACACGTATGGCCATGATTTTGGTGACTTAGCATTAATTCAGCTTGCAGAGCTTATGAAATCTAAAGTGGAGCAGCAACATGTATTTGCAAGGTGGGGAGGAGAAGAATTTATTATATTAGTAACTAATACAGTAGAAAAAGAAGCATTTCAGGTTGCAGAATCATTACGATTTTTCATTGAAACAAAGCATTTCTCCGGAATTTCGAAATTAACAGCGAGTTTTGGAGTCGCGTTATATGAACAAGGGATTACAAGAGAAGAATTAATGCAACGAGCGGATATTGCATTATATGAAGCGAAAAAAAATGGGAAAAATCAAGTGTGTGTATATAGAAAAGAAAAAAAGTGATTTTTCGCAACAAATTGTTGCGATTTTTTTTTATTGTTTGATAATAGAATGTGGGGGGGATTTTGGACGAAGGAATTATGGAGGAACAACATGATAAAAAAATAATGACGATGGCTTCGCTGTCTGCTGTAGTTTGTGGTGGAGTATACTATTTTCTCTATAATCCCAATATAAAGGAAAGCACTGTATTAACAACTAAGGTGAATCCTACTATTGAATCAGAAGTACAAGAGAATATAGAAGAAAAAGAAGAAAAACAAATTGATTATGCTAGTATATCTCAAAAGTTAGATCAATATTTAATAGGAAAGCAATTTAATGGAACAGTTTTAGTAACAGATAAAGAGCATGTTATATTGAATAAAGGATATGGATATGCTGATGTTCAAAATAAGATAGAAAATACGCCTCAAACAAAATATCGTGTCGGTTCTATTACGAAAACAGTCGTGGCCACATCTATTTTACAGCTGCAGGAACAAGGGAAGTTAAATATTCAAGATAATGTAAATAAATATATTCCCTCTTTTCCGGTAGATAAAAATATCACCTTATATCATTTGTTAACACACACATCAGGTTTACCAGAAAGCGGAAAAGGGAAAGTGAATGCCGCTTCTCGTATAAATTTAGTAAATTGGATTGGAAGTCAAAAATTAGAATTTTCACCAGGCGCAGGTTGGAGATATACAGATTATAATTATATGGTGCTTGCCTATATTATAGAAAGCATATCAAAAAAACCTTTAGGAGATTACATAAAAGAAAATATATTTACTAAAGCAGAAATGCATGAATCTGGTATGGGAAATATGGTTCAGGGAGATCAGCATTTTACTAAAGGATATGTAAAGAAAGAGAATGTACTTGAACCTGCACAAAAATTGTTAATGGAGTGGTTATACGGATGCGGTGAGATGTATACGACAGTTGGCGATATGAAGAAATTAGACGAAGCGATTATAAATGGGAAACTTCTTTCTGAACAAAGTAGACAAGCGATGTTTTCACCTTCAACAGAACGAAAATATGCATATAGTTTTTACATATATTCGGATTATTTTCATAATCATGGTGTACTATCTGGTTGGAACACTTTCAATAATTTTAATAAAGAAAAAGGTACTTTTGTTATATTATTTTCAAATGTGAAAAATAGTATAGATGATGATTTTAATAATGAGTTTCGAAAGATGGTAAGTGATTTATTAGAACAAAGGGGATGAGAAAATGGAACGTAAAAATGTATCAATAGGTTTCATCGGTATTGGTGTAATGGGAAAAAGTATGGTGCGTCATTTAATGCAAGACGGCTATCAAGTATATGTATATAATAGAACGAAAACGAAGACAGACTCTTTAGTGCAAGATGGTGCGAATTGGTGTGATACACCGAAAGAGTTAGTGAAGCAAGTTGATGTTGTAATGACTATGGTTGGATATCCACATGATGTAGAAGAAGTGTACTTTGGGATAGATGGAATTTTGGAGAATGCAAATGAAGGTACGATAGCAATTGATTTCACGACATCTACACCAACATTGGCAAAACGTATTAACGAAACCGGTAAAAGTAAGAATGTATATACGTTAGATGCGCCTGTATCTGGAGGAGACGTTGGTGCGAAAGAAGCAAGGCTCGCAATTATGGTCGGTGGCGAAAAAGAAATATATGAAAAATGTTTACCGTTATTTGAAAAACTAGGGACAAATATTCAGTTGCAAGGACCAGCTGGAAGTGGACAACATACAAAAATGTGCAATCAAATTGCGATTGCTTCTAACATGATTGGAGTATGTGAAGCTGTTGCTTATGCGAAAAAAGCTGGACTAGACCCAGATAAAGTATTAGAGAGTATTTCAACGGGAGCAGCAGGTAGCTGGTCATTGAGTAACTTAGCTCCTCGAATGTTAAAGGGAGATTTTGAACCAGGGTTTTATGTAAAGCATTTTATGAAAGATATGAAGATAGCTTTAGATGAGGCTGAAAAATTGCAATTGCCAGTACCAGGTTTAAGTTTGGCGAAGGAATTGTATGAAGAGTTAATGAAAGATGGGGAAGAGAATAGCGGAACACAAGTTTTATACAAAAAATACATAAGGGGGTAAATGAGATGGATCTTCAAAAATTTGATGAGATGATTGATACTGTTCAGCGAGCAACTTGTATACAAATTAGTGCAAAACAAAAAGAAGCTTTTAAACAAAAATATGATTTTGAGCCGGAATTCGAATATGGAAGAGATGAGAAGGGGCATTATGTTATTCGAACTTCAAAAAAGATGTTAGAAGAAATGGAGTTTTATTTGGCATTGAAATATGATCGAGATGGGGTTGATCTTTATATGCAAGCAGAGATTGACGGTATATGTCACGTATCTGTTAGCTATAGTGAAGATGTCCTACATTTACAAGAATTGTTTCAATTTCTAGAAGAAAATAAATAAAAGTCCTCATTTGAGGACTTTTATTTATTTAGGTATATTTAATTTTTATAATTATAAGCTAGAAGCTCGGCGGCATCGTTCAATTGGGAATGGAATAACTTGCGCGATGTGATTAGGACCAAATTGTTTTGCACGAGCATGGCGTACTATATAAAATGCACACAGAATTGAAACAGGAATAGCACCGAATAAACCAAAAAATAAAGCGCTTACACAAGATGCGACAAAACCTAAAACACCAACTTCTAACTCTTCCATAATAGCTCCTAGAATAACAGGAAGTGCTCCACACGTAACCCCTAGTATAAGTGCGATAAGTAAACTCATGATTATCCCCCTCTGTTTGCGATATTCTTTTCCTTTTTATTTAATAGTAGTATACCATAAACAAAACAGAATTTTCAGAAAAAATTCAAAAAAAGTTCAATAAATGTTCAGAAATACACTTAAAAAATAGAAGGGGGAGGTTGTTTTTTTGAACGAAAGGAATCGTATGGTTAGGTACATAAAAAATCAGGCTTATTTCATTTTTTGAAATAAGCCTGTTCTATAGGAGGATGTATATATGTAGAGTGAATAAAAGGTTGGAAAAGGGGATCCAAGTCCTTTTATTCAACTAACTACCTTAATAGATCGGAACCCAGCCTTCAGTTGTAACAAAAATACGAATAGCTACAACTTGACGATCATCTTGCAAGGTAAAATAGTGTCTTGCATTTTCTGGAACAGATATGAGATCGCCTGGCTCAAGTTCAACGTCAAAGAATTTGCCATCTTTTCCTTCAATGGCAAAGATGCCATGTCCACTAACAATAAAGCGAACTTCATCATCGGTATGATGGTGTTCTTTTTGGAAATTAATTAATAATTCGTCAAGGTTAGGTGTGCTATTTGAAAGTGAAATTACATCATGTGCTTTATAACCTCGGCGCGCTGAAACATCAGCGATTTCTTTTGAAAACACAGCTAATATTTCAGCCTTGTTTTCATCTGTTAATGAATAATTTTCATTTAAATAAGTAGGAAGTTTAGAGATGTTCCATTTCTCATATAAAACGCCTTCCTCTTGTAGAAATTTAGATACTTCTACTTCATTTTCTATGCGAGTATTTACTTCATGAATACGAATTTGCGCCATTAGAAACGCCTCCTTGAATTGATAATAGTTTTATATGAAATTGGAATAAAAACTCATAAGCTTCTAATCTTTTCTTTGCATCAAAGCTATCTCGGCCCCATACGGTAATACCGTGGTTACGAATTAATACTGCTCCCGAATCTCCTTGTATATGCTTTCGGAAGTTTTCTCCAAGCGTTGGGATATGGGCATGGTTTTCAATAATAGGAATGTGAATTGTGGCACCTTCTTCCCAAATATCGAGAGCTTTAATAATTTCTTGATTTTGAAGGGTGACTGCATCACTATATAAATTTGTGATGACATTATTATCAGTTGTATGAACATGAAGTACGCACCCGGCATTCGTATTGTTATAAATATGTGTATGCAATATTGTTTCTGCTGAAGGGCGTAATTCAGTCTCTAATACGGGAAGCCCTAGATGATCTACTAATAGAAAATCATCTGGAGTTGTTTTTGTTTTATCTTTACCGCTTGCTGTAATAAGAAAAGTAAGTGGCTCATGACTAACCTTTATAGAAATATTACCACTCGTTGCTGGAAACCAATTTCGTGTTGTTAATTCTTTTTTTATCTCGCTTAAGTCATACCATTGACGAAAAAGTTGTTTCATGATTTCACCTCCAACAAATGTTTTAATTGGGTTTGAACATCGTGAAATGTTTCAAACGGTGTATAAGCAATATAATTCTCTTCACACTTTGTAATAAGGAAGTCGCGAGCAAATACTTTATCTGCTTGTTTCGCAGCTTGTAAATCAGTAATTGAATCTCCAATCACAATATGGAAGTCATTCGTATCACTTAATTTACGGATTAAAGATGATTTGCATAATCCGCAATGATTTTGACAATGATGATCACAAGGATGAGGCCACTTAACTGTAATGAATTCACTTGAAAAGTCTGTTTCATTACAGTAAATTTGCTCTTTTGGAATGATTCCTTGTAAGAGTGGATAGACGAAGAAATCCATTCCACCTGATATAACGTAAAAAGAAATGTTATTTTCATTTACAAATTGTATAAATTCCTGAAAACCACTACGGATTTCAGCAGTTTCTATTAAAAATTGAATCATATCATCGTGTAGACTAGTAGGTATTAATTGAAATAATTGAGAAACACCTTCTTGAATAGATAGCTCTTGTGATAAAATTCTATTCTTTACTTCTTCGGCTTCTGGTGGTGCGAATTTTTCCATAATGGACATAATGTTATCATTATTTGTAATCGTGCCATCGAAATCACAAAATACTTGAATACTCATAATTTCACCCCATGAGAGGGATTTCCCCATATTTGTAGTGCACTATGCAAATTTATGTCATCTACTTCATGGAGTGGTGTATTTTGCAAAGTAGCATTAATTGCAGTACGGAAAGCTTTACCGCCCCCTTGCGCCCCACTTGGATGCCCATGTATCCCGCCGCCAGCATTAATAACAACATCTTTACCGAAATCTCGTAGAATAAAGGGAACGAAACCAGGGTGAATACCAGCAGACGGAACAGAAAAACTCTTCTTGAAAAATGCATCGTCTTCAGTTAAATGTTTTGAGATGGCAAGAGCCTCCTCTTTTTCTAGTGCAACACTTCCGTATGGAGATGGGAATAATGAAAAGTCAGCCCCAGCATAACGTAGTAGCTTTCCTAGTAATAATGGAGAGGAAACTCCATATAACTTGGATGCTGAATAAGCACCACTTACAGCAGGGTGTGCCATAATAGGAACTGGGATTTCATCATCTTCTGCAAGTGATTGTAGTACATCTAGTCCGTAAGCAAATACATTAAATAATAGAATATCTGCCCCAGCTTGCACTGCGCGTTTCGCATTTTCTTTTAAATCAAAAGTTCGTCCTGTTAAATTTACGGCATATAACGTTTTATGTCCGTATGTTTCATATACGGATTCTAAAACTTCTTTTCCAGATACAATGCGTTTCGTAAGTGGTGTTAATGTATTCTCAAATAATATTTCATCATCTTTTACTATATCTACACCACCAATTGCTTGATCGCGTAATTGCGTTTTTAAATACCCAATATTTCGCCCAATCATTCCTTTAAAAATACTCATTAAAAGGGGACGCTCATGAACTTGTAAAAGATTTCGAATACCATCTATCCCGAATTTTGGACCAGGGAAATATTGTTTTAACTCTTCTGAAAATGTTAGGTCGATTAATTTCACTTCGCCATCAAGTGATAGCTTTCCGAATGTAGTTGTTAAAATTGCTGGTAAGTCCGGACTGAAGTTTAATAACGGATATTCGATTTTAATAATCCCGCGTTTAACTTTTTTACGTAAATACGAATTGGTATGTTCTTGTTCAGCTAGTTCTTCAACATGAATGACGTTGCCTTTATGTTGTTTTAATTGTTCTTGCAATAAGTGTGGCAAATGAGTCCAAGAGCCAATTGTTAAACCGAGTGCAATTTGCTCGGCTTTTTTTTCTAAGTTATGTGAATCATCATGGATTAAATACGTTGCTATAATTCCGCTCATTGTTAAAACCTCCTAGTTAAATAAAAAAACCTCTCAGCTAAGGAGAGGTTTTTTTACAACCAGCTCCTTATCTGTCAGCATAATGCTGCGAGAATTAGCACCGTGTCTACAATTGTAGATCGGTTGCCGGGTTTCGTCGGGCTCGTCCCTCCACCTGCTCTTGATAAGAAGTATTTAGAAATGTTTAAATTTTTAAGATAACTGAATTTTGTCAGATATTTTTCATGTTGTCAATTACTTTTTGAAAAAATTTAATTTATCAATTCGATTAATGGCTTCTCGTAATCTATCTTCTGTATGCAAGAGACCAACACGGACATATCCTTCACCATGTTCACCAAATCCAACACCAGGAGCAACTGCAACGTGTGCTTTTTCTAGTAAAATATTAGAAAATTGCTCAGATGTATATCCTTTCGGAACAGGAAGCCATGCAAAGAATGAGCCTGTTGGAATGTCTACATTCCAACCAATTGAGTGACAAGCTGAAACAAGAGCGTTTCTTCGAGATTCGTAACTATTTACAAGGTCTATTACGCAAGACTGTGAACTTAATAGTGCTTCGCGGGCAGCATCTTGAACTGCACCAAAAATACTAACATACATATGATCTTGTAATAAGTTAATTGTCTCAATCACACTTTCATTCCCCACAGCAAAAGCGATGCGCCATCCAGCCATATTGAAAGTTTTCGATAGAGTGTAAATTTCAATACCTGTATCTTTAGCACCGTCTGCTTGCAAGAAACTAACAGGTTTTTGACCATCGAATCCAATAGCACCGTAAGCAAAATCATGAACGACTAATATATTATGTTCATTAGCAAAATGAATGGTTTCATCAAAGAAATCTTTTGATGCAGTAGCACCGGTAGGATTATTTGGATAGTTTAAAAACATTAACTTTGCATGCTCAGCGGTAGTGGCATCAATTTTCGTATATTCTGGTAAAAAATTATTTTCTGCAAGTAGCGGCATTGTTACAAATTGTGCTTTTGCTAAAGCAACTCCTGATAAATAATCTGGATAGCCTGGATCTGGAACGAGAATAGTATCACCAGGGTTTGTAAAACAAACTGGTAATTCTACTAATCCAGCTTTTCCACCAAACAAAATAGCAACTTCTGTTTTTGGATTTACTACTACATCATATTCGCGTTGATAGAATGTTGCCACGGCTTCTTTTAAACTTTCGTGTCCGCGAAATGGCGGATATTTATGATGAATGGTCTTTTCAGCAGCATCTTGTAAAGCTTTTACGATATGCTGCGGTGTTGGTTGATCTGGATTACCTTGACCTAGATTAATAACATCGTGACCAGCTGCAACGACTTTGTTAACTTTTGCAACAAGTGAAGCAAAAAATTGTGTAGGCAATGATGTTACTATCTCAGAAGGTTGAAATAATTTCATACTTTCCACCTCTTTTGAAAGTTGTTACAATTCTAGTGACAAATGATATAATCTTTCCAGTATTTTGTAAAGAAAAAATTAAGAATGGGGCTGACAAAATGAAAGTCGCATGTATTCAAATGGATATTGTCTTTGGAGATGTAGAAAAAAATATTGAGAATGCTAAAAATAAAATAAGCGAAGCGATGAAGGAAAGACCAGATGTGATTGTCTTACCAGAACTATGGACAACGGGATATGATTTAACGAGGCTTACTGAAATTGCAGATAGGGATGGATTGCAAACGAAAGAAAAGCTGAAAGAATGGTCGAAGCAATATGGTGTACATATTGTCGGTGGTTCTATAGCGAAGCAAACAGAGCAAGGTGTTACAAATACAATGTATGTGGTAAACAAGGAAGGAGAACTAGTCAATGAATATAGTAAAGTGCACTTATTTCAGCTTATGGATGAACATAAATATTTAATCGCTGGAAATAGTACAGGTGAATTTAGGCTAGATGATGTAGAGTGCGCCGGCACAATTTGTTATGATATTCGTTTTCCAGAGTGGATGCGCGTTCATACTGCTAAAGGTGCAAAAGTTTTATTTGTTGTAGCAGAATGGCCATTGGTTCGTTTAGCGCATTGGCGTTTGTTACTGCAAGCAAGAGCAGTTGAAAATCAGTGTTATGTTGTTGCATGTAATAGGGCAGGAAAGGATCCGAATAATGAGTTTGCCGGTCATTCTTTAATTGTCGATCCTTGGGGCGAAGTTGTTGTAGAAGCGAATGAAGAAGAATCAATTTTATTTGGAGAGCTTCATTTTGAGAAAATTAAAGAAGTACGCAAAGGAATTCCAGTTTTTGCAGATCGTCGTCCAGAATTATACAAATAAAATGTTGACAAGTGATTTTTATTCTTGGTATAGTCTTCAACATAAAGTTAAAAATTCGAAAAATTATACAACTCTTATCAAGAGCAGGTGGAGGGATTTGGCCCGATGAAGCCCAGCAACCGACCGTAATACCATTGTGAAATGGGGCGTTTATTTACGCCAAAAGGCACGGTGCTAATTCCAGCAGAAAGTAAACCTTTCTGGCAGATAAGAGGGGAGAAGATAAACTTCAAACCTCTTTCTTTGTGGAAAGAGGTTTTTCTACGTCAGAAAAACCTCTGAATTAAAAAAGGGGGAGAAGACGATGGGATATTATTCATTAACTGAAACGACAGCTATACAATATGCGAAAGAACACGGTTATTTTGAAAAGAAAGCAAATGTAGTTTGTCATGAAATTGGAGATGGAAATTTAAATTACGTGTTCAAATTAGATGATGGAGAGAAGTCTATTATAATAAAACAAGCACTGCCATATGCGAAAGTAGTTGGTGAGAGCTGGCCACTGTCTATAAAAAGAGCGACGATTGAAAGTAAAGCATTACAAATTTTTGCGAAGTATGTGCCGGAATATGTGCCGGTAGTGTACAGTCATGATGAAGAGTTAGCAGTAACGGTCATAGAAGACTTATCGAGGCTAACAATTACAAGAAAAGGATTAATAGATGGAGAGGAGTACCCACTTTTATCCCAACATATTGGTCGTTTTCTAGCACATGTTTTGTTTTATACTTCAGATTTCGGGTTAGAGTCAGAAGAGAAAAGGGTACTAGAAGGTGCATTTGTAAACCCAGACCTTTGCAAAATTACAGAAGATTTAGTGTTTACAGATCCGTTTAGTCATTATGATACGAATGATTATGAACCAGAGTTACAACTAGCGGTGGATGAACTGTGGAGTGACAAAAATTTAAAATTAAAAGTAGCACAGTATAAATATAAGTTCTTAACAAGAAAAGAAGCGCTTATTCATGGTGATTTACATACTGGTAGTATTTTTTCATCACCTGCTGAAACGAAAGTAATTGATCCCGAATTTGCAACATATGGTCCATTTGGATTTGATCTTGGCCAATTTATTGCAAATTTATTATTAAATGCACTATCCCGTGAAGAGGAAAAAAGAAGTGTGCTATTTTTCCATATTGAGAAAACATGGAGTTATTTTGTAGAAGCTTTTACGAAGCTATGGATTGGAGAAGGTGTAGAAGCATATACGAAAGAGAAACAATGGTTGCCAATAATTTTGCAAAATATTTTTACGGATGCCGTTGGATTTGCCGGATGTGAGCTTATCCGTAGAACAATTGGCTTAGCGCATGTAGCTGATTTAGATGGAATAGCAAATAAAGAAACGAGAATTCAAGCTAAGAAACAAGCGTTATCCTTAGGTAAAGAACTAATAAAATATGAATCTAAGAGCGCTGATATTCAACTGTTCCGAACATTATTTCAACAGACAGTTTTTGGAGGGATAAAAGCATGAGTACAATTGTTACTGTTCCGAGATCTGTCAGTTGGAAAGGTGATGCCATTGCAGTATTAAATCAAACAAATTTGCCGCATAGTACAGAATACAAAACATTAACGACGATTGAAGAGGTGTGGAAAAGTATTGTCATGCTAGAAGTACGAGGAGCACCTGCAATTGGAATTGTAGCTGCATTTGGCTTGGCACTTGCATCAAAAAAATATAATACTGTACATATGGAAGAATTTCAAAAGAAGTTTAATAGAGATTGTAATTATTTAGGAACGTCACGCCCAACAGCAGTCAATTTATTTTGGGCAATCGATCGTATGAGAGAATCAATTCGAGAAATTACTACAATAAAAGAAGCACAAAGAAAATTAGAAGAAGAAGCGCTTCTCATTCAGCAAGAAGATGAAGCGGTATGCCGGAGTATTGGAGAACATGCATTAACATGCTTTAAAGACGGTGATAACATTTTAACAATTTGTAACGCTGGAAGTATTGCAACTGCTAGATATGGTACTGCATTAGCACCGTTTTATATTGGGAAAGAAAAAGGTGTACGTTTACATGCGTATGCGTGTGAAACGAGACCGGTTTTACAAGGGGGGCGTTTAACGACCTGGGAATTAAAACAGGCAAATATTGATGTAACACTTATTACAGATAATACGGCAGCGCATGCTATTCAAACGAAAGAAATAAACGCGATTATTGTAGGAGCGGACCGAATTGTCGCAAATGGAGATACAGCAAATAAAATCGGAACAATGAATTTAGCTATATTAGCAAAGTATTTCGATATTCCATTTTACGTTGCAGCTCCGTTATCGACATTTGATATTACGAAACAAACAGGCGCTGAAATTGTTATTGAAGAAAGAGACGAGACAGAAGTTACGAAAATTTTTGGAAAACAAGTGGCACCAGTTGGAACTACTGTTTATAATCCAGCATTTGATGTAACACCAAATGAATTAATTACAGGTATTATTACCGAGAAAGGTATTGTACGAGGAGATTATAAACAGGAAATTGCATTATTATTTGAAAAGCAAGCTAATACATAATAGCTTGTTTTTTTATGCCTAAATGTATTTCTCACTCTTATTTATATAATGAAAGGAGGAGAGAAAGATGGAAGAATGGATCAGGATGATAGGTAATGTAGGGTTTCCGATTGTTGTAACATTATATTTACTCCATCGTATTGAAAGTAAATTAGATGGGGTAATTGTTGCAATCGAGAAACTTCCTAAACAATTACTAAAGTAGGAAGGTCCTCGCGATAGAAAGTAAAATAAAGTTTGCTCTTCGTGAGCAAACTTTATTTTTATTGAGCAGTATAGCCACCATCGATAACAACTGCTTGACCAGTTATACCTCTTGCTTTTTCACTCGCTAAAAACATAGCATAATCAGAGATTTCTTGTACTTGTAATAGGCGCTTTTGTGGTACAAGTGGATAAATGACATCCTCTAAAACATTTTCAAGTGGTACATTTCGTGTAGTAGCTAAATCTTGTAGTTGATTACGTACAAGTGGGGTATCGACATAACCAGGACAAAGCGCATTAACGGTAATTCCGTGAGTAGCGCCTTCTAAAGCAGCAACTTTTGTTAATCCGATTACGCCATGCTTCGCGCTATTGTAGGCGGATTTTCCTGCAAATCCAACGAGGCCATTAATGGAGGCTACATTAATAATTCGGCCATACTTTTGTTTTTTCATGATTGGGAAGGCATGCTTAATTGCGATAAAAGGAGCGATTTGCATAATTTTAATAAGTAGTTCAAACTTTTCAGTTGGAAAATCTTCAATTGGTGAAACGTGCTGCATTCCTGCGTTGTTAATTAATATATGTAATGAACCGAAATGAGTAACGGTTTGAGAAATTGCAGCGGTAATTTCTTCTTCAGATGTAACATCACATTTTAAACCGATAGCTTGATAGCCTTCTTTTTGTAATTGTTCAGCAGCTTCTTTTGCACGTTCTTCAAGACGATCGGTAATCACAACTTTTGCACCTTCTTTTGCGAAAGCGTTTCCCATTTCATAACCAATACCGCTTGCAGCACCTGTTAAAAAGACAACTCGATTTGTAACCATGGTGAAAAACATCCCTTCGTAATAAAGTTCTCATATTGCTCTATTTAGAGAGGGGATAATAAAAATCCTGCAAAGATTTGGAAAAATATTGTTAGCTATCTTGTTTTGCAAAATAGTCTCTGCTATACTATTTTGTAAAGCAAGATACTTACGCTTATCTATCTTGTAAAACAAGATAGTGGGAGGATTTGAATTATGTCGACAAGTCAAATGCTGAAAGGGATTTTAGAAGGATGCTTACTTGCTATTATTTCTGAAGGTGAAATATACGGTTATGAAATGAGTGAAAAGCTAGCGAAGTATGGCTTTACAATGGCGAGTGAGGGAAGTATTTATCCGTTATTAATACGAATGCAAAAGGAAGGATTAATAACAAGTGTAATGAAGGAATCTCCATCTGGCCCAAAGCGAAAATATTATACATTAACAGAAAAAGGCGAGGAAGCACTTCATGAATTTATGGATCGCTGGGAAGCGATGCAAAGTAGTGTAGAGCGTCTACTTGAGGGGAAGGGGAGAAAAAAATAATGATATCAAGTGAAGCACGAAAGTTTTTATTAGATATGAGATTATTTTTAGTGGCAAAGGGTGTGAAAGAAAGCGATATTGAAAATTTTATAGAAGATGCAGAACTTCATTTAATCGAGGGTGAGAGTGATGGGAAAAGTGTAGAAGATATTTTCGGAAGCTCACCGAAAGAATATGCAAATGAACTTGTAAAAGTAATGGAAAAGGATAGACAGGAAACGTGGAAGCAAATTGGTTTTACAGTAATGAATATCGTATCGTTTTGGATTATTGCTTCTATCCTAATAGTGAATAACGGATTATTACAGATGTCACTTATTCAGTGCATTGGCTATAGCTTTACATTGATTGTAGCTGTAATGGGTCCTAATTTTCTACTTCGCAAAATGACCTTCGTAACAAGTTTTACAAAAACGTGGTTTTCTATGTGGGCTTTAGTTATGATCGTACCAATGTTTCTAATAGGGGCTGTAACAATATTAGATGTGATATATCCTACCAAAATGTTTATATTCACTCAAACGCAAAGCTATATATTAGCTGGAGGTATATTTGTCATCACAGTAGCGATAAATATGTATTTTGAAGGATGGTTTAAAAACTTATATTTAATTATTCCACTTTCTATTATGTTACTGTTTAAAACATTCACATCAGAAGATCTTATGCCAATGTTATTTCAAATTATATGTTTATACGGAAGTTTGTTTATTTTAATTTTCCTTGAAATTATGATGAAGACGAATAGAAGAGTAACGGTTAAATAAGGGAGGGGTTATCATGCAGATTTCTAAAGAAGGAGAAAAGTTTTTAATCGATACGAAAGTGTATTTAATAACAAAAGGAATGAAAGAAGAAGATGTGGACGCTTTTATAGAAGATGCAGAGCTTCATTTAATAGAAGGTGAGAAAGAGGGAAAGACGGTAACGGATATATTTGGTGATTCACCAAAAGAGTATGCGGAAGAATTGGCGAAAGAGATGGAGAAGGATAAAGGTGGGAGTATAAAGAGTATTCTTGCGATGATAATTGGTATTGGCGGGTATTGGATATTAACTCATATTTTATTTAATAATCCAAATCAGCAATTTACACTAACGAATATACAGTTAATTGGCTATCCTATCGTCTTAATCATTACGATTATTGGAACCATTGTTGCGTTTAGAATGTCTTCTTTTAAAAATAAATTTGTAGAGTTCGGAATTATTTACATAATAGTAATGGTTCCCATTTTATTATTAGTATTATTGATGTTTGTTGATAAATGGTACGGTACACCTATTTTGCAATTATCGACAATGCAAACATACATATTAGCAGCAAGTATCTTTTTATTACTTTTCGTTGGAGAAGTGTATGTCCTTGGTTGGATGGGTGTTTTGGTGCTAATTGTTCCTTTAGCGATTATGTTTATATTTAAAGGATTAGAAGAAAAAAATGTATTTTGGGGAATTGCAAAGATATTACTTATGTATGGAAGTATATATGGGTTAATGAGATGGTCTTTAAAAATTGAAGAGAGAAAAAGTGTAAACTAGTATTTCAAAAAAGTGGCTGCTCTGGATATACAAAAAATTATTTCCAAAGAAATACTATATTTTGATTTTTAGAGGGATTCGTTTTAGGTGTATAGTGTATCCTTTGCAGCCGGTATATCGTTTATTAATTGGAATAAATTGTTTTAAACAGTAACATGACAGTTACTGTTTTTTTCTTTGTAATAAAGAACTTTGTAAAGAGAGTGCTTTTTGTTCGTTTGTTAATAGGGATTGAATATGGACGTTTTCAGGACGAGGTACGATAGGGTACATAAGATTTGTTGGAGAAGGATGGTGCTCCGAGCCAGTTGGGGAATGAGGATCTGCGTGAGTAAGTTTTCCATGAACACGTCTTGTAAATAAAATATGACCGACTTCGTGAGCGAGCGTATATATATTTTTCATGGGAGCAGCCGAATTTGTTAAAACGATATAACCAGTAAGTTGCTGTTGTTTGGCTAAAGAGTACGCGCAGGCAATTACGGCTGTTTCTTTGAAATAATCACTGCCAATATAACAAATGTAAAGGTCGCATGCAGGAGCTTCATTTACACATGTTTGGAAAAAGGATGCTAATTTTTCCTGACTTTGAATAGAATTTTTATAACTAATTTCACGGTCAGAAAAACGAAAAAGTTCATTTAAAATAATTACGTCTTTAATTTGAAATGTAATGGGGTGCCAAATTGATTCTGCAACTGCTAAATCTTTTGCGATACGGTCATCAGAAATATCGGCGCCTGGAGTAATGCAAATACATATATTGACGTATGGATCCATAAGGAACACCTCAACTGAAAAAATTCTTTCTATAATATATGTTGGGAAAAGACCCTATGTATGGATAAAAGCCTTGTTTATTACAAGTCGAAAAAATTTCATAGTTCTATAACATGGTGTGGTCATCTTTTTGATATAGTAAAGAAAAGGGGGAGAATATATGTATACATTAAAAATCGTTTCAGACAGAGAAGCACTTTATCAATTTGCGAGTTATGTAAGAGTTGTACAAGGGGTTGAAGATGTATATGTAGAGGTGGGAGAACCTTTATATGAATATCCATTAATGAAGTTTTATGTACATATTAAGCTGGAGGAAACATATGAGCAACATAAAGCGTTACAAGAAATAGCAAGATTAGTAGAATTAGGGCGTTTTACATACGTTCATTATCGTAATGATGAAATTGAAGAAGCTTTTGAAGCTGTAAAATATGAAAGTTTTAAGAAATAAAATTGGAAAAAAGGAAGCGAAAGCTTCCTTTTTTTTCTTTGAAATTACATCAACAAAAGGAGAAAAATTTTGTTATGATAAGGAAGGGTGAGGAAAGGAGAGTTTACATATTGGGGTATATTGAAGAGTTACGCAAAGTCGTTGGGACAAGACCACTTATTCTTGTTGGATCAGCAATAATTATACTAAATGATAATCAAGAAGTATTGCTTCAATATCGGTCAGATACATATGATTGGGGTGTACCTGGCGGCGCGATGGAACTAGGAGAAACGACGGAAGAAACTGCTCGCCGAGAATTATTCGAGGAGACGGGATTAACTGCAAAAATTATGCAATTTCTAGGTGTCTTATCAGGAAAGGAAGTATATTTCCGTTATCCTAATGGGGATGAAATTTTTAATGTTATTCATCTGTATCAGGGGCATCATGTGAGTGGAGAATTAAGGCTTGATCATGAGGGATTGAAGCTTCAATATTTTCCGGTAGATAAGTTACCAAAATTGAATGAAACGACAGAGAAAATTTTACAAAAATTTTTATATGCATTAACAGAATAGAAGGTTAATTCCTTCTATTTTTATTATATTAAATATTTTGATTTTTTAGTATGTTTATAGTATGATAGATGTAGACATACATCTTATGGAATTTCACCTAAAAACTGACTAGGGTACATAAGAGAGGGGCAAGTGCAAAATGCATAATGTTGTTATTACAGCTGCAGTTCGTTCGCCAATTGGAACTTTTGGAGGAGCGCTAAAAAATGTAACGCCAGTAGAATTAGCGGTTCCTGTACTTCAGGAAGCTGTAAAACGAGGCGGGGTAGAACCACACGAAGTTGATGAAGTAATTTTAGGTCATTGTATTCAAAGAACTGATGAAGCAAATACTGCAAGAACAGCTGCATTAGCGGCAGGATTTCCTGACACAGTTACGGGTTATACAATCCAACGTCAATGTTCTTCGGGTATGCAAGCAATTATGTCAGCTGCAATGCAAATTCAATTAGGTGTAAGTGATGTTGTAATTGCAGGTGGAGTAGAAGCAATGAGCTCAAGCCCTTATGCATTAAAACAGCACCGCTGGGGACAACGTCTACAGCACGGAGAAATTCGTGATACGGTGTGGGAAGTACTAGAAGATCCGATTCACCATATTATGATGGGTGAAACGGCTGAAAATTTAGTTGACCAATATGAAATTACAAGAGAGGAACAAGATGAAGTTGCGCTTCGTAGTCATACATTGGCACTGCAAGCAATCGAGTCTGGATATTTTGACGAGCAAATTGTTCCTATTACGATAAAAGAACGTAGAAAAGAAATAGTATTTTCGAAGGATGAACATCCACGTGCAGATATTACAGCGGAAAAATTAGCAGGATTAAAACCAGCTTTCCGTAAAGATGGATCTGTAACGGCAGGGAATGCATCTGGCCTTAATGATGGAAGTGCGGTTCTAGTATTAATGAGCGAAGAAAAAGCGAAAGAAAAAGGCTTACAGCCGTTAGCTAGAATTGTTGGATATTCAGTAGCTGGAGTAGATCCGAAAATTATGGGTATTGGACCAGCACCAGCAATTCGTAAAGGGTTAGAAAAAGTAGATTGGTCATTAGAAGATGCTGATTTACTGGAAATTAATGAAGCTTTCGCGGCTCAATACCTAGCTGTAGAGAAAGAATTAGGTTTAGACCGTGAAAAAGTGAATGTAAACGGTAGCGGTGTAGGACTTGGACATCCAATCGGTTGTACAGGAGCTCGTATTACTGTAAGTTTAATTCATGAATTGAAGAGACGCGGTTTAGAAAAAGGAATTGCCTCTCTATGCGTCGGTGGCGGTATTGGGGTAGCATTATTTATAGAAGCACTATAAAAAAGAAGCAGCAATCGCTGCTTCTTTTTTATTAAGAATCAAATAAATGATGAAATAATCGATCACGATTTTCAAAGAAAAGTTTTGTCGTTTGGTAATGCTCGGTTTCTTCTAATGTGGATTCATGAATCCCTTCTTGTGTTAAAGAATATATAGTGGATTCAGGATAAGCCATTAAAATAGGAGAGTGCGTCGCGATAACAAATTGTGAACCTTGTTCCGCTAGTTCGTGCATTCGAATAAGCATGGAAAGTTGCCTCATTGGTGATAGAGCGGCCTCAGGCTCATCTAAAATGTATAAACCTTGTCCTGAAAAACGGTTCATAAATAAGGAAAAGAATGATTCGCCGTGTGATTGTTTGTGTAGTGAGATACCACCATATGAGTCAATAACTGGATTCCCGCGTGCTTCTAGATCAGCATCCATCTCATCAATATAAGAAGCAACGTTATAAAATGATTCAGCACGAAGAAAGAAACCGTCGTTTGGTGTATTGAAACTTTTAGAAATTCGAAGGTATTCATGTAAAGATGAATGTGAATCGTTTGTGCTAAAGCGGAAATTCTTCGTTCCACCTTCTGCATTAAATCCTAAAGCGATTGCAATTGCTTCGAGTAATGTTGATTTTCCCGTTCCGTTTTCTCCAATAATGAATGTTACATTTGGATGGAAGGCAAGTGATTGTAAAGTTCGGATAGCGGGTAGACAGTAAGGATATGCGGAAAAACTAGGGATATTTTCTTTTTTTAATGTGACATTTTTTAAAAAGGGTACGTCAATCAATATATAAACCTCAATTCATAACGGATTTTGATTCTAAAAAAGCAGCAAATACAAGGGTAAGACAGCTTGCAAATAGTATTGTATATTGAAGTGCGCCAAAGCCAAGACCTTCCCAGCTTAAAGTCATTCTCCTCCATATGAAAATAAAAAGAACGCTTATAAAACCAACGAGAGCAGGCATATATTTTATAATTTTTAAGTGCTTCCACAGAAAAAAGCCGATGTATGTAAGTACAAAGAAGATAAGCAGAATGAGAAAAAAGCAAGTGTTAATGACACGTGAACCTCTCCTTATTTTCTGAATATTTTATGTGGATTATAACATGTAAACTATCATATTCCAATGTGAAAATAAATATTGCATCAAGATCAATTCTCTCGTTATGATAGATGGTATTCTATTGAAGATATGAAAAGGAGTTAAAACATGCCGTTTACATTTGCGCATCCAGCAGCAGTCCTTCCTTTTGTGAAAAAGCAGTCCAAATATATTTCAGTAACGGCTCTTATATTAGGCAGTATGGCGCCTGATTTTGAATATTTTTTACACTTTAGACCGTATGGTGTTATTGGGCATACATGGCTTGGATTCTTATATTTAAATTTACCACTTGTATTTCTGTTAGCATATATGTATCATTACATTTTAAAAAAGCCGTTTATAACACATTTACCTAAACCGTTTGCTGGCTATTTTGCATATGCAGTAGATGAGAGGTGGGGGCTTCATACATGGAAGGATTTCTTTGTATTTTGCTATTCTGCTTTATTTGGTATGCTCACGCATGTCGTTTGGGATGCGTTTACTCATAAGACAGGCTACTTCGTTATGGAAATACCATTGTTACAAAGGGAATTACATAGTATCCCGGTGTATAAATATATGCAACACGGGAGTACATGTGTTGGTTTCTTATTCCTATTATACGTATTATGGAAGTATAAAGATGAAACAGGGAAAGATATTATGATAGCTTCAGAAAAAAGGAAGTATTGGGTTTCGGCAATCATTTTCGCAGCTCTAGTATTTATCGTTTACGCGTTTGTAGATCCCTATTTTCATATTTTCCAAATAGGGGGTATAATAGTATCTGGACTGACAAGTTCGTTTTGTGGACTTCTCATTGTTTCTATAGTCTACAAAGCAAAGGACTAATTTATATTAATGAATGATAGTGTTAGGAGAAATTATATGATGAAAGCATGGAAAAATATTTTTGTTTTATGTAGTTTTCTTCTTATGTTAAGTGGTTGCTTCCATCAAGAAGAAAAGAAAGTTGAACCGAAGAAGAAAGAATCTATTCCTGAAACAAAAGAATATGGTGGGCGTGAGCTGAAAAAAGTAGGACAAAAAGTGAAAGAAACAGGGTGGGGTACTTTTAAGTTAGAACAGATTCAATCTGTAAATCAAACATTTGAAGTAGCACCAATGAAAATTCACATACAAGATGTAAAAGTAATCTCTTTATCGCAAATGAGTAAAGATGCAAAAAATACATTAAAAGTATTTACGGCATTAACTCCTGAAGAAGTAAAGCGTAGATTAGGAGATAAAGTAAGTCAAGAAGATGCGGAGTTATATGCATCGATAAGTGGTACAGAGATTAGTGATACGATTCGTTACGTTGAAATTACATATAAGGTGGAAAATAGCGGGAATAAAAATATGCAATTTTTCTCTATGAATGATGTTACGATTAATGATAAGCAACATTTTAAAGTTGCAACTCAAAACTTTTTATATGATGAAGATACGCTCGTTGGTACAAAAAATGTATCAAGGGAAGACTATAAGCCTGGTGAAACAAGAGATGGTATTATCGGCTTAATACTTGATGATGGAAAAGAAAAGGTAAAGGATATTAAGTTTACAACAGATAATGCAGTCGCAGCAGATACAGAAACGCAAGATGTTGTAAAAGAGGCACAAACTTTTAATATCTCACTTTCTGAGTAGGGGATTTTTAAAAACATAAAAGAAAAAACAGTCAGCGTTAAAAATATTATGCTGACTGTTTTTTCTTTTCTTTTATGTATGAATCTACATTTTGAAAAGGTACCTTAATTTTAAATGCATCTTTTTGTTCATTAAATTGCTTTTCATTATAAGGACCAAAACGTTTATTATGCTTTACGTCAATAATCCAATAATTCTCACTTTTTTTATTTGCAATTGCTCCGTCAGGGTTATTCGGATCTGACTTTTCCTCAATTTGTTTTGCAATAATGTATTTATCATCCCAAGCTATGTCTGTAATTTTTGCAGGAATGTATTGTGTGGCATATACAGCATCTTGCGATGGGAAAAGTTCAAATGCATTTCCAGAAGTACGTATGAGTTCGTATTCATCGTTAATCGTATAAGTTATATGATTTGTATTTCCAGCACAACCGGCTAATAGGAATGCGACGAATAGGATTATCCATTTTTTCAATATGGGAACCTCCTTTACAATGCTGTTGTAACACATTGTACAAGAAAAGTAAGAGAAACGCTAGTTTACAATGTTTTTTAGAAGTGGTACGATGAGACGGGTAAAGAAGGATATGAAGGAGTCGACATAAAATGAAGTTAAAGATGCATCGTCCAGCGCTTGTAATGAATCGCATAGGTGCTTCCCTAATTGACATGTTTTTAATCTCGGTTATGTATGGTGCAGTAGTAGCTATTATGACCGGAAATTATAGTGCTATTTTTAATCGCTTTAATATTAGTTTTGGTGATTATAGATATGATCTCGCAGTAGTTTTTATATTAATGGCGATATATTTTATTTTGGTACCCTTTATTTGGAACGGTGTTACACTTGGTAAAAAGGTAACGAGAATAAAATTAATTTCATTGAAGAGTGAAAAGTTAACATTACAAACATTAATTATAAGATTTTTTGTATTGTTATTACCGAACATATTGCTACTTGGAATTCCGATATTATGTAACGTATATATGATGTTATTCCGCAAAGATAATTGTGGTTTTCAAGATTTAATTACAAAAACAAAAGTGATAAGTCTTGTATAATAAAACAGAGACCTTTTTATACATAAAATAAGAAGGTCTTTTTTAATTATATAAATATATTTTAAAGGATATATAATAAGAAAAAGTTAATCCATATCATTTTTGATTTTAATAGATTGAAAATTAAGAAAATGTTATAATGATTAAAATAATATCTTTATATAATAAGGGGGAAATTGAAATGACTGGGGGTAGCGTAATCTTTTGGGGGATTTTAATTTTCATCGGTTTAGTTTTCGATCAGCGTAATAGTAAGAAAAAAGAAGGAGTAAAAAAGTAATCGCTTACAAATTAATGAGCAACTTTTCTTGCTTGCAGACTAATCTCATAAAGGAGTATACTGAATGACGGTAAGACTTATAGAAGGGGTAATGAAAATGAAGCTTGCAGGAAAAGTTGCTATCGTAACTGGCGGTGGCATCGGTATTGGACGTAATACAGCTCTTTTGTTGGCTAAACAAGGCGCAAAAGTAATTGTGACGGACATTGATCAAGAAAGTGGACAAGCAACAGTGGAGGAAATTACGAATCTAGGCGGAGAAGCACTTTTTGTATCCTATGATATGGGAAAGCAAGGAGATTGGCAACGCGTTATCAGTATTACTTTGAATGTATTTAGTCGCATTGATATGCTTTTTCAAAATGCTGGTTTATATAAAATAGATTCTATTTTTTCTCGCCAACAAGAGAACGATTCCAATGTACTTTGTATTAATGACGTTTGGATAGAGATAAAACAATTAACGTCATCTTTTATGAAACAGCAAGAAGAAGTGGTGCTGAGTGACTTACCGATTTTCGGTATTATTGGCACGAAAGGACAATCATTTCATACAGTAGAAGCCCTCGTATAATAATGAAAACCGCCCTCAAAGTATGTGGACGGTTTTTTTGTATGTTATACAGATGAAAATTATTTTTTAACGAATACGTTGTTCAGTTTGACTATCAAAGAAATGTGCTTTATTCATATCAAATGCTAGTTTAATTTGATCTCCAGGTGAAAATGTATGTCTTGCATCAACACGTGCTGCAAAATCTTGATCTCCAAGTTTCATATATAAAATAGATTCAGCACCTAGTAACTCAGCAACTTCGATTTTTGTTGTGAAGGCAGTAGATTGTGAAGCTTCTAAAAATAATAGTTCATCATGAATGTCTTCAGGACGAATACCTAAAACAATTTCCTTATTTACATAGCCTTGTTCACGTAACATCTTCATTTTTCCTTCAGTTACTTTGACTTTTAATGAATTATCTATAACGAAATCGGTTTCAGTCAATTTACCACGGAAGAAATTCATTGCTGGAGAGCCAATAAATCCACCAACGAAAATATTTTCAGGTGTTTCATATACTTCTTTTGGAGTTCCGATTTGTTGAATCTTTCCGTCTTTCATAACTACGAGACGTGAAGCCATTGTCATTGCTTCTGTTTGATCATGTGTTACGTAAATTGTTGTCGTTCCAAGACGGTGATGTAATTTAGAAATTTCTGAGCGCATTGCAACACGTAATTTAGCGTCTAAGTTGGATAAAGGCTCATCCATTAAGAACACTTTCGCGTCTCGAACAATCGCTCTTCCTAACGCAACACGTTGACGTTGTCCACCAGATAACGCTTTCGGTTTTCTATCTAAATATTGTTCCAGTCCTAAAATTTTTGCTGCATCTTTCACACGACGATCGATTTCATCTTTTGGTATTTTTCTAAGTTTTAATCCAAATGCCATATTATCATACACACTCATATGTGGATATAAAGCATAGTTTTGGAAGACCATTGCGATATCGCGATCTTTTGGAGGGACATCATTCATTAGCTTACCATCAATTGAAAACTCTCCTTTTGAAATATCTTCAAGTCCAGCCACCATTCGTAATGTTGTAGATTTTCCACATCCAGAAGGACCGACAAATACGATAAACTCTTTATCTTGAATGTGTAAATTAAAATCTGTTACAGCTGTTACATTATTATCATATATTTTATAAATGTTTTCTAATTTCAATTCTGCCATGGTATTGCCCCCTAGAAAAAATTATGCAAACGTTTTCTTTGAGTTCATTATAAACTAATAGATTCAAAAAATAAACAAAAAAATAAAACGTTTTCATTTATTAGAGGAATATTAGTAATTTGCGTATGTTTTCTTAGAAAAATAAGAATAAAAGTTGTAAGCGCTATTTTAAATTAAGATAGAATCTGTTATCATTCATTAATGAAAACGTTTGCGCCTTAAAAAAGAGAAAATCGAATTATTAATGAAATGGGGTAGCATAATGGAAAAACAGTGGTGGAAAGAAAGTGTAGTATATCAAATTTATCCTCGTAGCTTTATAGATAGTAACGGTGATGGTATTGGGGATCTTCGTGGGATTATTTCAAAGCTAGATTACTTAAAAGAATTAGGGATTGATGTCATTTGGTTATCACCGGTCTATGAATCTCCAAATGATGATAATGGTTATGATATAAGTGATTATTGTAAAATTATGAATGAGTTCGGAACGATGGAAGATTGGGATGAGCTATTACATGAAATGCATGAACGTAATATGAAACTTATGATGGACTTAGTTGTGAACCATACTTCTGATGAACATAATTGGTTTATTGAATCACGTAAATCAAAAGATAATAAATATAGAGATTACTATATATGGCGTCCTGGAAAAGAAGGAAAAGAGCCGAACAACTGGGGAGCAGCTTTTAGTGGATCTGCATGGAAATATGATGAAATGACAGATGAATATTATTTACATCTGTTTTCTAAAAAACAGCCAGATTTAAATTGGGATAATGAAAAGGTAAGACAAGATGTTTATGAAATGATGAAGTTTTGGTTAGAAAAAGGAATTGATGGCTTCCGTATGGATGTTATTAATTTTATTTCTAAAGAAGAGGGATTACCAGCTGTTGAAACCGAAGAAGAGGGGTATGTTTCAGGTCATAAGCATTTTATGAATGGTCCAAACATTCATAAATATTTACATGAAATGAATGAAGAAGTATTATCTCATTATGATATTATGACGGTTGGTGAAATGCCTGGTGTAACGACAGAAGAAGCGAAAATGTATACTGGGGAAGAACGAAAAGAACTGCAGATGGTATTCCAATTTGAACATATGGATTTAGATTCGGGAGAAGGCGGAAAATGGGATGTAAAACCATGCTCACTCCTTACTTTAAAAGAGAATTTAACGAAGTGGCAAAAAGCATTAGAGCATACAGGGTGGAATAGCCTGTATTGGAATAACCATGATCAGCCACGCGTTGTATCTCGTTTTGGTAATGATGGAATGTATCGCATTGAATCTGCGAAAATGTTAGCGACGGTGCTTCATATGATGAAAGGAACACCATATATTTATCAAGGAGAAGAAATCGGAATGACGAACGTTCGATTTGAATCGATTGATGAATATCGAGATATTGAAACATTAAATATGTATAAGGAAAAAGTGATAGAGCACGGTGAAGATATAGATAAAGTAATGCAGTCTATTTATATAAAAGGCCGAGATAATGCTAGAACACCGATGCAGTGGGATGATAAAGATCATGCTGGATTCACAACAGGTGAGCCTTGGATTACGGTAAACCCTAATTACAAAGAAATCAATGTGAAACAAGCGATCCAAAATAAAGATTCAATTTTTTATTACTATAAAAAATTAATTGACCTACGCAAAAATAATGAAATAGTTGTGTACGGATCATATGATTTAATATTAGATAATAATCCTTCTATTTTTGCATACGTAAGAACATATGAAGAAGAAAAACTTCTTGTTATTGCAAACTTTACGGCGGAAGAATGTGTATTTGAATTGCCTAAGGACATTAGTTATAGTGAATCAGAGTTATTAATACACAATTACGACGTAGAGAGTGGATCGATAGATAACATAGTATTACGTCCATATGAAGCGATGGTATTTAAATTGAAATAAGAAAAATCCTTATGCCACACCTTGGCATAAGGATTTTTTATTACCATTTTAAGATTGAGAATCCATATGGAGGAAGTGTAACTTGTAATACACTTGCTTCCGCTGAAAATTCTTCGTTTGTATAAATGTTAATGATTTTCTTTCCAGTAACATGGAGAGGGAGTGAAGCTGTAACATCACTATTAGTCGGATTTAAAACGAAAAAGATAGTTTCATCTTCATATGTTTTCGTATAAGAAATATAATTATGTTCATCATTTGCTTCGATGAATTGGAAAGTACCATGTCCTCCAAATGCTTTATATTGCTTTCGTAATGAAATTAATGTTTGTATATGTGTAAATAATAGATGATCTTGTTCTTTCGTATCCCAAACCATACATTTGCGACAATCTGGGTCCATACCGCCGTCCATACCAATTTCGTCTCCATAATAAATACAAGGAGAGCCGATGAAGGAAAGATGGAATACATAAAGTAACTGTAACTTATTTTTATCTCCGTTACATGTTGTCAATATTCTTGGTGTATCATGACTGTCTAATAAATGAAACGCTGCTTCATTTACATTCATAGAGTAGGAATGGAGAGACTCTGTAATTTGTTTCATAAATTCATTTGCTTTAATGGAATCATTAGCAAAATAAGACAGTAGAGCGTTTGTAACAGGATAGCTCATTACAGCATCAAATTGATCTCCTTGTAGCCATGGAAGTGCATCGTGCCAAATTTCTCCTAAAATATATACTTCAGGATTTAATGCCTTTATCTCACTTCGGAATTCTCTCCAAAAGCTGTGGTCGACTTCATTTGCTACATCAAGGCGCCAACCGTCTATATTGAATTCTCTTACCCAATAACGCCCTACTTCAAGTAAGTATTCTTTTACATCTGGATGTGCTGTATTTAATTTAGGCATATACGGTGTAAACGCGAAAGTATCATAATTCGGGAGTGGCTCCGTTACAATTGGAAACTCATGAATATGGAACCACTCTTTATAAGCAGACTTTTCGCCGTTTTCTAGTACGTCTTGGAATTTATCGAAAAAGTATCCACTATGATTGAACACGGCATCGAGCATTACTTTTATACCGTGTGTATGACATGCTTGAACGAGTTCTTTGAACGTTTCTTTCGTCCCGAATTGCGGATCGATTTCCATGTAGTCAATTGTGTCATATTTATGGTTTGAATGTGCTTTGAAAATAGGTGTGAAGTATATTCCCGAAATTCCAAGCTTAACAAGGTAATCGAGGTTTTGAATAATACCAGCAAAATCTCCGCCGAAAAAATTAGTTGGAGTTGGCTCAGCGCTTCCCCAAGGAAGAGTGTTTTCTGGATTTAGTGCACGATCTCCGTTAGCGAACCGTTCTGGGAAAATTTGATACCAAACAGTGTCTTTAATCCAAGAAGGTGCTTGAAATGCATCATTTGCATGAATAAATGGCAAACAGAAAAAGTTACCAACGTCATCATTTGGAATACTGGAAAAAAATCCTCGCTCTGCATAAATAAGCGTTTCTGTATCATTTTTTAATTCGAATCCATAACGTAAGCGCTTAAATTTTGGCTCGATGGAAATGGACCAATAATCAAACAATGCAGTAGAACCAGTTTTTTTCATCGGTGTACTTGATGTAATCCATTTCCCTTCTTTCCATTCATAAGGATCACCGTAAATAAGAGTGACGCTTTGAACATCTTCTCTTTTCGTACGTATTCGGATGTGAATCGTTTTTTCATCGTAAGCGTATGCGTAATTATCTTTTGGCCTATGATAAATAGCTTCTTTAAGCATATAGAAAATCCCCCTTTAATATCTCCATGCATATTGTTCCCTTACGTATAATAATAAAGTATATGTTGCAAACGATTGCTTTTTACATAGCTTTAATATTGCTTATAAGAGTAGTATTCATTTCATATAAAGTCAATATATAAGGAGTGTAGTAATAATATTTTAAAATTAATATTTGCAAAATGAATAAAAGAATGTATAATGATAGACAAATAGCGCAAACGTTTTCATAGATTGAGATATTGTTTGCGCTTCTATTAAATTATTTAATGCAAACGTTTTCAATTATTAGGGTACATATACAATTTAGGGAGGTTTTTGGGATGAAGAAAGCATTATCATTATTAACGGTTTCAGCATTATCAATTGGTATGTTATCTGCATGTGGACCGAAAGATTCAGGGAAGAAAGAAGAAAGTAAAGCGAAGAAAGATTACGATCTTCTCGTTTGGGAAGATGATAAAAAAGGTGTTGGTTTAGAACCAGCAGTGAAAAGTTTTGAGGAAAAATATAAAGTAAAAGTAAAAGTCGTTGAAATGCAAATGACAGATCAAGTGAAGAAGTTACGCCTTGATGGACCAGCGGGGACGGGACCAGATGTTGTAACATTGCCACATGATCAAATTGGAAACGCAGTAACAGAAGGTTTACTTTCTGAAGTGAAAGCTGATGATGCTGTGAAGAGTAGATTTACTGAATCATCAATAGAAGCACAGACATATAACGGAAAATTATATGGTTTACCAAAAGCAATTGAGACACCAGTCTTTATTTACAATAAAAAATTAATGCCAAAAGCACCAGAAACGATGGACGAGCTGTTTAACTTCTCAAAAGAATTTACGAAGGATGGCAAGTATGGATTTTTAACACTAGGAGATAACTTCTACTTTGCTAATGCATTCATGGCAGGTATGGGGGGTTATGTGTTTGGTGAAAAAGATGGAAAGCCAAATGCAAGTGATGTTGGATTAAATAATAGTGGGGCAGTACAAGGTGCTGAATATCTTCAAAAATGGTACAAAGAAAAGTTATTCCCGAAAGGTATTATCGGTGAATCTGGTGGACCTGCTGCTGATGGACTATTTAACGAAGGAAAAGCAGCATCTATCATGAATGGTCCATGGGCGTTCCAAGCAATGGAAAAGAACGGAATTGATTATGGCGTTGCTCCAATGCCGAAATTACCAAACGGTCAACCAATGAAAACATTTGTTGGGGTTAAAGGGTGGCATGTAACAAGTTTCTCTAAACAAAATGATTTAGCTACAAAGTTCACTGAATGGGTAACAAATGAAGAGAACGCAAAAATTCGATTTGAGAAAACAAAAGAAATTCCTCCAGTAAAAGCAGTAATGGAAGATCCAATCATTAAAGATAATGAAGCTGCAAAAGCAGTTGCAACACAATCTGAAAATGGAATTCCAATGCCGAACATTCCAGAAATGCAAGAAGTATGGAAACCAGCTGGAGATGCGCTTCAATTAGTTGTTACGGAAAAAGAGGCACCAAAAGCAGCACTTGACAATGCAGTGAAGCAAATTAAAGGTAATATTGAGGCAAATCATAGTAAGAAAAAATAAGGTGAAATTCGTGCCTCTCATATGAGGGGCATGAATTCTCTCCCAGAAAAAAGGGGGAAGGAACATGCAAACATCTATGGAACCAGCAAACGGTTTAAACGGTTCAAAGCATAGGAAAATGGCAACCATGTTATCTATCATTCCAGGCGTGGGCCAAATGTATAATAAGCAATTTGTAAAAGGTCTTATTTTTCTAGTATTAACAGGTTCATTTATTGTAGCCTTTGCTGATTTATTAAATATGGGATTATGGGGAATTGTAACGCTAGGTACAGAAGTTCCACGTGATCATTCTGTCTTTCTATTAGTAGAAGGAATCTTGGCACTCATCGTCATCGTTTTTGGACTCGGAATATATGCATTTAATTTATATGATGCATACCAAAACGGGAAGAAACGTGATATAGGAACACCTTTAAACTCTGTAAAAGAGCAATACCGTAATTTACTAGATCAAGGTTTTCCATATTTAATGGTTTCACCAGGTTTTCTATTACTTATCTTTGTAGTTGTATTTCCAATCATCTTCGTAATTTTAATTGGATTTACGAATTATGATTTATACCACTCTCCTCCAGCTAAATTAGTAGATTGGGTGGGCTTCAAAAACTTTATTGATATCTTTACATTACCGATGTGGAGAGAGACATTTTTAAGCGTATTTTCTTGGACTGTCATTTGGACATTCGTTGCAACGACGTTACAAGTTGCGCTTGGTATTTTCTTAGCGATTATCGTGAATCAGCCTGGTATTAAAGGGAAGGCAATTATTCGAACAATCTTCATTTTACCGTGGGCGGTTCCAGCATTCGTATCTATTCTTGTTTTCTCTGGTATGTTTAATGAGACATTTGGAGCAATTAACAATCAAGTATTAGCTTTATTTGGAATCGAAAAGATTGCTTGGATGACAGATCCATTTTGGGCAAAAATCGCTTTAATTATGATTCAAACATGGCTTGGATTCCCGTTCGTCTTTGCAATGACAACAGGCATACTGCAATCGATTCCAGGGGAGTTATATGAAGCTGCTACAGTAGATGGAGCTACAGCTTGGCAGCAGTTTCGTAAAATTACATTGCCACTTGTTCTATATGCAACAGCACCAATATTAATTACGCAATATACGTTTAACTTTAATAACTTTAGTATCATCTATCTATTTAACGGCGGAGGTCCTGCTGTAGCTGGACAAGACGCAGGTGGAACAGATATTTTAATTTCATGGATTTATAAGTTAACGATGACTTCGGCGCAGTATGGGAAAGCGGCAGCTCTTACAATGATCTTATCGTTAATCGTTATTACAGTTGCGTTATGGCAATTTAAGAGAACAAAATCATTCCAAGAAGAGGATATGATGTAAATGAATATTAAAAGACAAAAGATGTTACGTCTCTCATTAAGTTATCTCGTTATTTTCGTAATGTGTGCCATCATTTTCTATCCATTATTATGGATTATTGGCTCATCGTTTAATCCGGGTGATAGTTTATCTGGATCAAGTATTATTCCGCAAAATGCAACGTTAGATCATTATCGTAAGTTATTAGATTTAGAGAATAGTAATTATTTACTATGGTATAAAAACACATTAAAAGTAAGTGTTATAACGATGATTTTCTCAGTGTTAGCAATTAGTTTTACTGCTTATGCATTTTCAAGATACCGTTTTGTTGGAAGAAAAAATGGTTTATTAACATTTTTAATTCTGCAAATGATTCCGAACTTTGCGGCGCTAATCGCTCTATACGTATTAGCACAGTTAACAGGGTTAATCGATACGCACCTTGCATTAATTTTAATTTATGTAGGCGGGGCAATTCCAATGAATACATGGCTTATGAAAGGATATTTTGATACGATTCCGAAAGAATTGGATGAGTCAGCTCGTATGGATGGGGCAGGACATTTCCGTATTTTTTGGCAAATCATTATGCCACTTGCAAAGCCAATCGTAGCGGTTGTGGCGTTATTCACTTTCATCGGTCCATTTACAGATTTCATTTTAGCGAGTGTTATTTTGCGCACACCAGAAAATTATACTTTAGCAGTTGGGTTATATGAAATGGTAGCGAAGAAATTTGGTAATGAATTTACAACGTTCGCAGCGGGTTCAGTATTGATTGCAATCCCAATTTCAATTTTATTCCTATCACTACAAAAATACTTTATCTCTGGTTTAACTGCTGGAGGTACGAAAGGATGAAAAATGGGACGTTACGTCCCATTTTTCTTTTCATCTCCCTATAAAAAATTTTATAGGGAGATGAAAAGAGATTTGACATCACATATGAAAAGAAGTGAAATAAATAGTATATTATAGTATAGGAAAAAAGAGCTATATCCCTTACAATACATGGAGAGGGAGAATATGATAGGTATTACAAGATAGAATCAATGAAAGTTTATGACTTCTCCTATTACTTGCAACGGGTGCAAGATTAAAATATATAACAAAATGGCAGAGAAGTGAGAGGAGGGGGATTTTTATGACAGTTACAATTAAAGATGTGGCGAAGAAGGCAAATGTAGCACCATCTACCGTTTCTCGTGTAATTGCTGATAATCCAAGTATAAGTGAAAAAACAAAGCGTCGTGTTCGGAAAGTAATGAGTGAACTAGGGTATCATCCCAATTTAAACGCAAGAAATCTAGCTAACCAAACAACAAAAACACTTGGTCTTGTTATGCCAAGTTCTGCAAGTAAAGCTTTTCAAAATCCGTTTTTCCCAGAAGTTATAAGAGGGATTAGTTCATTTGCACATGTAGAAGGGTATGCGCTTTATATGTCGACAGGTGAAACGGAAGATGAAATTTTTAATGGTGTTGTAAAGATGGTACAGGGGCGCCAAATTGGTGGCATTATTCTTTTATATTCAAGAGAGAATGATCGGATTATTCAATATTTGCATAAACAAAATTTCCCGTTTGTTTTAATTGGGAAACCGTATGATCGAAAAGATGAAATTACATATGTAGATAATGACAATTATACAGCTGCAAGAGAAGTAGCAGAATATTTGATTTCATTAGGTCATAAACAAATCGCGTTCATCGGCGGTGGATCAGATTTACTTGTAACGAGAGATCGTTTGGCTGGTATGAGTGATGCTTTAAAATTAGCGGACATTGTATTACCAAAAGAGTATATTTTACATTTTGATTTTTCGAGGGAAAGTGGTCAACAAGCCGTTGAGGAGTTAATGGGACTACAGCAACCACCGACAGCAATTGTGGCAACGGATGATTTAATTGGACTTGGTGTGTTAAGTGCTCTTTCTAAAAAAGGATTCGTTGTACCAAAGGATGTTTCCATTATAAGCTTTAACAATGCTTTATTATCAGAAATTGCGAGTCCGCCACTTTCGACAGTTGATGTGAATATTTATCAACTAGGATATGAGGCAGCAAAAGCTTTAGTGGATAAAGTAGAGAATGCGGAGTCTACTGCAAAGTGTATTATTATTCCTCATAAATTACTAAAGCGCCAAACTTGCGATCATTATGCAACAAAAAGCTAAGAGTTTAACTCTTAGCTTTTTGTTGTAGAAAGGCCTCTAATCGATCACAGCCTTCTTTTAAAGTTTCAATACTATACGCATAGGACAAGCGAAGATAGCCTTCACCATATTCAGAAAATGCAGTTCCAGGAACGACAGCTAGTCCAGCTTCTTTGACAAGGTCAAGTGCAAAATCAAATGATGAAGATGTTAAATGACCAACATATGGGAATAAGTAAAATGCACCTGTTGGCTTTTCAACTGTTAAGCCCATTTGAATGAGTCGATTATATACGTAATCACGGCGTTTCTTGTATTGATGACGCATCATTTTTGGTGCATCTTTAGCAGCTGTTAATGCTTCAATTGCAGCATATTGAGCGATTGAAGTAGCACACGTTACGTTGTATTGATGAACTTTTAGTATATGTCCTGCTAAATAGCTTGGTGCGAATAATAGACCGATACGCCAGCCAGTCATAGAATGAGATTTAGATAAACCGTTAATGACGATAGTCTTTTCACGCATTTCTGGGAAATGAGCGATAGATGTATGCTTTTGTTCATATACAAGTTCGCTATATATTTCATCAGAAAGGACGAAAATATTTTTATCTTTTAAAACATCTACAATATACTGTAGTTCTTCTTTTGATAAAGTTACACCAGTTGGATTAGAAGGATACGGCAGTACGACGCATCTTGTTTTTTCTGTAATGGCATTTTCTAGCGCTTCGGCTGTTAAACGGAAGCCAGTTTCACGAACATCGATAAAAATAGGTGTAGCACCGCATAATCGAATAATTGGTTCGTATCCTGGATAAATAGGGGCAGGTAAAATAACTTCTGTTCCTGGCTCTAAAATCGTTCGGAATGCAATATCAATTGCTTCACTGGCACCGATTGTAACGATGGTTTCGTTTTCAGGTGAATACTGTAAATCGTAGTTATCTTTTACAAAGTTACAAGCTGCCTTGCGTAATTCTAGTAAACCGGCGTTATGTGTATAGCTTGTATAATTTTCTGTAATAGCCCGTTTTGCCGCTTCTTTTACGAGAGAAGGCGTAGGGAAATCGGGTTGACCAATTGTTAAAGAGATAAGATTATCATAGTTTTGAATCATGTTAGAGAATTGACGGATTCCAGAAATTTGGATGTCCTTCACTCTAGGGTTAATGAATTGTTCCATTGTATCTCCCTTTCTTCCGTTTGAAAATTAAGTTCATTTTAACATATTTTCTATGATTTCGCTTGCGTATATGTTATGTAGAAAGAGAGGGATAATAGAAAAAAAGCCGCTGTAAGCGACTTTTTAATATCCGTACTCCCAATCTATTTCATCTTCATTCCAAAGTACAGAGGATACTTTGCCAAGGTGAACAACTGATTCATTCACAGCACATGTGCAATTTTCTTCTCCGGTTTTATGCTGTAACTCTTCATATACTGATTTTTCAACATTTTCTAGAACGACCAAATTTTCTTCTTTTAAAACAAGCGTAGTACCCGCCATATTTATCTTCCTCCTACTAAAATAATGATCACTTATTTGTAAACATAGATAGTATGGATTATATGCTGTATTTTGCTATAGTTGTCCGTCTCATGAAGTATTTTTTATTTTCTTTGTAATCCGTATTCATTGTATACTGTCGGGCAGAAATTTGGTACAGGGTTTACATTCATTTCGAAAATCTGTAACAATTATTATGTGTTGTTAACAAAGAATTAACAAATATGTTAAGAAAAATCGAAATTTTAAAACAAATAAACCCGTAAAATGATATAATCATATCAAAATACATATAGGGGATGAGAGGCTATGGAGCTGATCCGTGATTTAATGATCCAAATTGCCATCATTATTTTGCCACTATTTTTATATGAAGCGATTCGTTTAAATCGTTATCAAGAAATGCCTCCGAAGCCGAACCGCTACTTTATTATGTTTTTATCCAGCATTACACTCATTCTCTCCATGACATACTCTATTTGTTTTGGTGACATTTGTGGGTATAATTTTCACCCAATCCCGATTGTTAGTGGTTTTTTATATGGTGGGATTGTTGGTTTAATCCCGGCCGTTATTTTTGTTGCATATGAATGGGCGCTAAAGGGAATGAGCCTTCTTCCGGTCATAGAAGTAATATTTCTATTGATAGTTCCATTATTTTTATCAAAGAAATGGTCTCTATTTTCAAGGGATAAGAAGCTAATTTTAGCATTTATGATTTCATCATTGTACGTACTTGTTTCTTTAGTGATTGGTATGATTAACGTTCTGTTAGAAACGGGGTTTACACCACACATTTCACACTTATATAGCGGATATATATTTGCTTCGCTTATTATGGTTATGACTATGGTATTTCAAGTGTACTTAACAGAATATTTAAACGAAAATGCAATATTACGTACAGAGATGCAAAAGTCAGAAAAGCTTAATATTGTAAGTGAGTTGGCAGCAAGTGTTGCACATGAGGTTCGAAATCCGCTCACTGTTGTTCGTGGTTTTATTCAATTGTTAGAAAGTACGGAAGATGTGAAGAATAAGGATTATATGCGTCTCGTATTAGCCGAATTGGATCGGGCAGAACAAATTATTTCAGATTATTTGAATTTAGCAAGGCCGCAAATTGAGAAAAAAGAACACATTTGCTTATCCGCTCAATTAATTGAAATGACAACTCTTATGTCATCATTTGCAGCGATGCAAGGTGTATATTTGCAAGTTGAGATTTCTGAAAGTCTTTATACGATCGGTGATAAGACGAAATTGAAGCAAGCTATTATGAATGTTGTTAAAAATGGTATTGAAGCAATCCAAGGAAATAAAGGATATTTAAAAGTAACGGCTATGCAAAAAGATGAAACGATAGTAATAAGAGTTAAAGATAGTGGTGTTGGAATGACGAAAGAACAGTTAGTAAGACTGGGACAACCGTATTATTCTTTAAAAGAAAAAGGGACAGGATTAGGACTTATGGTAACATTTAGTATTTTACAAGCGCATAATGGTACGCTGGAATATAAAAGCGAAAGTGGGAAAGGAACTGAAGCGATTATTATATTGCCAGCTGTAAGAAATAAGGAATAAAAGTTACCGATGACAGGTAACTTTTTATTTTATATAGGAAAAAAATATTATTTTATTCAGATGTTTTTTCTTGTTTTGATCGGCTAAATAAACTTCTAAATGATTGAAAAAAACTTTGTTCTTTCGAAGCTGCGACTAATCTTTTTGTTTCTTGAATTTCGCGAATCACTTGCATAAGTTGTGCATCCCGGTTGCTGTCTTTATTATAAATTTGATTTACGAGTTTATTCATTTTTTCCTCTTGCTTGGATTCTCGTTTATACATATGATTCATTAATAAGTCCATCTTTTCTTTTTGCAGGGCATCTGTTTGAGCGGCATGATCTACTAACTCTTGTAGCATTTTTTCTTGAGAGCCTTCTTTTACATAAACTTGTTGCATCAATTCATCTAGCTTTTCATCTTTTAAACGATTTTGGGTAATAAGAGTAGAATTTTGATGAATAATTGCTTCATTTAATTGAGCGAGCATTTCAAGTTTTAACATGAACTCCTCAAAGTTACGCCCATCTTCTTTTTCTTTCGTTTGTATTTCTTGCTTATCTTGTATAGCGGGTACAGGCGGGGCCTCTTTTTCTTTTAAAATAATAGGTATCGTTTCTGAAATATCTTCTTGCAGTTTAGCAGCTCTTTCATGTATAGATTTCAATAGTTTTAAATCATCCAGTTTATAAATACGAGCATCAGCTGTTTTTGAAATGATATAACCATGTTCCTCTAACAGTTGGCTATATTTACGGACTATATGTTTTGGGATGCCTGTTTTATTCGTGACATCTTTCGTTTTATAGATAGCTTCCATGTTATTTCCTCCCCAAAAAGTATCGTATATATCATTTCAATCTTTTATGAGGACTTCCTTTAAAAAAGAATGTCGGAAGGTTATTAGTTTTCTACAGCATTAGTGAAAAGATGAAGAAAAATGAGAGTTTTTGGCGGAATGGCGAAGAAGAGCTAAAATAATGTCTGAAAACATATACATGAGAAGTTTGTTATAATAACTGAGGAAAAGAAACTGGTAGAAGCATGGAGGTATACATGAAGCAATTAAAAGGTATTATCATTTCAATTATTGCAATTCTTTCTATTGTAGTAGCGGTTTATGAAGTACTTGTTCCAGAGGAAACAAGTATCAAAAAAACGAATGCATATGATCAAGTTCTAGAATTTCCGAAAGAGCGATATCCAGAGACAGGGAAACATATTACGGATGCTATAAAAGAAGGACATTCAGAAGTTTGTACAATCGACCGTGGTGGTGCTGCGGATAGAAGAAAATTATCGTTAGCTCCATACCCATCAAAAAAAGGGTATGATCGTGATGAATGGCCAATGGCGATGTGTAAAGAAGGCGGAAAAGGAGCACATATTGAATATATAAGTCCAGCAGATAACCGCGGAGCAGGGTCTTGGGTAGGAAATAAGTTAGATAAATACCCAGATGGTACGCGTGTGAAATTTGACGTAAAGTAGTAGTTGCATATTTCATAATGAAGGAGACGGGGAACGATGGAGTTAACAATTTCTTATTCGCAATTAATGTTGATGAACTATGACGGTGATCAGCCTTACGTAGACTGGACGGATGAAGATTTTGAAAGAGGTTATGCGAAGGCGGATGGAACTGTTATTTTTGAAGCACTCTCTGATTATACTTGTGAAGTAAAAGTGACCCCTGGGAAACATATTGAGAAAGAAGAGGTGATTAGAACGGTTACAGTTCCTTTTACAGTTAAAAATGAATGTATCGTTGTAACAAGTATTCTTTCGAATAAATTCCAAATCCCTATTCCGAATGGTGAGTATACAGTTGTATTACAGGCAACTCCTCTTGAAGAACCAACGGATGATGAATTATATAAAATACAATACGAATTCTTTTTTGAAAGTAAAGAATAAAAAATGGGTTATCCTTTTTGAGGATAACCCATTTTTGTTATGCGTTTGTTTTTAGCAGGGAACGAGCATCTTTTGCTGCTTGCACCATGTGTTCTAGAGCCGGGATAACTTCTTCCGTTCTTCTCGTTTTTAAACCACAATCAGGATTAATCCAGAAATATTTAGGATCACATACTTCTAAAGATTGTTCTACGATTTTATACATTTCATCTTTACTCGGTACACGTGGGCTATGAATATCATATACACCTAGACCGATGCCTTTTTCGTATGTTGTATGTTTTAATGTGTCAATAAATTCACCGTGACTTCTTGATGTTTCGATAGAAATCACATCTGCATCTAATGCGCGAATCGCATCAACAATATCTTCGAAGTTACTGTAACACATATGCGTATGAATTTGTGTTTCATTTGCTACAGAAGAAGTTGCTAAAAGGAAGGATTGTACTGCCCATGTAATATAAGCGTCCCAATCTTTTTCTTTTAGTGGCATTCCTTCACGAAGTGCTGGCTCATCGACTTGGATTACTCGAATTCCGGAAGATTCAAGTAGTTCAATTTCGTGACGAAGAGCTAATGCAATTTGATATGAGACTTCTTTTCTTGGAATGTCATTTCGAACGAAGGACCAATTTAAAATCGTAACAGGTCCAGTTAACATTCCTTTTACAACTTTCTCTGTTAAGCTTTGTGCATAAACCGTTTCCTTAATAGTCATTCCGTTAATAAAGGCAACATCGCCATAAATAACAGGTGGTTTTACGCAGCGAGAACCGTATGATTGTACCCAACCGTTTTTAGTGAATGAGAAACCAGCAAGGCGCTCACCAAAATATTCGACCATGTCAGTTCTTTCGAATTCACCATGTACAAGAACATCAAGACCAATTTCTTCTTGGTAACGAATCCATTTTTCTGTCTCTTTTTCAATAAATTGTTCATATTGTTCATTTGAAATAACACCGTTACGCCATTCTTTTCGCGTTTGACGAACTTCAGTTGTTTGCGGGAAGCTACCAATAGTCGTTGTTGGTAATAACGGTAACTCCAGGGCAACTTGTTGTAATTCGTATCGTTTTTCAAATGGAAGAGGACGTGAAAAATCTTCTTCTTTTAGTGCTGTTCGTGCTGCTTTAACATCTTCTCGGTTACGTGCAGCAGATGAACGAATTGTATGATGTACATTTCGGTATGTTTCCAGCTCATTACTAATGCTTTCTGTACCTTGAGTAAGAGCGGAATGAATAAGAACTAACTCTTCTAATTTTTGATTTGCAAATGCTAACGCATTGAATAGCTCAGTTGATAAGTGAGTTTCTTCTGTTTTATCAATTGGCGTATGCAATAAGCTACAAGAAGGCTGAACGATGAAATCTTTCGTTTGGACTTGTTTTTGTAACGTTGTAAATAATGTAATAACTTCATCAAGGTCAGCTCTCCAAATGTTACGGCCATCTATACAACCGACAGCTAAAGTTTTATCAGCTGGGAATCCATATTTTGAAATAGCATTTAGATTACCTTCTTTACCATGAACGAAATCTAATCCAATACCGGATACAGGGAATGTAATAATTTCTTCATAGTTTTCTTCTACACTATCAAAATATGTTTGTAAAAGAAGATTCGCATTTGGAACTTCTTTACGAATAGCTTCATAAATTTCTTTTGCTTGTTGAACTTCTTCTTTCGTTAAAGAAGCAAAAATCGGTTCATCAACTTGAATGACTTGTGCACCAGCTGCATGTAGTTCTGAAAACAGTTGTACGTAAGGTGCAACTAACTGTTTTAAAATCGTAGCAAATTGCTCTTGTGTGTAGCCTTTAGCTAATTTTAAGAAAGTATATGGTCCTAAAATAACAGGTTTTCCATCTACTCCTAATTCTTGTTTTGCCTCTTCGTATAAGCGAAGTGGACGATTATCTTTTAAAGAGATTTGTAATCCCTCTTCATATTCAGGAACGATATAATGATAGTTTGTGTTAAACCATTTTGTCATTTCAGAAGCTACGTGATCTTTAGAGCCACGCGCCATTGCGAAATATACATCAAGGTAAGATGTAAACTCAGAAAAACGTGATGGGATAAATCCTAGCATATAAGCAGTATCCAAAACGTGATCATAATATGTAAAGTCGCCAATTGGAATGAGTTCAATCCCTTTTTCTTGCTGTACTTTTACGTGTTGAAGGCGAATTGTTTTCATCTTTGTTAAAAATTGTTCTTCATCGATTTTATTGGACCAAAAAGCTTCCAATGTCTTTTTCCACTCTCGTTGTAGTCCGATACGTGGATAACCTAAGTTACTTGTTTGAATTGCCATTTTAAATTCCTCCCTAATTGAAAGTAAGCATTTCCGTTTACTAGGAAATACCTATAACAAAAAGCATAAAGGCATAGAAAATAAGCCTTCCTTTTTGTTTTAACACCTCATCATCATCCGTGAATCTATCAGTGTTGTTAAAACAGGCAGGTCTCCTGACTTATGCTTCATATAATCTCTTTTACCTTCCCGTTTTCACAGTGGCATAGAAAAGAAATCTCAGCATTTACAGTGGCGGGACCGTGTTGGAGTTTCACCAAGCTTCCCTTTTAAACACGAAACGAAATTTTCGTGTACCTATTTTCCTTTTTAAAGGAAGTTAACAAGCGATATGATATTGAAACAAATTCTAACACAATTTTTGGAATTTTGTCTACTGTTTTAAAATAAGAAAATTCTAAAGTTTTTTATTTTTATTATTCGGATTATTCTGGTTTTTGTAGGACGAAGAAAAGTAAGAGGAATTGAAAGTAAGTACGATTAAACATACAAAGAAGTATGTACTTGTACAGAGATAAGATGCTAGTTATGTTATTTGAAAATTCATCCATATTCTGGAATGAGGAAGGGGATTGAATGGTTCATTTTGAAATAGTAAGTTATCACAAGAAAGAAAAAGGTTTCTGTATAAAGATACATATACTAAGTTTATAGAAATGGGGAATTTCAATTGGAACAAAGTACACAAAATATTTATTCACCACCAAAACATATAGTTTCAGCAGCGACAATTGTAATTAATGAACAAAAAGAAATCTTATTAATTAAGGGACCTAGAAGAGGATGGGAAATGCCAGGTGGACAAGTTGAAGAAGGGGAGTCTTTGAAAGATGCTGCAATAAGGGAGACTAAAGAGGAGACAGGTGTTGATATTGAAGTTTTAAAATTTTGTGGAGTATTCCAAAATGTGAACCATTCAATATGTAATACGTTGTTTTTAGCTAGACCAGTTGGAGGTAAATTAACGACTACACCAGAAAGTTTGGAAGTAGGGTTCTATCCTATTGAGCAGGCGTTAGAGATGGTGAATTTTATGAATTTCAGACAAAGAATTGAATACAGTTTGGATGAAAATCAACAACCTTTTTATATAGAATTTTAAGAAATAATCTTCTATTATGGGATGCCGGTGATAAATAAATCTTTGTTCTATTTTTGAGTGCAGTGAAATAAGTATCTTATAGCGAAAATAAAACAAGCATCCCCCGTCCTAAATTAGAACGGGGCTATGCTTGTTTTAGGGTTTAAAAAGAAATAACTTTATTGTCTTTTTACAGTTTCTTCTTTATAAGTTTAATTTGTATCTATATCAATTTCCGACAGTCGCCCTGCAACTGCATCTGTAAGGAGGGTGTTTAACCATTGCAACTCAACTGTAATATGTTCAATAACGCTTTGTAAAATATATAGTTGTGCACGTGGAATTTGTCCTTTACTACAATCATATATAGTTTGCATTTTATGTAAATATTGAACGGTATCATTTTTCTTTTTTTCTAAAATAGGAATTAACTCTTGATCATCACCAAAATGAGCGAAAGAGAGTGCTGAATAAATTGGTTTATATATTTGATTTTGTGCCTCGAATTGTTTTAATAGTAACGTGTGAAATAACCGTTTACCTTCTTCTGTTATATGAAAGATTGTTTTATCGGGTCTATTCGTATCTCGAACAATCGTGGTAATACGAATTGCACCCTGCTTTTCTAATTGCTCGAAGGCGTAGTAAAGTGATCCTTTTGCATATTTAATATAACAATCCATTTGTCGTTCTTTCATGATGTGCTGCACTTCATATGGATGTTTATCTCCTTCGAGTAGCAAGCCGAGAATGACTAATTTCATGCTCATGCTGTCTCAACTCCTATAAATAAAAACTTTATACATATTATAAACGGCATATCCGTTTTCATAAAGGGATATGCCGTTTCTTTTCTCTATATTAACTTACTTGCTTTTGTTTTTGTTTCGTTTTTGGACCTGTAAAGAGGCGTTCATTTCCCATAAGTAAAATACAAATAACACTTAGTACAGCCGGGATCAGTGCCCAGAAGAATGTACTAGCAATAGAGGTAGCGAGAGCATCTTTAATACCAGTTAATATTTCGGCTGGAATCTTCTCGGTGGCACCTTGTGATAATAAGAAACTTGTGTCTCCGCCTTTTGGAGCTAATTTAGCTAGTTCAGGAGGGAACACAGTGTTTAATTTAGTAGTAAAAATATGGTTTTGAATTGTACCAAAAATCGTTACACCAAGAGTCATACCGAGTGAACGGAAGAATGAGTTTGTTGATGTAGCAGAACCACGGTCTCTCATTTCTAACTTGTGGATAGAAGACATACTTAAAACTGAGAACGAAAAACCGACTCCAAGTCCAGTGAGAACCATAAATAGCGTTACAAGTAGACGAGGTGTATCCATTGTTAAAGTGCTTAGTAAATAAATACCAATTACGAAGAAAATGCCAGATACTATCATGATGTTACGATAGCTTGTTCGAGAAGCTAACTGTCCACCTGTTTGACTTCCAATTACAGAGCCAACCATCATAGGTGTTAAAATTAATCCAGCATTGGAGGCTGAACCACCGAGAACACCTTGAACGAAGATTGGGATATAAACTGTACAGATAATAAAAGCGGCACCATAGAAAAAGGCAACGCCTTGGCTAGCTGCGAATAAAGGTTTTTTAAATAGATGGAAAGAAATGATAGGCTCAGTTGCTTTTCGTTCTACGAAGAAGAAAATAATAAGCATAATAACAACTGTTGTAAATAAACCGATAATTACAGTGGAATTCCATGCGTATTCTTTACCACCAAGTTCTAAGGCGAACATTAAGCAAACGATACTAATAACAAGTGTAATAGCGCCAGCCCAATCAATTTTTTGTTTTCTAAATTCTAGAGATTCACTGTAGTATTTAGTAATGAAGAAGAAAGAGATAATTCCTAATGGAATATTAATATAGAAGACCCAATGCCAACTTATATAGTCTGTAATATAAGCACCTAATAAAGGGCCAAATACACTAGATGTCCCGAAAACTGCACCAAATAGCCCTGTCATTTTTCCACGCTTTTCTGGTGGGAATATATCGTACATAATCGTGAAGGCGATAGGCATAAGAGCACCGCCACCGATCCCTTGAATTGCTCTATAAATACTTAGTTGCTCAATACTAGATGCTGTCCCGCAAAGTGCAGAACCGAATAAGAAAAGAATGAGACCACCAATATAAAAGCGTTTCCGACCGTACATATCAGAAAGTTTTCCGAAGATAGGCATCCCTGCCATTGTTGCTACCATATATGCAGACGTGACCCAAACGAACTTGTCAAATCCTCCTAGGTCTCCAACAATCGTAGCCATTGCTGTTGCAACGATTGTATTATCCATTGCCGCCATTAAAATACCAAGTAATAAACCTGCAACAACAAATTTTGTATTGTTGGAGTCTTTTTTTGATAATTGAGATTCCAAATATAACCCTCCTTTAATAATAAGTAAACTATATGAAGTTTTGAGTGCAGCGCATAAAAATTTGAAATATAGTTTTTTAAATCAATTTACATAAGTGCACTGACAAAGCCATAAAGAATATTATAGTCAAATTTGACTAAAAGGCAAACTTTTTCTTCCGCCAAAATATTCTGTTGTATGGACAGAGAAAGAGTGAGCAATACTTAGTATTGGTGTAAAGTCAATGAAGGAAATTGTAAAAAAATATTTCAGTAAGAATACCTTCTGTTAGCAGAGGAAAAATGGTTTTTTCTTTATATTGTCGAATAGGATAAAAGGAAGAGTAATAACTATATATCGTTTGTAACAAGCTTTATTAATATTGTGTGGAGAGGCAGAATAAGGTCATATGGATATGATGCATCTGAAATGGGGTGAATATTATTATGAAAATATGGAAACGAATTTCAGATCAAGGTAGGCGTTCAATGCCGCTACAACCGGTGTTATGGATTGATGGCTCAAAAAAGGAAAACGAATGTCCTAATGTAGCAGTTACATTGCAAATCCGTAGTATGTATAAAGAAAAATTTTCATATGAACTGACCTATGATGTAAATGACATACTTATTATTCGAATTGAAGTAGAAAATAAAGGAATGGAAATGATTTCACGAGTTGTAGTAAGTCATATGATTCGAGATTATTTTGCATATATCCCAAATTCATTAAAGGCTGATAAGGGGATGAGCGAGTTTTTGTTCCAGCTTGTAAGGTGGCGAATTGATAATTTATTACCGAATGAGAAAGTAGAACTAATTTGTAAAATAAAAGCAAATAAAGATAAAGCAATCAAAAACGCATTATTTCAGGCTACATATACATTTCAATATAAAGGAGTATCATATGGCCCGCTGCAAACAAATGAAGTTGTTGTGCGGCAATGATACAAAGGAACCTGTAAGAAAGGTTCCTTTTTTAATGAAGATTGTGTTTTTTGAGTACTTTTTTTTGCTCGATTCCTTTTTTTCCTACATAATTATTTTTATAACCAAAATATAAAATGAAAAGAAAGGAAGCAACATTTACAATAGCATCAATTTGATCGTTTGTAATAAAGTTCACTCCGAAAGAATTAAACAGTAATTTTAATGATAATAGAAAACCTGCTAGTAAACGTATAATATCTGATAGATTCTCTTTTTGTAGCATATAAGTCACCTCTTTCTAAAACGATATATAGTATATATATGAAATAGAATAGAAATGGTAGACAAGATTAAGCGGAAATGTACACTCAGTATGTACATTTTTTATTTTGCAGAAAAACATAATTGTTATAGAAACATATATTGGTATAGAAAGGAGGAGAAGTATGAAACATAAAGGGAAAATTAGTGGGTTATTACTTGGGAATACAGTGGCAGTTACAGAATGGATTGCGCTTCAGGATGTAATTACAAAACTGGATTCGCGATCATTTTATACCGTCTTTATTATTTATATATTGCAAATGATACTCAGCTATTATTTTGGACATTGGTATGATAAAAGAGCGAGTGGGCGTATGGATACGGAAGTAGGGGGAATGGCAAGTAATGATTTTGTAGTTGATTTCTTTGAGAAAGTATCTGCTTTATCAGAACGGGATTCTCATAATATTACAGTGTACATTCTTTCTGTGAAAGAATGGAAAGAACTAAAAGAAACAGTGCAAGAAAAAAAATTGGAGGTGTTAGTACAAAAATTGGAGAGTACGATTGTAAAGACAATTCGTAAAGGAGATGTCGTTACTAGGTGGAATGAAAATAAGTATGTTATTGTGGCGATTGATAACGGACATGAAAAGTCGACAATAACAAATCGATTAATGAAAAATATTGAAAGTGAAATAGAAAATGGTTTGTTAAGTATGACGCTATTATTTGGAGCTGCTAGTTATCCAATAGAAGGAAAAACTTTTGAAGAATTGTTAAGAAAGGCACAAAATCAATTGTACCAGCATAGGGGTTTGTAAGAAAATGAGTGAAACTTTGATTTAAAGAAATATGATATGAAGAAGTTTTTAATGTAACATTTTTTTGACTTTTATTACAAAAAGAACTTTTATTGTAATAAAAGTCTTTAAAAATATATGGAATAAGCATATAATTATGATGGATGTGTCAATGCATTTTGCACAATGTGTTTCATTTTAAAAGTGTAGAGGGAAGCATGCTCTACACTTTTCCTTTTTAGGGAATGACAAGAATAATTGTAAGTTGTTGCAAGATAGCATTTATACTGTGTAAAATGAACAAATAGATTATTTGATAGAAAGCTGGAAAGGGAATGATAGAATGATAGACGTGAGAGAACAACGATCATCTTTTATCAGGTGAATTATTATTACTGTTGTTCTTCAAATTATTATGGCTGTGATGAATTCCGTTGTACTTTTATGTAATACATAGTATGAACAGGCTTTAAAAAGTGCTAAGTAAAAGATGGATATGAAACTGCTAATTGGTTCAAAAAAGTAAAATGTAATTTTAAGTAATACAATTTGTACAAGCATTATAAACAATATCAATGATTTTCGTAGAAAAGGTGCGAGTATGGAGTTTATAGAAGGATATATAATTTTCATAGCTTTTTACACGATGATCGTATATAAGTAGGAGGAAGAAGATGTTGAAATATAGTAAATTAGCAATTGTAACTGCATTATCAATGACTTTATTAGCCGGTTGTTTCGGACCGAAACCAGAAGAGGAATTATATGTTGCATTTGAAAATGCTGCAAAGCAAGAAAAAACAATGTTTGAAGATGCAAAGAAACTTGAAACTTTAGAAAAAGAGGGACAAGAATTATATAACCAGATTGTTCAAGAAGGAAAAGATAATAATCAAACTGTTAAGGAAAAATTGAACCAAGCAGTGAAAAATACAGATGAACGAGACAAAGTGCTAAAAAAAGAAAAAGAATCTTTAAATAAGGCACAAGAAGAAGTGAAATCAGTAGATAAATATGTGAAGAAAATTGAAGATAAGAAATTGAAAGATCAAGCGGGTAAAGTGGAAAGCACATATGAGAAACGACAAGATTCATTTAACAAGATGTATGATAGCTATAATAAATCGTTAAAACAAGAAAAAGAATTATATACAATGTTACAAGATAAAGGTACAAAATTAAAAGATATTAGTGAAAAGGTAAAAGTAGTAAATCAATCTTATAAGGATATTGAATTAGAAAAAGACAAGTTTAATGAATTTACGAAATCTTATAATACAGAAAAAATAGCTTTTTATAAACAAGCAAATATTAAAATTAAAGAAGAGAAAAAATAAAACAGTTTGGCCTACAATTGGCCAAACTGTTTTATTTTTTTGTATAAGTACGACTATACCATGGAACAGGTTCATTTAATTTTTTTTCTTGTTTCAGTGCTTCAGGACCAATATAATCTTGAAGTGTTTTTTTTGCTACTGTTAAAGATAAGGTTGTTTTCGGATTTCGATAGGAGGATTCAAGATGACCAAGATGTGGTAGGATTCGAAAATCTTCTTTGGTAGGAGGAATATGGAAAAAATAATCACCTAAACGTATAAGAACATCAGATTGTTGTTGGCTAAAACGTGGATTTCTAGAAAAATGTAATCCTTCTTTAATAGCTTTTTTTTCAGCAATTAAGCGTTCTAAAGCCGTCTTTTTTAACCAGTATAAATACTTCGGATTAGTTGCAGCTTTAGCATGACGATTCACAACGAAAATAGATTGAGCTAGTCGATTAATAGAATGTTGGTTTTGTAATTGAGATTGTGGTTGTGAAGGTTTCATATTGGATCTCCTTTCAATTTTTCATTATTATAACATAAATAAAAGAGGTTTTTATTATATGCAAAAAGTGATTGTATATATTTTCAATATTAAAGCAATATTGTTACAAAAAACAACTATTTTGTATAATAGTAATAGAATGTGTTTTAGAAATTTGATAATGAAAGAGTGAGAATTTTGAAAGAAATATTAAAACAGCAATATGCCATTATAGATATTGGATCTAATACAATGCGTTTAGTTATTTATGAAAAGCAAAACGGAGGTTTTTATAAGGAGATTGAAAATACGAAAGTGGTTGCTCGGCTAAGGAATTACTTAATTGATGGTGTGTTGAATGAAGAAGGAATAGAGGTATTGTTACAAACGTTATTTCAATTTCAAGAAAGTACACGATTCCACCAGTTGCATCATGTACTTTGTGTTGCAACAGCAACAATTAGACAGGCTGAGAATCAAGAGGCAATTAAAAAACTGGTTGAAGGACAAACAGACTTTACTCTTAGAGTCTTATCAGAATATGAAGAAGCACGTTACGGCTATTTAGCGGTTATGAATTCAACTTCGTTCTCTGAAGGAATTACAGTAGATATTGGTGGAGGAAGTACAGAAGTTACATACTTTCGAAATAGAGAGATTCTAGAGTACCATAGCTTTCCTTTTGGAGCACTTTCTTTAAAGCAACAATTTATTAAAGAGGATATACCTACTGAAGACGAGTTGGAAAAGATTCAAACGTACTTAGAATATCAATTTCGAACATTACCATGGTTAATTGATAAGAAATTGCCTCTTATTGCAATTGGTGGTAGTGCGAGGAACTTAGTGAAAATCCATCAAAATTTAATTTGTTATCCTATAGCAGGGGTACATTTATATAAAATGAAAGAAGAAGATATTAAAAATGTGAAAGAAGAATTGGAAGCATTGTCGTTCATAGAACTTCAAAAATTGGAAGGATTGGCAAAAGATCGAGCAGATACAATTATTCCAGCAGTCGAAGTTTTTCATACGCTTGTTAATGTTATAGAGGCACCAGCATTTGTGTTAAGTAGAAAAGGGTTACGAGAAGGTGTTTTCTATGAAGAGTTGACAAAAGATTTGGGGATTTCATATTATCCGAACGTAGTCGAAGAAAGTTTGTATTTATTATCACATGAATATGAAATGGATATGGAATTTGTAATGCAGCTTATTAAACATGGAAGACTCATTTGTCAACAACTTGAAGAAACAGGGCTGATTTCTATGTCAGTAAAAGACTGGGAAGTATTCCATCAAGCAGCGAAAGTATTTAATATAGGTAAATATATAGACGAAGAAGCGAGTCGCTTACACACGTTTTATTTATTAGCGAATAAAACGATTGATGGGATGATGCATAAAGAGCGAGTTAGATTAGCGCTTATTGCGTCTTATAAATCAAAAATGTTATTCAAACAACATTTGTCCCCATTTGAAGGATGGTTTGATAAAAATGAACAAAAAAAAATCCGCCTATTAGGGGCTGTTTTACAGTTTTCAGCAGCTCTGAATATAAGACAAAGATCGCTTGTTGAATCGATATCTATAACAGAAAGTAAAGAAGGATTAACATTTAAAATTGTATGTGAGCAATCGGCATTAGCGGAAAAAGTGCAAGCTGAAAAACAAAAAAAGCAGCTGGAAAGAGTGTTGAAAACGACTATTAATTTATCCTTCGAATCAAAACGTTAAGTTGTACGGATGTCTTTACAAAAAATTAACACCTTGGAATATTGTAATTTGCTAAAATAAAAGTAACTAAATTATAGTAAAAAAGTTTCAGGGGAAGTGTGAAGAGGATGGAAATGTTGATGGGGAATATAGTAAATTTAAATGATACAGCTTATTACAATAATCGAGAATTAAGTTGGTTAGCATTTAATGAACGTGTACTACAAGAAGCACAGGATGAAACAAATCCGCTCTTGGAAAGATTAAAGTTTATTAGCATTTTCAGTTCCAATTTAGATGAATTCTTTATGGTACGCGTAGCAGGATTGAAGGATCAAGTGAGTGCTGGGTTTAACCAACCAGAAAATAAGGCTGGCTTAACACCAAAAAAGCAATTAAATAAAATTGCGATAAAGGCCCATGAATTAATGACTGTACAATATGATACGTTTAAAAATTATGTGTTGCCAGCGCTGGAGTTAGAGGGGATTGAACGTTTAACATTCCACGATTTGACGAAAGAACAGAGGGAATTTATAGAAGAGTATTTTGATGAGCAGATTTTTCCAGTCTTAACACCTGTAGCTATTGATGCATATCGTCCATTTCCGATGTTATTAAATAAAAGTTTGAATTTAGCTACTCTTTTATATGATGAGAAACAAGTGGAGGAAGAAAACCGCACGAAGTTAGGAATTGTACAAGTTCCTTCATTACTTGAACGTTTCATATTTTTACCGAGTGAGGGGCAAAAGCATAAATTTATTTTATTAGAAGATGTAATTAGTGGTTTTACTCATAAATTATTTACAGGATATAAAGTATCGTCTGTTACTCGTTTCCGTATTACACGCAATGCGGATTTAACGATTCATGAAGAAGGTGCGAGGGATTTATTAAAGGTAATTGAAAAAGAATTAAAAAAGCGTAAGTGGGGAGCTGCTGTACGTTTAGAAGTTGGCAAAGAGCATATTGATGAAAGAGTATTAGCATTATTATATGAGGTGTTGGAAGTAAAAGATGAAGATGTGTATATAATGGATGGACCATTAGATTTAACATGTCTATTTTCTTTATATAAAAAACTAGCTCCTTTATATGAACATCTAGTATATCCGGCTCTTATTCCGCAACGGCCTCAAGACTTGGGGGATGCGGAAGATGTATTCGAAAAAGCAATTGAGCATGATATTTTATTACATCATCCTTTTGAATCATTTCAGCCAGTAGTTGATTTTGTCCGTGATGCGGCAGACGATCCGAATGTACTTGCAATCAAACAAACATTATATCGAGTAAGTGGGGATTCGCCGATTATTCAGGCGCTAAAGGTAGCAGCTGAAAAAGGGAAGCAAGTTACGGTATTAGTTGAATTGAAGGCTAGATTTGATGAAGAAAATAATGTGCATTGGGCTAAAGAATTAGAAAAGGCAGGCTGTCACGTTATTTACGGTGTAAGCCACTTGAAAACACATAGTAAAATTACGCTAGTTGTAAGAAGAAAAAACGGAAAAATCGAAAGGTTCGTACATCTCGGGACTGGAAATTATAATGACGCAACAGCAAAGTTATATACTGATTTCGGGTATATTACATCACGAAAAGACTTTGGGGTCGATGCAACAAATTTCTTTAATTATTTGAGTGGTTATACAAGCAAGCCACATTTTCATCATTTATCGGTTGCACCATTTGATATAAGAGAGCAATTTATGGATTTAATAGATGAAGAAATCCGTTATCATAGGCAATATGGAAATGGATATATTATCGCTAAGATGAATTCATTAACAGATAAACCATTAATCAAAAAAATGTATGAAGCATCACAAGCTGGAGTAAAGGTAGAGCTCATCGTTCGAGGAACGTGTTGTTTAAGGCCTGGTATTCCAAATGTAAGTGAAAATATTCGGGTAGTTAGTGTTGTCGGGAGATATTTAGAACATAGCCGAATTTATTATTTCCATCATAATGGAGAAGAGAAAATATACTTATCTTCAGCTGACTGGATGACGCGGAATATGGAGAAGCGAGTAGAAATATCTTTCCCGATATTAGATATTGAAATGAAGGCGAGAATTAAGGCGATTTTACAACTTATATTAGCTGATAATGTGAAAACACGTGAACAGAATAAATCTGGTGAGTACTACTATGTTATTAATAGTAGTACAGAAGAAATTGATAGCCAAGTGAAGTTGTTTAAGATGGCGTATCAAAACACGGATGCTGAAGTAATGTTTAAGATGGCGTATCAAAACACGGATGCTGAATAATGAGAACAAAGTAAAAAAACCTCTTTTTTTAAGAGGTTTTTTTACTTTGTTCTCTACTTATTATACATTCTCTAAATAGAAGGATGCGTAGAGAGAATAGTTTTTATTATAAGCATGTTAATGGATCAGTTAAGAGAGGGAATAACATTGGTAGAATTGTTGGAGTACTTTAATAATAGAATGGTTGTTGACAAGGTCCGCCATAACAAGGATAAGGTGTTGGCGGTGGGAAAGGTGGTGGATATGGTGGGTAATACGGTCTAGGACCGAAAGCTAATGCACCGCCGAGCAGTCCACCAGCAATCCCAGCTAGAAATGGAACACCAAAAAACGGAAAGAAGCGTGAGTCGCCTACTGGACCAATAGGTGCTGAACGGACTGGGATTGGTTGATAATATGGATACATGAACAAACCTCCTTTATTGGACTCATTTTTATCATATGGTAAATGAAACGTGGATGAGCGCGTACAAGAAAGGATATGTAAGAAAATAGGCGAATTATTACGAATGTTGGAGCGTAAAAATTGTAATTTCAGGTTTTGCCATAAATCGGAATGGGACGCGTGTTCTGCCAAGACCTCGATTGACATAGAGAGCTAAATCTTGAATCGTATAGAAACCTTCAACATAGTTTTTAGCAAGTGATGGGGTAATAATAGCACCTAAAAAGGGAATTTGTACTTGTCCGCCATGGCTATGACCAGAAAGTTGTAAGTTAACTGGATATTTAGCGATTTGTGGTGCAATATCTGGCTCGTGAACAAGAACAATGTTATAAGTGTTTTGCCTCGCGTGCTGTAGTGTTTCTTCTATTTTGGGTTTGCCTAGTAGTATATCATCAAGACCGAAAATTGAAATTTCACTATTATCCAGTAGACGAATTCTCTTTTCGCTATTTAGTAGTAGTTCAAATCCAGATTCACGCATGATGTGCTCGTAGTATTCCGTTCCATATCCGCCGTGATCATGGTTACCATAAATAGAAAATTTACCGAAGGGTGCTTGTATATTTTTTAAAATAGATGGAACGAAAGGAGTGTCAGTATATGTTTGATAATTATCAATGAGATCACCAGTGAAAAGAACAATGTCAGGTTTTACAGCATTAATTTTAGAAGCGATTTGAGATAAATGTTGGAGAGAGAAATAGTATCCGAGATGTAAATCGCTAAATTGAAGAATCTTTATACCATGAAAACTTTTGGGTATGAGTTGTGATGTAAGTGTATGCTCTGTAAAAGAGAGTAAATGAGGCTCAATATATTTAGCGTAATAGTATCCGATGCTAGTGGTTATAAATGAATATAGACAAGTGCGCATTCCAGCTTTAAAAAAATCTCTTCTTGTAATTTTCTTCATAAAAATATGAGTATACCTATTTAACTTATATCACATGTTTTCGTTACATTTATAGGTTACTCAAATCTCCTTTCAGTTTATTTAAAATATATTTTAAATAATAAAAAAGTAGTATAGATTACGAAAGAAACGAATAAAAAGAAACCTCTTTACATTAAAATATCAGAAAAGTTTAAAAATATAAAGATTTCTATTAAATAAAATGATAAAATGAATGTGTATTCATTTTTGGGAGGGGATGTATGTGAAAGAAAAGGTAGTTATTATAACAGGTGGATCGAGCGGAATGGGAAAAGGAATGGCGACCCGTTTTGCAAAAGAAGGGGCACGAGTTGTTATTACAGGACGTACAAAGGAAAAACTAGAGGAAACAAAGTTGGAAATTGAACAATTTCCGGGGCAAGTATTACCTGTACAAATGGATGTAAGAAATACTGATGACATTCAGAAAATGATTGAAGAGATTGATGAGAAGTTTGGTCGAATTGATGTTTTAATAAACAATGCAGCTGGAAACTTTATTTGTCCAGCAGAAGATTTATCCGTGAATGGCTGGAATTCAGTCATTAATATTGTATTAAACGGTACATTTTACTGCAGCCATGCTGTCGGAAAATATTGGATTGAAAAAGGTATAAAAGGGAATATCATTAACATGGTAGCAACATATGCATGGGATGCAGGTCCGGGAGTTATTCATTCGGCTGCAGCGAAGGCTGGAGTATTAGCAATGACGAAGACACTCGCTGTTGAGTGGGGCCGTAAATATGGAATACGAGTTAACGCTATCGCGCCAGGACCAATTGAACGTACGGGCGGTGCCGATAAATTATGGATTTCAGAAGAAATGGCTAAGCGTACGATACAAAGTGTTCCGCTTGGAAGACTGGGCACGCCAGAAGAAATTGCAGGTCTAGCTTATTATTTATGTTCAGATGAAGCTGCGTACATAAATGGAACTTGTATGACAATGGATGGAGGACAACATTTACATCAATATCCATTTTAAAAGGGATAAGAAAATGAATGTTTGATTCATATTCTTACGGTTAAATGTGACGGAATTGTGACATGTGAAAGAAAGGTGTTTACAAGAGGTCATATATACGTTATATTTAAGACCTCTTTTTTCTTCATAGTAGAATTGCTAATTCCCCTTAGCATTTTACCCCTCTAATCCCTTCAGGAAAACTGAAGGGATTTTTTATTATTTTTCCGTAAATATCATGTTATAATTTTTGAAAAGTAAAGGGAGGGAAGCGCGTTGATAGATGCATTAGATGTAATGAGTAACTTGGATAAAGTCCTTCCTTATTATCAAGCTATTTTTAGTGCTGATGAGCATACTGTAATTGGATATGAAGTAGTAGGACGTATTCAAACAGAAGAGGGCATACAAAGTCTAGCTTCTTTCTTTCATGATGATTCTATTCCGAGTGAGTTTCAACTGGAAGCGGATAACATTATAGTAGAAAAAGCTTTAAATCGTTATTTAGAAAGTGATCAAAAACTATTATTATTTATACATCGGAATGCTAACGTATTAATGAACGATGATGATGAAAGTTTACTTCAACTTTTATTGATGTATGAAGAGCAAGGTTTAAATTTGAAACACATTGTTTTAGAAATTACAGAACATGAATGTCAAGAAGATATAGAGCAATTTAATCATTTGCTTATGTATTATCGTACATATGGTATTCAAATTTCGATTAATAAAGTCGGAACGGGTACAAGTAATTTAGAACGTATTAGCGTGTTAGCACCGGATATTTTAAAAGTAGATTTAACAAACTTAAGGCAAACTGCACTTTTACAATCTTATCAAGATATTTTATATTCTTTATCATTACTTGCTAGAAGAATTGGTGCAACATTGTTATATGAAGAAATAGATGCTTTTTATCAACTACAATATGCTTGGAAAAACGGTGGTAGATATTATCAAGGGAATTATTTGAAAGAGTGCTTACCTGATTTTATTGAAACGAACGTTTTGAAAGAACGACTTGGTAATGAGTGTCATCAATTTATTCAACATGAGAAGAAAAAGTTACAAAAGATTTATAATTTAACAGAAATGTTACGTGATCGAATTGGTGATGTTCTAGCCAAACAGAAAAAGAATGAAGATATAAATGATTGGTTATTACAATTTAGCCAAAGTGTATCACAGTGTAGTTTCCGCATATTTATTTGTAACGAAGATGGTTTCCAACAATCAGGAAACGTTATGAAAAAAGATGGGGAATGGATTGTGATGCCTGAGTATTATATGAAGAACTGGAGTTGGCGTCCGTATTTTCTAGAAAATATTATGAAAATGCGTTTTGAGAATAAGGCAAGACTTTCAGATTTATATGCTGATATTGAAACCGGTGAGATGGTACGGACATTTTCCTTCCCAATTGATGATGAAAACTTTTTATTTATAGATTTATCGTATGAATATTTATATGAAGAAGATGTTTTATTTTAATGCACGAAGAGATTCGTGCATTTTTTGTTTGTTTTTATCATAAATTGGTAATAGTGAAAATGGTGATGAAAATGCTGTCTATCGTTGTAAAGATTTTACGAACGAAACCACCCCTGTCTTTGCATAATCATTGTTACAATGAATACTACAAAGACAAGTTTTCTTAAAAGGAAGGTGAAAAAATGAGGAAATATGGAATATGGTTAGTTCTATTTGTATGCGTTGCCTTTCTAGTTGGTTATAGTGTCACAACTGTTTTAGGAAAAGAGGAAGTGAAAGTCGATCGGGAAGAAGTGTTTACAACGATACAAAAGGGCTATGAAACCCAATTTTCAATTCGTGGGAAGCATTTGCCGATGAATAAGATGATAGAAACGTTATCACCATATTTTACAGAGAATTTCCTTCAAGTATTTACAGATGAAAATAGTAGAAGTGATAAACAAAGTGGTGAATATTTACTTCCAGCAAAAGAAGCGCCGTTTTCTTTTCATTCAGAAACGAAAATGTCATATGATGAAGAGCATAAAATTTTATATGTATATGAGCGGGCGAAAAGTGGACAATATCAAATTATAACATTGCAAAGAGATCAAGGAAAATGGAAATTGGCCGGATATCATGAAAGCCAAGAACTTTTAACTGAAATAAAACGATTACAACAATTATAAAGTGAAACTTTAATCGGTGGGGATGTTCATCTCTCACTGATTAATAGCTCGCACCAATAGGGCTATTACTGCCCACAAATAGTGGGATAAAAATAAGAATAGGTCTTTACCTATTCTTATTCAATATTGAGTAGCTGTTGTAATTTTTCAATTTGAAAACCAGCAACAACTTCTCCATCAATTACAACTGTTGGAGTTGAATACGAATCATAGTCGTATAAAAGACGATTGCGTGCAGCAGCGTCTTTTTTTACGTCAAATTCTTCATATACAACGTTATTATGCTTTAAAAATTCTTTCACAATGACACATGGCGGACAATCAGGTTGTGTGTAAACCTCAATTTTTCTCATTGTAATTCCTCCTTTTTTCTGTTTTTTATTATATTCTTCCAGTATAAAAATCGCAATAAAGAAGGGAAAAGATGTTCTTTCTGTTTTTTCCTTCGCATTTCGACAAATTTTTAGTTGAGTTTCTGGCCAATAACCTTTATCCTAGACTGTGGAACATTTTTTCTGTTATGACGGATAGAATGAGTATAGCTGTAAAACCTATTGGTAGGAAGATCAGAGAAAGGAGAGATTTCATGTCTCTACTCCAAGGAATTTTAACTCGACTTGTTAGTTTACAAGAACAAGCTGAAAGCGGTGAAGTAGCACAACGCTATTTTGAAGTGAACGGTGAGCGCAAATGTAGCGTGAAATTTTTCGATAAAAGTGAAATGTATGAGTTAGAAGTGTATCAACAAGGTGAAAAACCTCAAGTGTATCAATTCGATAATATCGATATGGTTGCAATTGAGATTTACGATATCATTTCTTGATACATATAAAAAAGGTGTTGCCATATGGCAACACCTTTTTTAGTTCTATTACTTTTTAGCATATATGTATAGGGATTTTTCATTTTTCCTACAATGGTAATAAAGTGAAATTGTAATCAGTAGGGCTTCTTCGTCCTATACTGATTATTAGCCATCACCAATTGGGGGGGGGACGGGTAGCAAATAGCGGAATAAAAATAACGAGGAGGTGTGTTGTATGGAACGTTTACCAGTTGTGGTTTGTCCTAAATGTCACAATTCTGCTGAGATTATTTATGTATTAACGGCTCAATCGAATCAAAATGTAATTTATACGTGCCAAGTTTGCCACTATGTAATTCGAAATATTGAAACGAATAAAGGATAGGAAGTTATAATTTTTATTTTTGTCCCATACAATGAGAATACGAAAAGTCTGTCTAATTGAAAGGACGTGACTATGTGGCCGGTGAACATACATTTTATAATGTTTCAGAGAGACATTTAAATTTTGATATGGTCTTTAGCCGTATTTGCAGTTTCATTGAAAAGGATCCACGAAATTTATATCGTTTATCCATTGGGACAGACTCACAAGCACATCAAAAGGATACGAGGTTTATTACGGCAATTCATATTCATCGCGTTGGAAAAGGTGCCTGGGGGTGTTTACACCATAAATCAGTAAAAGATAAGCCAGCAACTTTACGTGAGAAAATATATTTAGAAACGCAGTTTAGCCAAGAAATTGCATGCCTATTTACTCCGAACCATATACAAACAATATGGGATTTATTGCATCCATATGCTCAAGAGGGAGCTGGATTTATAATGGAAATTCACTTGGATATCGGAAATGATGGTTTAACAAAAGAATTTATTCTAGATATGACAGCGAAAATTCAAGCGATGGGATTAACAGCAAAAATTAAGCCAGATGCTTATGCGGCGTTTAGTTATGCAAATCGATATACGAAATAAAAAACAATTTTTATATATCCTTCGATAAAAACTGAATATTACATCTATTAAATAGGTTGGAAATTATATATAATAAGAGTAACGATGCGAGTATAAGGAGAGGGGTATATGAAAAGGGAATTTGTTTTAACAGAAGAAGAAGAGAGTTTGTTACTAGATATTCTATTTCAGCAAAATTATGCGAGTGAAATTTTATCTGTGGAAATTACAGATATTGAGAATGGTTTAAAACAGACAGATGTGACACAATATAAAAAAATCACAAGGTTATTTTACAGATTAAAAAATAAGGGGTATTAAGCGCTACCGGAATGGTAGTCTTTTTTTTGTGTTGTATGCTAAAATAGCTGTGTAATTTTGTTTTTATTGAAATAAAGTAAGGACAAAATAATAATATGAAAACGCTGTCATAAAATGTGAATAGAGTCGGTGATTAAAAGTAGGAAAAAGGGAAAATGGGGGATGTAATATGATTAGTATTCCGAAAGACGAGTTTCAACAAATTTTTGTGAAAGATTTAATGATTTCATCAGAAAAAGTAGCACATGTCCAAATGGGGAATGGTTTAGAGCATGCTTTACTCGTTCTTGTGAAATCTGGATATTCGGCGATACCTGTTTTGGACCCGATGTATAAATTGCATGGGTTAATTAGTACTGCTATGATTTTAGATGGTATGTTAGGGCTGGAACGTATTGAGTTTGAAAGACTTGACGAAATGAAAGTAGAACAGGTGATGAAGGAAGACATTCCGGTTCTTAAGTTAGAAGATTCGTTTGCAAAAGCTTTAGAAATGACAATTGATCATCCTTTTATTTGCGCTGTCAATGAAGATGGGTATTTTGAGGGGATTTTAACACGTCGGGCTATTTTAAAATTGTTGAATAAAAAAGTAAGGCAACATAATCGATAATGTGAGAAAAGTGACTTCATAGAAGCGGAGAAGTCACTTTTTTTTCGTGCATATCAGTTGTGTATGTATTATATTTAAAAAGATAAAAAATATAAGAGTATATAGTTAAATTAAGGATGAAAAGCTTATTGAGATAAGGTGTATGGAAGCTAAGGAAAGAGGGAGAAAGTTGCAAATTGATGATTTTCAAATGATGGTTGTGTTAGCTCAGGAATCGAATATGAGAAAAGCGGCGGAACGTTTATTTGTTTCACAACCTGCGCTTAGTCAACGATTACAATCTATGGAGAAACAATGGGGAATGAAGTTTTTTATTCGCTCACAAAAAGGATTGACAATTACACCTGAAGGGGAAAAAGTTGCAAATTATGCAAAAGAAATGCTGCAAAAGGAAGAGGATATTAAAAGTGAGCTAGCTGTTTTTAGAACAGAAACTCACGGAACGTTAAAAATAGCTGTTGCATCAGTTATTGGTCAATATTGGCTTCCTCCTGTTTTGAAGAAGTTTGTACATAAATACCCTTCTGTGAAAATATCGCTGTTTACTGGCTGGAGTAGTGAAGTGCAAAAGCAATTTTATGAAGGAGACGTTCATGTTGCTATATTGAGAGGAACACAAGAATATAAAGGTCAGAAGCAACAATTATTTGAAGATGAACTTTATTTAGTGGATAAAGAAATAAAAGATATTACGATGTTAAAAGAAACAAATAGACCTTTTATTCAATTTAAAAGTGATTCGACTTATTATGGACAAATACAAAATTGGTGGTATGGTTTATTTTCTAATCCACCTAAGAGAACAATTGTGGTTGATCAAATTGAGACTTGCAAACAACTCGTTTTAAATGGTATAGGTTATGCTCTTTTACCTTCTACTGTTTTAAAAGAAGTACAGGAAAATATGTATAAAACACCTGTTCAATTAACGAGAGAAACATGGTTATTGACGAGTGAATCGGCCAGACAATTGAAGCAAGTAAGGGCATTTTTAGAAATTATAGAAGAAATTCAAATGGAAAAATAGGATTATTATCTTGCTACTCGCTCTATCGTTTGGTAGAGTAACATTATAAATGGATTTAGGAGGCAACAAGAATGAAAATGATGGACGCTAACGAAATTATTTCGTTTATTCAAAAAAGTGAAAAGAAAACTCCTGTAAAGGTATACATAAAAGGGGATTTAAAAGAAGTAACATTCCCTGAAACGGTACAAGCATTTGTAAATAAAAAGTCTGGTGTATTATTTGGAGAATGGTCTGAAATTAAGGCAATTCTTGATGAAAATAGCAAGCACATTGTTGATTACGTTGTTGAAAATGACCGTCGTAATTCTGCAATTCCAATGCTTGATTTAAAAGGTATTAAAGCTCGTATTGAGCCAGGCGCGATTATTCGTGATCACGTTGAAATCGGCGACAATGCTGTTATTATGATGAATGCAACAATTAATATCGGTGCTGTAATTGGTGAAGGTACTATGATTGATATGAACGCGGTACTTGGTGGACGTGCAACTGTTGGTAAGAACTGTCACGTAGGTGCAGGTGCAGTACTTGCAGGTGTTATTGAGCCGCCTTCAGCAAAACCAGTTATCGTTGAAGATGATGTTGTAATTGGTGCAAACGTAGTTGTGTTAGAGGGAGTTACAGTAGGTAAGGGTGCAGTTGTAGCAGCAGGAGCTGTTGTAACAGAAGATGTACCTCCATATACAGTTGTTGCCGGTACTCCAGCACGTGTAATTAAAGAGATTGATGAGAAGACAAAAGCAAAAACTGAAATTAAACAAGAGCTTCGTCAATTAAACCCAGAGAAATAAACACAAAAAAAGCGTAAGAGCATAACAGGCTCTTGCGCTTTTTATAGATAGAGGTGCAAAAATGGCAGTAAGCAAATTCGTTCAAATTCGTAGAGACTTACACAAAATACCGGAAATTGGATTTAAAGAGTGGAAAACACAACAGTATATTTTAGATTACATAGGAACGCTTTCGAATGAATATGTGGAAGTGAAAGTATGGAAAACGGGTGTCATTGTTAAAGTAAATGGAAAAAATCCAGAAAAAATTATCGGTTATCGCGCAGATATAGACGGTTTACCAATTACCGAAGAAACTGGATATGAGTTTGCTTCTATTCATGAAGGAATGATGCATGCATGTGGACACGATTTACATACAACAATCGGTTTAGGCCTTCTAACAGCAGCTGTAACAGAAAGAATAGATGATGACCTTGTGTTTCTATTCCAACCAGCTGAAGAAGGGCCAGGAGGGGCTCTTCCTATGTTAGAGAGTGAAGAGTTAAAAGAATGGAAGCCGAATATAATTCTTGGTCTTCATATTGCACCTGAATACGCTGTAGGAACAATTGCCACAAAAGAGGGGCTATTATTTGCGAATACATCAGAGTTATATGTTGATTTAAAAGGGAAAGGTGGACATGCAGCCTACCCGCATACTGCAAATGATATGATTGTTGCAGCAAGTCACCTTGTTACACAACTTCAATCCGTTATTAGTCGTAATGTGAATCCTCTTGATAGTGCAGTGATTACAATCGGAAAAATAACAGGTGGTACAGTTCAAAATATCATAGCAGAAAAGTCTCGGTTAGAAGGAACGATCCGAACGTTATCAGTGGAATCAATGAGGCGTGTTAAAAGTAGGATTGAGGCAATTGTTGCAGGTATAGAAGCTTCCTTCCAATGTGAAGCTGTTATTGACTATGGAGCGATGTATCATCAAGTATATAACCATGAAGTATTAACGAGAGAGTTTATGCAGTTTGTAAGTGAACAAACTGATATGAATGTAATTACATGTACTGAGGCAATGACAGGGGAAGATTTTGGTTATATGCTTCAAGAGATTCCTGGATTTATGTTTTGGCTGGGGGTAAATTCAGAATATGGTTTACACCATGCAAAATTAAAACCAGATGAAGAGGTTATTGAGAAAGCTATCGCATTTTTAGATCAATATGTAAAGTGGAAAGGAACTAGAAAGTAAACTCGCTCGCCAACTTTGCAAAAACTTACAGTGGGTACTTGTTAGTTCCAAGACGAAAACATCTTTCATATTTGTTTTGGATACACATTGGCATACAAATGGATAAAGTAATGAGCAGCGGTTTTGAGCCGCTGCTCATTATTCATTATCGCTTATTGAGAAGATGATTAGTTAACTAGCTTATATATGTTTACATTTCGTGTAGAAAGTGTGTAAAATCAAGGTGAAACATAGAAAAAAGGGTGGGGAATTACGTGCAAATTAGCAGTGCAATGTTATGTTTCGTCTTATATGCGTATGTTATTATTGCGGCGGTGTATTTTGGGATAAGTTTTTATGCCTACCGTTTAGTAGATAATCACGAATATGACGAAACATATAAATGGGTGAAAAGATATTTATCACCTGTATTAGAAATTATGAATGGGTTTGTGCTCTTTTTATTTATTGGATTAATTGCTTTCTCAACGAGTTTAGTAGGGAATAAAACGACATTATTTGTACTAGGTATCATTATTTTTATGTTGTTAGGGATACGGATTGGTAACACAGTGTTTTGGAATGAAAGAAAAGTAGATGGTTGGACTGGAATGTTAATCCCGTGTATGTTAGCGGCTATCGTGACAAACATAGAGCATGAGTATTATCAATTACATTTTTGGCTTATTATCGTTTTAACAATTCTTTCAGTTTTGTACATAAGTACGGTAGTACTCACATACATTGCACATGAAAAAGGTGATGTTAAAGGAACACGCTTCTTTAGAGGGCGAGCATTATTTTGGAGTGTGCCAACGATGGCTGTTATAGGAATTATTGCGATATTAGTAAATGGATATCAATTTACTAATTGGCAACTGTTTTTAGAAAATTGGTGGATTTTCATTATTTCGTTTATCGCTTTTTTAGGTGCAACACATTATTTATTCCATCAACATCATTATATATTGGCATTGCTATTCGCATTTACACAACTATTATTTGCTTTCTTCGGACAAGAAACGTTATTATTCGTTTTTGAAACATTTAGTTCATTTGGAAATATATTTGTATTTGGTATGTTAATTTTCAGTATCGCATTTTATTTACAACAGTATTTTTATATGCAAAAACAAAAATAAGAATGATATACAGGTTTTTGTAGCAAATCTAAAGTATGTTACAATAAAAATACATAGTATTCGATGTTATTGGAGGAATTCCTGTGGGTGAAAAAGAGAAAGAATTTGCTGTCATTGGGCTTGGACGTTTTGGTGGAAGCATTTGCCGAGAACTCGCTCAATTAGGTATGGAAGTAATGGCAATTGATTCAGATGAGGATAAAATTAATGAGTTTGCAAATATAGCTTCACATGCTGTAATTGCAGATTCAACAGATGAGATGGTATTAAAAAGTCTTGGTATTCGTAATTTTGATCATGTAGTCGTTGCTATTGGAGACAATTTAAATTCAAGTATTTTAACAACATTAATTTTAAAAGAGTTAGGTGTAAAAAATATTACTGTAAAAGCTCAAAATGATTACCATGAAAAAGTGTTAAGTAAAATAGGGGCAGATCACATTGTGCACCCCGAGCGTGATATGGGAAAAAGGATTGCTAATAACATTGCATCAAGTAATGTATTAGACTATCTTGAGCTTTCAGATGAGCATAGTATTGTAGAGATTATTGCAAATAAAAAAATTGATGGTCATTCTTTAATCGAATTAGATATTCGTGCGAAGTTTGGATTGAATATTGTAGCGATTAAACGTGGTAAAGAAGTTATTGTATCTCCTCGAGCTACGGAAAATATTCAAGCGGGAGATATATTAATTGTAATTGGTCATGACGATGAAGTAGATCGTTTTAAACACTTTTTAAGATAAGAGAAAAGGACAATACCATGAAGGTATTGTCCTTTTTCTTATATTTCCATAATGATTGGTAAAATCATTGGGCGACGTTTCGTTTTCTCATATAGGAATGGTGCTAATGTGTCTGTAATTTCATTTTTAATTTCAGACCATTGTGTTGTTTTACGCTCCATTACTTTTTCTAAATGAGTTGTAATTAATGTTTGAGCATCATTAATTAAATCACTACTTTCGCGCATATACACGAAACCACGTGAGATAATATCAGGTCCTGCTGCAACTTTAAACTCTTTCATATCAATGCTTACAACTACAATAACAAGTCCTTCTTCAGAAAGAATACGACGATCGCGTAATACAATATTACCGATATCTCCAATACCATTTCCGTCAATATAGACAGATCCAGATGGTATTTTACCAGCTACGCTTGCTTCATCAGAACGAAGAGCAAGAACATCTCCATTATCCATGATGAAACAGTTTTCTTCTGGAATACCACAATCGTTTGCTAACTTCATATGCATACGTTGCATGCGATATTCACCATGAATTGGCATGAAATACTTCGGTTTAATTAGACGAAGCATTAATTTTTGTTCTTCTTGTCCACCGTGTCCACTCGTATGAATGTTTGACAGTTTCCCGTGGATTACATCAGCACCAGCACGATACAACATGTTAATTGTACGGCTTACACTAATTGTATTACCAGGGATTGGTGAAGAAGAGAAAACAACTGTGTCGCCAGGAATGATTTGAATTTGACGATGAGTACCATTAGCAATACGTGAAAGTGCTGCCATTGGCTCACCTTGACTACCTGTACATAAAATAACAACTTTATTAGCCGGTAGGCGGTTTAGTTGAGCTGTATCTATGAATGTATCCTTCGGACAGCGAATATAACCAAGGTTTTGTCCGATTTCAATCGCCGCTTCCATACTGCGACCGAACACAGCCACTTTACGATTGTTTTCAACAGCCGCTTCAACAACTTGTTGTAGACGATGGATATTTGATGCAAAGGTTGCAAAGATAATACGACCTTCTACTTTGCGGAAAATATCTTGAATACTATCACCAACACGGCGCTCAGACATTGTAAAGTTTGGAACTTCACTGTTTGTACTGTCAGATAAGAGACAAAGTACGCCGTCTTTTCCGATTTCAGCCATTTTTGTTAAGTCCGCTGGTTCACCGACTGGTGTGAAATCAAATTTGAAATCGCCAGTATGAACAACTTGTCCTTGAGGTGTTTTCACAACAACTCCGTATGAATCTGGGATACTGTGAGTTGTACGGAAGAAGGAAACAGATGTCTTTTTAAATTTAATAACATCATCTTCTTGAATTTCATAAAGTTTTGCTTTACGAAGTAATCCGTGCTCTTCTAATTTGTTTTTGATTAGTGCAATTGCTAATTTTCCGCCATAAATCGGGATGTTTACTTGACGTAATAAGTAAGGAATTCCACCGATATGATCTTCGTGACCATGTGTAATGAATAATCCTTTAATTTTATCTTCGTTTCGCACAAAATAAGTGTAATCTGGTATTACATAATCGATTCCGAGGAGTTCGTCTTCTGGAAATTTAATTCCAGCATCAATAATAATAATTTCATCTTGAAATTGAACAGCATATGTATTTTTACCGATTTCACCGAGTCCACCTAAAGCAAAAACGGCAGCTTGATCATTCTTTAGAAATTTCATATGACTATACGATTTCCGCTAATGTTAAATCAGCGTTTTCTTTTTCATATTCAAGATGAGCACCAGTAACAGACTGAACGAACTCGATATTATATGCGAACTTATTTAATTTCTTACGAACATCCTTTTCAGACGTAGCCTCTAAATATAAAACTTTTGTATTTTCACGTACTGGAACCTCAGTCAATTTTACTTGATAAAATACTTTAAAAATCATTTGGAAAACCTCTCCTTGTCTATGTTTTGCATTATCTGTTACTTATTATAAAGCAAACAGTCACGATTTTCATGTTTTTTCGAATGAGAATGAAGAAAAAGCCCGAAATGGGCACAATTTAAGCGATTGTCTTTTTACGGACTAGATCTTTTAAATAACGCTTGAGCTTTTTCTTCAGCTTCTTCAGCATGATTACTCCTTCCTTTCCTTATTTAAAACATGCATATTACTAGTGAAAACTCCGTCTCTGATATAAGAAAGAAGACAAAAGTGAATGTTGAATCTTGTCCTTTCTCATACAGGGAAAGTTATTCTATAGTAACGATTAGTAGCCGTTAGTTATAGGTATAGTATGAGAAAGAATAGAAAAGAAAATTCATACGAACAAGTATCCACATTTTTTACTAATATATATATGCAGGTTTCATAAATAAGGTCAGAAAGTGAACGCTTTCTTCACAGATGTTTAATATGTTATACTTTTTTTTAGAATTTGAAAAGCGATAATCAAAATAGGAATATAGAGTAACAGAAAGGATTTTGACAAATGAATGATAAAATTGTCTTTTTTGATATTGATGGAACATTATTAGATCATGATAAGAAGATTCCGCAATCTACACGAGATGCAGTAAGACATTTACAAGAGAAAGGTGTGCATGTAGCAATTGCGACAGGACGTGCACCGTTTATGTTTGAAGATATTCGTGAGGAACTCAATATACATAATTATGTTAGCTTTAATGGACAGTACGTTGTATTTGAAGATGAGGTAATATTTAATAACCCGTTACATCCAGCTGCCTTACATAAGTTTACTCAGTTTGCAAAACAAGAAGGATATCCACTTGTATATCTGGATCATCAAGAAATGAGAGCATCAGTGGAATATCATGATTATGTGAAAGAAGGTTTTGGAAGCTTAAATTTTGAACATCCGGCATATGAACCTGATTTTTATGAGAAACGTAATATTTATCAAACACTTCTTTTCTGTGAAGTGAATGAAGAAGAAAAGTTTATTAATCATTACCCAGACTTTCATTTTATTCGCTGGCATGCGTATTCAATGGATATTATTCCGAATGGTGGTTCGAAGGCAAAAGGAATTGAGAAATTCATTGAAAAATTAGGATTTAACCGTGAACAAGTGTATGCATTTGGAGATGGCTTAAATGATTTAGAAATGATCGAAGCAGTTGGGACAGGTATTGTGATGGGTAATGGTCATGAAGACTTGAAAAAACTTGCAAATCACGTGACAAAGGATGTTAGTGAAGACGGCATATATCATGGATTAAAATGGGCTGGATTGCTATAAGTGAATATGGAACCCATTTCATATAAAAAAGGCGGAAGATTAACTTCCGCCTTTTTTATTATCGCTCTAAAGGTTTTGAATCGTCAGGAGCAGCAAATGGATTTTCTTTATTAATGTGGTCATAGAACATAACACCATTTAAATGGTCAATCTCATGCTGAAATACGATTGCTGGTAAACCTTTTAAACGTAATTTTACTTCTTCGCCATTGATAGATGTTGCTTTCACTGTAATTCTTGTGTAACGAGGGACATAACCAGGTACTTCGCGGTCTACTGATAGACAGCCTTCCCCGCTTTGTAAATATGTACGTTCAACAGAATGACTAATGATTTTTGGGTTGAATAATGCATGACTATATAACGTACCGTCCGTATCAGTTACATGAACCGCAATCATTTTCTTCGAAATACCGATTTGTGGAGCCGCTAATCCGATTCCAGGGCGCAAACTATATTTTTCAGCCATTTCAGGATCTTGGCTATTTATTACAAATTCAATCATTTCTTTTAGGGCAGTTGTATCTTCTTCGCTCGCCGGCATTGATACCTCTTCTGCAACGTTTCGCAAAATAGAATCTCCTTCGCGAATTACATCTTTCATTGTAAGCATATGTAATCTCTCCTTTCTTCTTTAGTCTACCAAAGGAGGTGGAAAAAGTCATCGACAAGTAGGGAAGCACTTTGGAAAGTGTTTTACTATAGAATATTTATGTATGTAATAAAAAGAACAGACGGCAAAGCCGTCTGTTTCTTTCCATAGTTGTTTCATTTTACATTAGCGAATGCAAGCAGCACCAACGATAATAAAAAAAATAAACAACACAACGATTAAGGCGAAGCCGCGTCCAGACCCGCCACAAGAACCGCCATAACCGTAGGAAGGATTTGAACAAGTTGGATAGCAATATGAGTATCCGTACATGAGATGACCTCCTTTATCATTTCCCGCTAACACTGCGGTTACTATAATGTATGGAGGGAAGGATAGAAATGTATGGGTAATTACCTATAAAAGGAAGAAGAGTTTGTATATTTTTGCTAAGAAGAGAGAAAAACTAAAGAGAATTAAATCGTTTACATATTATTCTAAGAGAAAAAATAAGTTGAAAAGGGAATAATATAACAGTAGGTTAATGCTTACTAATACAGATGTGAAAAATAAAAACATGTTTGTGTAGAAGAAACCTGCAGATTATTTATAAAAAAACGTAACCAAAGTAATTGACATCGTAATTAGAATAGTTGTAAACTAAAAAACGTGATCAAGATTGTATTAATATGTTTCTGAAAAAACATTAGTACAGATTGTTAGGTACACAAAATTATTCTCAACCGACAGATAAATTTGTTGGTTTACATTGTTGCGTTTTCAGTCTAGCTAATAGATAGTGAAAGCGTTTCAGAATATGGTTCAAGAGAGGAAGAGGTGAACGGAATGGGTACTAAAACAAAAAAGACCCTATTTAATGTTGATGAGCAAATGAAAGCTATCGCAGCTCAATTTGAGACATTACAAATTTTAAATGAAAAAGGCGAAGTTGTGAATGAAGCAGCTATGCCTGAATTATCTGATGATCAATTAAAAGAATTAATGCGCCGTATGGTGTATACTCGCGTACTAGATCAACGTTCTATTTCTTTAAACCGTCAAGGACGTTTAGGTTTCTACGCACCAACAGCTGGACAAGAGGCTTCTCAATTAGCAAGTCATTTCGCACTTGAAGCAGAAGATTTCATCTTACCAGGATATCGTGATGTGCCACAATTAGTATGGCACGGTTTACCATTATACCAAGCATTCTTATTCTCTCGTGGACATTTCATGGGTAACCAAATGCCTGAGAATGTAAATGCACTTGCTCCACAAATCATTATCGGTGCGCAAATCATCCAAACTGCTGGTGTTGCGTTAGGTATGAAACTACGTGGTAAAAAATCTGTTGCAATTACTTACACTGGTGACGGTGGTGCTTCACAAGGTGACTTCTACGAAGGTATGAACTTTGCGGGTGCATTCAAAGCTCCAGCAATCTTCGTTGTACAAAACAACCGTTATGCAATCTCTACTCCAGTAGAAAAGCAATCTGCAGCTAAAACTGTAGCACAAAAAGCAGTAGCAGCAGGTATTTACGGAATTCAAGTAGACGGTATGGATCCATTAGCTGTATACGCAGCAACTGCTTTCGCTCGTGAGCGTGCAGTAAACGGAGAAGGCCCTACTTTAATCGAGACTTTAACATTCCGTTACGGTCCACATACAATGGCTGGTGATGACCCAACTCGTTACCGTACAAAAGATATCGAGAACGAATGGGAACAAAAAGATCCAATCGTACGCTTCCGTGCATTCTTAGAAAACAAAGGCCTATGGTCTCAAGAAGTTGAAGAGAAAGTAATCGAAGAAGCAAAAGAAGATATCAAACAAGCAATTGCTAAGGCTGACCAAGCTCCAAAACAAAAAGTTACTGATTTAATGGAAATCATGTACGAAAAAATGCCTTACAACTTAGCTGAACAATATGAAATTTACAAAGAAAAGGAGTCGAAGTAAGCCATGGCTCAAATGACAATGATTCAAGCAATCACTGATGCTTTACGCGTTGAAATGAAAAATGACCCTAACGTACTTGTGTTTGGTGAAGACGTTGGTGTAAACGGCGGTGTATTCCGTGCTACTGAAGGTTTACAAGCTGAATTCGGTGAAGATCGTGTAATGGATACTCCACTTGCAGAGTCTGGTATTGGTGGACTTGCAGTTGGACTTGCATTAGAAGGCTTCCGTCCAGTTCCAGAAATCCAATTCTTCGGTTTCATTTATGAAGTAATGGATTCAGTTTCTGGTCAATTAGCTCGTATGCGTTACCGTTCTGGTGGACGTTGGACTGCTCCAGTAACAATTCGTTCTCCATTCGGTGGCGGTGTTCATACTCCTGAACTACATGCTGATAGCTTAGAAGGATTAGTGGCTCAACAACCTGGTCTAAAAGTTGTTATTCCATCTACTCCATACGATGCAAAAGGTCTTTTAATCTCTGCGATTCGTGACAACGATCCAGTTATCTACTTAGAGCATATGAAATTGTACCGTTCATTCCGTCAAGATGTACCAGAAGGCGATTACACAATTGATTTAGGTAAAGCTGATATCAAACGTGAAGGTACAGATGTATCTGTTATCGCTTACGGTGCTATGGTTCATGCTGCATTAAAAGCTGCTGAAGAACTTGAAAAAGAAGGTATCTCTTTAGAGGTAGTTGACTTACGTACAGTTCAACCATTAGATATCGAAACAATCATCGCTTCTGTTGAAAAAACAGGCCGCGTAGTTGTAGTTCAAGAAGCACAAAAACAAGCTGGTATTGCAGCTAACGTTGTAGCGGAAATTAACGACCGTGCAATCTTAAACTTAGAAGCTCCAGTTGTACGTGTTGCAGCTGCTGATACAGTATTCCCATTCTCTCAAGCTGAGAGCGTATGGTTACCAAACCATAAAGATATTGTTGAAGCTGTTAACAAAGTAATGAACTTCTAATTTTTAGCTTTTCATGTGCAAAAGAAATCAGCACATGCTGGTTTCTTTTGCACATATTCTATAATAATGAAATGAATCAGGGGGCTGAATTCCGTGGCATTTGAATTTAAACTACCAGATATCGGTGAAGGTATCCACGAAGGTGAAATCGTAAAATGGTTTATTAAACCAGGCGATGAAGTAAACGAAGACGATGTACTTCTTGAAGTACAAAATGATAAAGCAGTAGTAGAAATCCCTTCTCCTGTTAAAGGTAAAGTACTTGAAGTACTTGTAGAAGAAGGAACAGTTGCAATTGTAGGAGATACATTAATTAAATTTGATGCTCCTGGATACGAAAACCTTAAATTTAAAGGTGACGATCATGATGCAGCTCCAAAAGCTGAAGAAGCAGCAGTAGAAGCTCCAGCAGCGGAAGCTACTCCAGCAGCAACTGCAGAAGTAGTAAATGAGCGCGTAATCGCTATGCCATCTGTTCGTAAATATGCTCGTGAAAACGGCGTAGACATTCATAAAGTAGCTGGTTCTGGTAAGAACGGCCGTATCGTAAAAGCTGACATCGATGCATTTGCAAATGGTGGACAAGCAGTAGCAGCAACTGAGGCTCCAGCAGCAGTAGAAGCTACTCCAGCAGCAGCGAAAGAAGAAGCACCAAAAGCACAACCAATCCCAGCTGGTGAATATCCAGAAACTCGTGAGAAAATGAGTGGTATCCGTAAAGCGATTGCTAAAGCAATGGTTAACTCTAAGCATACAGCTCCTCACGTAACGTTAATGGATGAGGTAGATGTAACAGAACTTGTTGCTCACCGTAAGAAGTTCAAAGCTGTTGCAGCTGACAAAGGTATTAAATTAACTTACCTTCCATACGTTGTTAAAGCTTTAACATCTGCATTACGTGAATACCCAATGTTAAACACTTCTTTAGATGATGCTTCTCAAGAAGTAGTTCATAAACATTACTTCAACATCGGTATCGCAGCTGATACTGACAAAGGTCTATTAGTACCAGTTGTTAAAGATACAGATCGCAAGTCTATCTTCACTATTTCTAACGAGATCAATGATCTTGCTGGTAAAGCACGTGATGGTCGTTTAGCTCCGGCTGAAATGAAAGGTGCTTCTTGCACAATCACAAACATTGGTTCTGCAGGTGGACAATGGTTCACTCCAGTTATCAATCACCCAGAAGTAGCAATCCTTGGTATCGGCCGTATCGCTGAGAAGCCAGTTGTGAAAAACGGTGAAATCGTTGCAGCTCCAGTATTAGCATTATCTCTAAGCTTTGACCATCGTTTAATTGACGGCGCAACTGCTCAAAAAGCATTAAACCAAATTAAACGTCTATTGAATGACCCACAATTATTAGTAATGGAGGCGTAATAACAATGGTAGTAGGAGATTTCCCAATTGAATTAGATACAGTCGTTGTTGGTGCAGGTCCTGGTGGATACGTTGCGGCAATTCGTGCAGCACAATTAGGTCAAAAGGTAGCAATTATCGAAAAAGCTAACCTTGGTGGCGTATGCTTAAACGTTGGATGTATTCCTTCAAAAGCGTTAATCAATGCAGGTCATCGTTATGAGAATGCAATGCATTCTGATGACATGGGTATCACTGCAGAGAACGTAAAAGTTGACTTTACAAAAGTTCAAGAATGGAAAAACGGCGTAGTTAAGAAATTAACTGGCGGTGTTGAAGGCCTTCTTAAAGGTAACAAAGTTGAAATCATTCGCGGTGAAGCTTACTTCGTAGATGCTAATACATTACGCGTAATGACTGAAGATGCAGCACAAACGTATACGTTTAAAAATGCTGTTCTTGCAACTGGTTCTACACCAATCGAAATTCCAGGATTCAAATACTCTAAACGTGTTATCAATTCTACAGGTGCTTTAAGCTTACCTGAAATTCCTAAAAAACTTGTTGTAATCGGCGGCGGTTACATCGGTATGGAATTAGGAACTGCATATGCTAACTTCGGTACAGAAGTTACTGTAGTAGAAGCTGGCGACGAAATCTTAGCTGGTTTCGAAAAAGCTATGAGCTCTGTTGTTAAACGTGCTCTTCAAAAGAAAGGTAACGTAAATATCCATACAAAAGCTATGGCTAAAGGCGTTGAAGAAACAGAAACTGGCGTAAAAGTTAGCTTTGAAGTTAAAGGTGAAATCCAAACTGTAGAAGCAGATTACGTATTAGTAACTGTAGGTCGTCGTCCAAACACTCAAGAAATTGGTCTTGAGCAAGTTGGAGTTAAAATGACTGACCGCGGCATCATCGAAATCGATGAGCAATGTCGTACAAACGTATCAAACATCTATGCAATCGGTGATATCGTTCCTGGACCACCATTAGCTCACAAAGCTTCTTACGAAGGTAAAGTAGCTGTTGAAGCAATTAGTGGCCATGCATCAGCAATCGATTACATCGGAATTCCTGCAGTATGCTTCACTGATCCAGAATTAGCATCTGTTGGTTACACTAAGAAACAAGCTGAAGAAGCAGGAATGACAGTAGCTGTATCTAAGTTCCCATTCGCTGCTAACGGTCGTGCATTATCATTAAACAGCACTGACGGTTTCCTACAACTTGTAACACGTAAAGAAGATGGTCTTCTTGTAGGTGCTCAAGTTGCAGGTGCAGGCGCTTCTGATATTATCTCTGAGATTGGTTTAGCTATCGAAGCTGGAATGACAGCAGAAGATATCGCTCAAACAATCCACGCTCACCCAACATTAGGTGAGATCACAATGGAAGCAGCTGAAGTTGCTCTTGGAATGCCAATTCACATTGTAAAATAATTTAAGTAATGAAAATAACCCCTCTCTTATTTAAAGAGAGGGGTTATTTTTATTTTAATAAAATGGCTTGCAAGGTCTTTATATGTACTTGTCGAATGAATATATAATACTTTAAATGAATCGTTAGAACATATGTTAATTCAAAAGTAGTATATATGCTTTCGTATAATATGTAATTGATTCAAACTTAATCCCATATATTAATAAAATAGAGCATGTCAAAGGAGAAGGTTCCATGAGAATATTACATGTTATATTTTATCATTTTTTATTATGGAGTGGTTTTTCCGTAGTATTATCATTGTCAAATGGTGATAAGTTGCATTACAAAGTAATGCTATTCTTTGTATTTCTTTATTTAGCATATGTGATCGCATATTTTGTATTGCACATCAGAAAGCAGGCATTATTCCTTACGTGTTCAAATTGCATACTTTTTTTAATTGTATATTCTATTTTTTAAATTAACGTTTATAGAAATACATCGTTCTTCCATTAAATAATTGTAATTCTCCTTCTAATTTCTTCGCTAGAAAACGGCAAAATTCATTTGCTTTTCCTTTATCACCGAATGTTGCATTAGGTGGTAAAGAAATCTGAATAAAAGATTGTTCCTTTTCTATACCGACACCAACATATATGGAGTCATATCGATCGTGAGTAGCTTGTAGTTTTAATGTTGTTGCTGATGTATCTAAAATTTCATAAGGAAAAGCGGTATTTGTATAAGCGTAATTAATTTGAACACCAGTTTTGGAAGTAACTGTTTGATAGTAATGAAACAGTTGTTTTATTTCATCTATTGAAACAGATTGTTGATTGGATTTAGGTACAAGCGTAATAAAGGCATGTTGCATATAAGTTCCCCCTAACCTTAGTAGAATACTATTATTCTACATCCTACTGAATTTTTTGACAATTAAAAGGAGTATTCCTTTTTTTGTTTAATATACTAATGAAAGGTGATGGAGAAAGGTGGAAACCGATGTTTGAAAAATTGTATGATGAGCATGAAAGTGTGAAGGTACGATTTTTGGGGTTTATGACACATGATACTCGTTATGATTTTGGTGTTATTTATACAAATATGTTTTTTGGAAAGCCACTCATTGTTTGCATGCAAACAGGAAGGTCTACTTTACTTGGGCGAGATGATGTAGAGAATGTTCAATATATACAGGAGATTTTTAAATTAGGATCAGAAGAGGAAGCGGTAGAGTTAGCTCAGTTTTTCAAATTTTTAGTCCCATCTACTTCTTTACATGCGGAGTATGAAGAATAATTAATGTAAAACAGTCGTACGTATAAATATGGCTGTTTTTTTGTTTGAATATCGCATACTAATTTAAATTTAAAATATTTAATGTGTTATACTAAAAACCTATTGACGTAAAAAGTATAACATATTAAAATAAAGACAGAAAGTTAAGCGGTTACAAAAAGTTTTTGGGATTATAAACTTAGGGGGAAATGAAAAATGGGAACGATCGTATGTCAAGATTGTGAAGGTACAATTGCACACTTCGAGGATGAAAAAGTAACGGTACTTTACGGGAAATGTGGATCTTGCGGATGTGATCACACAGAGCATACAAAAGCCCAATAATTGATAGGAAATGGACAGCTAAAAGTTTTTAGGACCATAAACTTAGGGGGAAATGAAAAATGGGAACAATTGTATGCCAAATATGTGAAGGAACAATCGGTCATTTTGAAGATGAAAAAACGACAGTGCTTTACGGAAAATGTGGTACAAATTGTGAATGTGCTAATAGAGATAAGGCGAAAGCTTAATTATAAATAAGTAGATTATTATTAAAACTCAGGGGGAAATGAAAAATGGGAACAATCGTATGCCAAGTATGTGAAGGAACAATCGGACATTTTGAAGATGAAAAATCAACAGTACTATACGGGAAATGTGGATCTCATTGCGAATGTGACCATAAAGAACATACAAAAGCTTAAATAAGAAAAAGCGCCTACATATACATATGTAGGCGCTTTTTCAATAAATTGTAGTTGTATGACCAACTGTTGCAACGATTGCATCATCTCTAATCGGAATAAATCCTATCGATGTCTGTGGAGTGCTAGGAGAGGCGTAGTGGCTCATGAGACGGCTATCAATACGGGTAATAGTATCGGTCAAGAAAGCTGAAATAAAAGCGTAAGGGACTCGTCGTTCATTTAATGAGTATATAATTTCCTCTTTTGTTTTTACACCTACGCCATGTCCGTAAAAAAAGAAATTTCCTAGATAGATTGTATTTTCTCCTTGCCACTCGATCGTAGCTGGATTCACTTGTGGATTTTTAAAATAAACGAGATCACCTGGAACAAGATCGCCACCCGTTTTTGTTATGAGCTTTAAATCTTGATCGTAGTCCCACGTATAAAGTAAAAGGTTTGCAAAGAGACGGTTGAAAGTTTCTTCCTCATATAATGATAGTAAAGCTTTGTAAAAAATAATGATCATAGCGGTGGCGCATTCAGTTCCATATAGTTTTCCGTTTTTGAAAATATCTTGTATGGCAATGGAAGGGGGTATGTTTGGTAGTAGCTCGAATCCTCCAAGTGGTGTTCTTTTCCAATACTGGGGGTTGCAAAAGGATTGTTGAAATGTGCGAAACTGAAATCCACTTTGAAAAAGTTCTAATGCAGAAGTAATAATATTCACTCGCAAATTTAGATCAAAGCTGAGTTCATCAGATGTTCGGAAGGAATAAATTTCTTGATTTCCTGCCATTATCGATAAAATTTGTTGTTTCTCAGCTGCAAATGGCTCATATTCATTTGTGATATAAGGATGTACAATAGAACGGCCTATTACAATCATAATAGTATCCCCACCTATACGTTACATTACTTAATATCGTATGGGAAAAGAGAAAAAGGGTGAAAGAAAAGCCTATCAACTGATAGGCTTGTACTCTTTAATCACACGTAATGTTTGTAATGTCATATCTTCAGGACCTTGTACAGGTAGACCCGCTTCTAAGTTTTTACGAATATACTCTAAGTTATCTTGTGTAATAATTTCCCCCGGAGTAAAGATTGGAATCCCTGGCGGATAAACCATAACGAAATCAGCTATAATACGACCTGCTGCATTTTCAAACGGAATGACTTCTGTTTCCGAATAAAAAGCATCTCGAGGAGAAAGTGCTAGCACTGGTATTTCTGGAATTTCTACTTGTATTTGAACACCTTTATCGGCTTTATTTCTAAATGTTGCTGCTAAATCTTGTAATGCTGCAATAAGTGTATTTGTCTCACTTTCTGTATCCCCAAAAGTGACAAGACATAGTATGTTGTATAAATCTGAGAGTTCTACTTCAATGTTATATTGCTCTCTAAGCCATACTTCAGCCTGATGGCCTGTAATACCTAAATCTTTTACAGATACAATTATCTTTGTAGGATCGTAGTTAAAAGTAGCATCTGTACCTAACATTTCTTTCCCAGGACAGTAAAGATCCTCAACAGCATTAATAGCATCACGAACTTGTTCCGCTAATTGAATTGTTTGTTCTATGAGTGCTGTTCCTTCTGTAGCAAGACGTTTTCTAGCAACATCTAGGGATGCTAACAAGATGTAAGAAGTTGATGTAGTCGTAAGCATGCTAATAATAGATTGAACATGTTTAACGTTCACAAGGCCTTCCTTCACGTTAAGAATAGAACTTTGCGTTAAAGATCCTCCTAATTTGTGAACACTTGTTGCTGCCATATCTGCACCGGCTTGCATCGCTGACATCGGCAATTCATCGTGAAAATGAATATGAACACCATGAGCCTCATCAACTAGTACAGGGATATCATAAGAATGGGCTAATTGGACAATCTGTTCTAAGTCCGCAGCAAAGCCAAAGTATGTTGGATTAATAACAAGTAAGCCTTTCGCATCTGAATGCTCTTCAAGTGCCTTTTTGACAGATTGAATTGTGATTCCATGTGAAATACCAAGTTTTGGATCGATTTCAGGATGCATGAAAATCGGTTTTGCACCTGAGAAAATAATAGCTGACATTACTGATTTATGCACGTTTCGTGGCACTAGGATTTTGTCACCAGGACCGCACACGCTCATCACCATTGTCATTATTGCACCACTTGTACCTTGAATAGAAAAGAAAGTATGATCTGCACCAAATGCAGCGGCTGCTAAATCTTGTGCTTCTTTAATCATACCTTTTGGATGATGTAAATCATCGAGCGGCGCAATATTAATTAAATCAATTGCTAATGCATTATGCCCAATAAATTCGCGAAATGTAGGATCCATGCCCTGTCCTTTTTTGTGACCAGGAATATGGAATTGAATTGGATTTCGCTTACTGTGCTCAACTAAAGCGGTAAACAATGGTGTTTCGTATTGGGACAATCTATACACCCCTTCTTTTTCATAATATTTATTAGAGTTTGTTTTATATAATCTTGTTCTAAAAAAGTTAAGTGCTTTTAGAATGAGACTTGTTTTTCTGCCAATCACAAAAGCATTTTTGAGATGGTAGGTTCACTTTATTTTCTATAAAACAAAAGCATTATATCACCAATAATTATAGATGTATAGAAAAAAATATTTTTACAGTGAGTATGTTAAATAGTTATTTCCAATTAATTTATAGAGGAAGACAATTCCATCACAATGAATAAATAGTGTATAATGCAAAGTGGCTATAGTGAAGAAGAAAAAAATCCCTTTAAGATAGCATATTGAAATAAGAAGAAATGATAAATGAGGTGCGAAATGGAATATCAATATCCGTTAGATTATAATTGGTCAAATGAGGAAATGGTTGTAATTGTGAAGTTTTATGAAGCAATTGAGAAAGCATACGAAAAAGGAATTATAAGAGAAGAATTAATGGGATTATATCGTCGTTTTAAAGAGATTGTTCCATCTAAAGCAGAAGAGAAGAAAATTGATAAAGAGTTTCAAGAAGTAAGTGGATATTCTATATACCGTGCGATTCAAAGGGCGAAAGAAACGGAAGAACAAAAGCTTGTGAAAATGTAAAAATATTTTGAAAAATAAAAACTGAAGTGATATAATGTGATAACAACTAAAAACGGACAATATAAATTGTCCGTTTTCTACTATCGATTACAAAGTGCATATAAAGGAAGGAGTGATTGCATCGTAGATTCAATCTTAGCAAGGAATTGTTCGTTGGTCATTGCTGAAAACTCCTCTGGTGATATATGAATACCAACTAATAATTCTGCTTTTTTCACAGTAGCTAGACGTTCAATCATCTTTTGTAAGTCTTCTGTTTCAAGTGTTTTATGTAATTTTACACTTGGTTTAGTATGGTCAATGGACCAAACGAAGTCATTTGGAATATTTGTTTTTAAATCATTTAAATGTTCTAAGAAGGCGTGAGCCGTCTCCACTTTTTGTGGACACTCATAGATTAAACCAAAGTATATGAAGGCATGAGTACCCCATAATCCAATTTGGAAATGTGGTAGCATTTTATATCCGCGTTTATTTGTTGAAAAAGCAACCCAAGTATCGTTTGGTGGATTGACTTTGCGACGTGCATGTTTTGCTACATGATAAAAAAAGTTCTCATCAGTTTGTTTGGATAAATACGTTGCAAACTGTTCCCCTAAAGCTTCCAGCTTAGGATGAATGTTCGTTTTAATTGCACTCATTCGTTCTTCGAGACCATCAACTGTAAAGACCTCAAAATCAGTTGACTTGAATGTTTGTAGTGTCATGATTGTTCCTCCAACTCCTATTTTGCTTTTATTTTAGCATAGCTTGTACTATTCATAAAAAAAACAGCACAAAAAAAATTTAAATAAAAAAATATAATTTTGTTGCATAGATGATTTATCCAACATAGTATAGTATAAAACAAAAAATCAGAAAATTGAATCAATTCTAGTCCGAGGGCAGACGAATATTGGGAGGAGGCAAATAATATGAGACAGGTGATTAATGCGTTAAAGAGAACAGATGCTGAAAAGAGAATACCGGTGCTACGTTTGGAGCTAGATTATGAATTAGCAACTTTATATGATGCGATGATGGAAAATGATAAACTGAAAAAAGAAGAGTGTGTACAAAAGTTAGAAGTGTTAAGACTTGAAATGATTCGTTTAGAAGCGTAATAATAGTATATGTATAAAAAATTAGTTGGTGCGAACCTTATAAAGGGTTCGTTTTTTCTGTGAACAGTATAGATCGGAGTGTTTAAACATGCAAGAAGTATGGAAAGACATCGATGCACACGCCAAACAGTGGATTCGAGATGCAGGAGAGTTTTTAATGGCATCAATGGAAAAAGCACTTATTATAGAAACGAAATCCAATGCAGCTGATTTAGTAACAAATATGGACCGAGAAATAGAACAGTTTTTAATTGGGAAAATTAAAGAAACATTCCCGAACCATAATATTTTAGGAGAAGAAGGTTATGGAGATGAGGTAACTTCTTCTGAAGGGGTTGTTTGGTTAATTGATCCAATTGATGGCACGATGAACTTTGTTCATCAAAAAAGAAATTTCGCAATTTCAATTGGAATTTATGAGAACGGTATCGGAAAGGTTGGACTCATTTATGATCCAGTTCATGATGAATTATACCATGCGGTAAAGGGAGCTGGAGCATTTTGTAATGAAGTACCAATACCTTTATTGGAAAAAGGAACTGTAGAGCAAGGTATTGTAGCTTTAAATGCGATATGGCTTACCGACAATCCAATGCTTAATAAGGAAAGTATGATGGCACTGGTTAAGAAAGCAAGAGGCACGAGATCATATGGCTGTGCAGCGTTAGAGATGGTATACGTTGCAACAGGAAGAATAGATGCATATGTAACGCCGAGATTATCACCATGGGATTTTGGTGGGGGACAGATAATTGTAGAGGAAGTTGGAGGCAAGGTGACAACTTTTTCTGGATCCCCGCTTTCTATCGTAGAGAAGAGCAGCGTATTAGTTGCAAAACCAGGAGTGTATGAAGAGTTGTTACGATTTATAGCGGAGTAACAAAAAAAGTAAGAGGCTGTATAAGCGCTTCTTACTTTTTGACGTTATTTCGATTTACGCATTTTTCTTTTTGTTACAAAACCGTATCCAACTGTAACAAATGTGCCGATAATGCAAATAATAATACCGATGGGACTATTTTCAGCAACCATAATGCCGATACCGATTAAGAAAATAACACCGATAATTGCAGTTAATAAAAAGCGATATTGAATGTGTTCCATTTCTTCACCCTCCAATCTCATTTTACTTTCACAAAAGTAAGAATACAACTATATTTTCATTCTTGATTTTATTTTGATTGCCATTGTATCCCCTTCGCTCTTATAATAGAGAAGGATTAAAAAGACATTAGGAGTTGGACATGTTGAAAAAACGACAAGATTTACGAAATATAGCAATTATTGCCCACGTTGACCATGGTAAAACAACACTTGTTGACCAGTTATTACGTCAAGCGGGGACGTTCCGTGCGAATGAACATATTGAAGAACGCGCAATGGACTCAAACGATCTAGAAAGAGAACGTGGTATTACAATTTTAGCGAAGAATACTGCGATTCACTATGAAGATAAAAGAATTAACATTTTAGATACACCTGGTCACGCTGACTTCGGTGGAGAAGTAGAACGTATCATGAAAATGGTTGATGGTGTTCTACTTGTTGTTGATGCATATGAAGGTTGTATGCCACAAACACGATTTGTTTTAAAGAAAGCTCTTGAGCAAAACTTAACTCCAATCGTTGTTGTAAACAAAATTGACCGTGACTTCGCTCGCCCTGATGAAGTAGTTGATGAAGTAGTTGACTTATTTATCGAACTTGGTGCAAACGAAGATCAATTAGAGTTCCCAGTTGTATTTGCATCAGCAATGAACGGAACAGCAAGCTTAGATTCAAATCCGGCAAATCAAGAAGAGAATATGAAATCATTGTTTGACACAATTATTGAACATATTCCAGCACCAGTTGATAACAGCGAAGAGCCACTTCAATTCCAAGTAGCACTTCTTGATTACAATGACTATGTTGGTCGTATCGGGGTTGGACGCGTATTCCGTGGTACAATGAAAGTAGGACAACAAGTTGCATTAATGAAAGTTGATGGAACTGTAAAACAATTCCGTGTAACGAAATTATTTGGTTACATTGGATTAAAACGTCAAGAAATTGAAGAAGCAAAAGCTGGAGATTTAGTAGCTGTTTCAGGTATGGAAGACATTAACGTAGGTGAAACGGTATGTCCGGTTGAGCATGAAGAGGCTTTACCATTATTACGTATTGATGAGCCAACACTACAAATGACATTCCTTGTAAATAACAGCCCATTTGCAGGTCGTGAAGGTAAATTCATTACATCTCGTAAAATTGAAGAGCGCCTTCGTTCACAATTAGAAACAGATGTAAGTTTACGTGTAGATAATACAGATTCTCCTGATGCGTGGATCGTATCTGGACGCGGGGAATTACATTTATCTATCCTAATTGAAAACATGCGTCGTGAAGGTTATGAACTACAAGTATCTAAGCCTGAAGTAATTATTAAAGAAGTTGATGGCGTAAGATGTGAGCCTGTAGAGCGCGTGCAAATCGATGTACCTGAAGAATACACTGGTTCTATTATGGAATCTATGGGTGCACGTAAAGGTGAAATGTTAGATATGGTGAATAACGGAAACGGTCAAGTTCGCCTTACTTTCATGGTTCCAGCACGTGGTTTAATTGGTTACACAACAGAATTCTTAACATTAACTCGTGGTTACGGTATTTTAAACCATACATTCGATTGCTACCAACCAGTACACGCTGGACAAGTTGGTGGACGTCGCCAAGGTGTTCTAGTTTCACTTGAAACAGGAAAAGCATCACAATACGGTATTATGCAAGTTGAAGACCGTGGTGTAATCTTCGTTGAACCAGGTACAGAAGTATATGCTGGTATGATTGTTGGAGAACACACTCGTGAGAATGACTTAACAGTTAACGTTGTAAAAATGAAACAACAAACTAATATTCGTTCTGCGACGAAAGATCAAACTTCAACAATGAAAAAACCACGCTTAATGACTTTAGAAGAGTCATTAGAGTACTTAAATGATGACGAGTTCTGTGAAGTAACTCCAGAATCAATTCGTCTACGTAAAAAGATTCTTGATAAGAGCGAGCGCGAAAGAGCTGCTAAGAAAAAGAAATCTGTAGAAGCGTAAAATAATAGAACAGCTACCTTTGAGGGGTAGCTGTTTTTTTATTGTAATTATTTTTGGAATATTTACTCTTTTTTTGTGGACAGTATTTTTTTTGCAGGTTACTCTTGTATTAAGTACGTAAATAAAATTTGTTTTTTGTGAGAAAGGGGGATGAATGATGTTAGAAAGAATGTCGTTTTTTGCGAAATTATGTAAAGTTGATGAAAATCCAGAACTAGGGATGTGGTTGCTATATGGCATCATTATTATATTAAGTGCACTTGTGTATAATTTAGGTTTTGCAAGAAAACTATCAATAATAAAAAATATAGTGATATATATATCGTTAGCGATTGGGTGTACAGTTTTAACTTTCTTTGCAGTTTTTTTACCTGTTGGAGAGGGCCTTGTTGTAGCGGCAATTGTACTTGGGATTTATAGGTTGCGTTTACGTCAAGCGAGACAACAAAAAGCAGGGTGAGGGGGCGAATTTTTATGCGTTCAGTACAAGATGCGTTATATAATTGGTTAACGATTAAAACAGTTGCCGAAGCACGTCCAGATGATCGTGCTGCACAAGAAACGTATTTGTTATTTAAAAATATGATATATGAAGAACATAAATTAAAGAATGTGGAAGTTAAAAAGAATGAAGAAATGTATTTGATTACATATGAAATGAATGGAGAAAGAAAATCTGCCAGGTTTCCGTTAGAAGCTATTGATTGTTTTTTGGATCAAATGAATCGTGAACCTGAAAAATATAAATAAGTCCTTATCTATATGATTAAGGACTTATTTACATTTTACCAATCGTCCTCGACTTTTTTATCACGATATAATCGGAAATTACCACTTGCATGACGTTCCATCGTACGTTCTGCAATTCGTTCCGAACATTCCATGCACATATATGTATGAATAGGGCGGTTACGTAGTTTTTTTGCCATAGGATTTTCATCATCTAACATATCTTTTTTATCACAAATCATACATTTGACTCTCATTTCGTCACCTCAATACGAATTCTATCAGTATAAGTATATCATGGAAGTGTAATATTTTTGAATAATAGCGGGAAAAAATAATATTTTCGCAATTCGAAAAATAAGTTATGATAAGGATATAGTAAGTATATTTGGAGGTGGAAATATGGCGAATGTAGTAGAGCCTACATTAACAGATGATTTAGTACAAACGTTACGTAAAGAATGTATTGTTATGGTAGCAACAACAGACTTCGAAAAACAAGTTCCTAACGTAAGTGCTATTTCTTGGGTGTATGCAGTGAGTAAAACTAGTATTCGATTTGCAGTAGATCAACGTTCACGTATTGTGGAAAATATACGGCATAGTACTGGGCTGGTATTGACTATAATGGCGAATGAATCCGTATTTTCCATAAGTGGTGCAGGTGAAATTTTGACTGATAGAATGGAAGGCATTCCTCTAAAATTAACTGTAATAGAAGTAAAGGTACAAGAAGTACGTGATGTTATGTTTTATGGAGCGAAGCTTGCAACTGAGCCAACGTATGAAAAAACATATGATATTCGCGCAGCGAAAAAGCTGGATAACCAAGTGTTAGTAGGAATAAAAGAATTATAAATGTGATAAATAAGAAAATAAGTTATTAACTTTTGTAATCAGTTATTGTGATTTTATGTTAATAATTATAATTAAAAGTAATATATTGAATAGAAATGAATAAAAAATAAATAAAAGGTTTCATGGTTATGAATTTCGATTCTACCTCGTTTATACGGTACATATAATTATAACAATGGTTCGTCCATATTTTATGGATGAAACCCTTGTTCTACAAATTTAAAAGTGGAGTCAGGGGGTAACAGGTTGGATAAAATTTATGTGTTAGATACGAATGTACTTTTGCAGGATCCTTTATCTATTTTTTCATTTGAAACAAATGAAGTAGTGATTCCAGCAGTTGTATTAGAAGAGGTTGATTCGAAAAAACGTTATATGGATGAAGTAGGACGAAACGCTCGTTATGTATCTAAGTTAATAGACAAATTTCGTGAAATAGGAAAGCTGCATGAAAGTATTCCGTTAGAAAACGGCGGTACATTTCGTATTGAATTAAATCATCGTTCATTTGTTCAACTACAAGATATTTTTGTAGAAAAAACGAATGATAATCGAATTTTAGCTGTAGCAAAAAATCTATCTTTAGAAGAACAAGAAAAAGAGGACGGGAAGTCTGTTATTTTAGTAAGTAAAGACGTGCTCGTAAGGGTAAAAGCTGATGCAATTGGTTTGAAGGCGGAAGATTATTTAAGTGATCGTGTAATTGAAGTAGATAATATATATTCAGGATTTTTAGAAGGGTATATATCAAAAGAGCAATTAGATTATTTTTATGAAAAAGGTGAATTGCCTTTATCCGAAATTGCAAATCACCCTTTTTATCCAAATCAGTTTGTAGTAATGAAAGATGCATTAGGGGGATCTAGTTCAGCACTTGGCATTGTGGATCATTTAGGTAAGAAGGTAAAGAAACTTATTTTTCACAATGAACAAGTATGGGGGATACGACCACGAAATGTGCAGCAAATTATGGGATTAGAATTGTTGCTTCGTGAAGATATTCCGCTAGTAACGTTAACGGGGAAAGCTGGTACAGGAAAAACATTACTCGCGTTGGCTTCAGGACTCATGCAAACGGAAGATTTAGGACTATATAAAAAACTACTCGTTGCAAGGCCAATTGTTCCGGTCGGAAAAGATATCGGGTATTTACCAGGAGAAAAAGAAGAAAAGTTAAGACCATGGATGCAACCGATTTTTGATAATCTAGAGTATTTATTTAATACGAAAAAGCCAGGAGAGTTAGATGCTATTTTAGCTGGAATGGGTTCGATTGAAGTAGAGGCCCTTACCTATATACGTGGGAGAAGTATTCCAGATCAGTTCATTATAATTGATGAAGCACAAAATTTAACGAAGCATGAAGTGAAAACGATATTAACAAGGGTAGGAGAAAAAAGTAAAATTGTATTAATGGGAGATCCTCAGCAAATTGATCACCCGTATTTGGATGAATATAATAATGGTTTAACATATGTTGTAGAGAAGTTTAAAGAGCAACGTATTAGTGGTCATGTAAAGTTTGTTAAAGGGGAGCGGTCTAATTTAGCTCAACTAGCAGCAGATTTATTATAAAAGGAGTGAGCTGAGGCTCACTCCTTTTTCTTCCAAGTATACACTTTAAATAATTGTAAATTTACGGATGTTACGGATTGGATTTTGTCTATTAGATCCATCATTGTAATATAGATGAACAGGTCCATCCTCTTTTAATGGCTTTCCTTCTTTTGAAAAACCAAGAATAGCATTTTCTACAGTTTCTAATGGAAGTATTATTGTTTGATCTACTGTTTCAATTTCGACTTGCGTAGCGTCCTCTGAAATTTCGGCGTTAGCAAGAAATGGATGAAATGGTATACCGAACGTTCCAGTAATTAGTTGTTCTTTTTTATATTTCTTTACACTTTGTTGTATCGGTGGAAACGCAGCACCATCACGGATTTCTCGATCCCAATGCTCTGAAGTGTTTTTTAAATAAGCTTCTAGTTCTGAAGTGTTTTCTCTTGTTTCATCAAAGTAAGTTTTCAAATCTACTTTTCGATCATCAAAGATCCAAACAGTTGGATCGATAGTGATTGGAAAACGAACTTTTCCATTAATAAATAAAATTTCGCTCATTGTTGTTCCCCCATTTGTGTTATACTCCCACTTTTCAGTATAATAGCATTAGACACGGTTGTCACAAAAAATGTTTCTATTGCAATTTACTAAAACTATCGCTAATATTAATAGATAGGAGAGAGTAGGACGGAAACGGAGGGAATCAATTTGGCGTCTGAGACAGTATCAAATCATCAGGAAAAGGCACTAGCCCTTCTACAAGCGGATGCGGAGAAGATTTTAAGACTTATTAAGGTGCAAATGGACAATCTTACAATGCCGCAATGTCCATTATATGAAGAAGTGTTAGACACACAAATGTTTGGACTATCCCGCGAGGTCGATTTTGCAGTTCGCCTTGGTCTTATTGCAGAAGAACAAGGGAAAGCAATGTTAGGAGAGCTTGAACGTGAGTTATCTGCACTTCATGAAGCATTTACGAACAAACAACAATAACGGGTTCAAATAGGGGGGGCTCAAACTGAAATAGTTTGGGCTTTTTATTTGTATAATAAAGCAGGAAGAATCAATGTACATATGGAATACAACAATAATTAAATTGAAACAGAAAGAGGAAATGAAATGAAAAGAGTATGGAAATCAATGGATTATTCATTATTACTTCCTCTTGTTATTTTATGTGTGTTGGGAGTTATAATGGTATATAGTTCTAGTTCCATTGTCGCGATTTCGTCGAAATATAACTGGCCAGCAGATCACTTTTTTAAAAAACAATTAGTTGCTCTTGCTATTGGAACAGTAATGCTAGTGATTGTCGCTGTAATTCCTTATAAATTTTGGAAGAAAAAAATAGTTCTTACAGCGATGGGGTTAGGGAGTCTGGGCTTACTAACAGCAGCTTTCCTTTTCGGTAAGGTAATCAATGGTGCAAAAGGATGGATACTAGGTATACAACCAGCTGAGTTTGTAAAAATAGCAGTTATTATTACGTTAGCAAGTTTTTTTGCTAAGAAACAAGAGAGGCAAACCCCTTTTTTCCAAGGGATAATACCTCCCTTATTTGTTGTCGGTGGATCGATGGTGTTAATTTTATTACAAAATGACTTAGGAACTGACATATTAATAGGTGGAACAGTGTTAATTATGTTCTTCTGTTCAGGAGTTAATGTTAACTTGTGGATAAAAAGATTTTTATTAACATCTGTCGTGTGGATACCGGCGTTGTATTTTATTGGGGACTATAAATTAAGTAAATACCAAAAAGCTCGATTTTCAGTTTTTCTTGATCCATTTAGTGATCCTCAAAATGATGGATTTCAATTAGTTAATTCCTTTATTGGAATAGCTTCAGGTGGCTTAAATGGTAGAGGACTAGGGAATAGTATACAAAAGTATGGCTACTTACCAGAGCCGCAAACGGATTTTATTATGGCGATTATATCTGAAGAACTAGGTTTTATAGGTGTAGCTATCATTTTAATCTGTTTACTACTTATTATCATTCGTTCGTTTAGAGTAGCGCAAAAATGTAAAGATCCATTTGGAAGTTTAATTGCAATCGGAATTGCAAGTTTAATTGGGATACAAACTTTTGTTAATGTTGGTGGTATGTCTGGATTAATACCACTTACAGGAGTACCTTTACCGTTTATTAGTTATGGTGGTAGTTCTTTATTGGCTAATCTAATTGCGATGGGTATATTATTAAATGTTGCTAGTCATGTAAAACGACAAGAGAAACAACAAAATGAGATAATGAAAGAAAGAGAGCAAGATGGACCGCGTCTTGTTGTAGTAAAATAAAAAACACATTGTGCTTTAGAGCGCGATGTGTTTTTTTATGTGCAAGAAACATTAAATAGGATACATTAATTGGTTTATACACTAAAAAATATATCACATTAAATTAAATGTGATATACAATTAAGTTGTTAGAAAAGGAAGAGGTATGCTATACTATTTTTGTGAAACAAATTGATCAGAAAACTTATCATTTGTTAAAAAATAAGGTATGATGGATAAAAATAAAGTGAAGCTTTCTAAGTATAATATAATGTAGAAAGTGAAGAACTTCACGCTCTTTAGGGTGTGTATATATTTTATCTCTAGAGTGGTAGGAAAGTAGAGGGGGAAAATCATGACAAAGCTGCAACGTATTCAAAAAGTATTGGTAGCTAACCGTGGAGAGATTGCAATTCGTGTGTTTCGAGCTTGTTCGGAACTTGGATTAAAAACAGTTGCAATCTATTCTAAAGAGGATAGTGGTTCTTATCATCGTTATAAAGCCGATGAGTCCTATTTAGTTGGGGAAGGGAAAAAGCCAATTGATGCTTATCTAGATATTGAGGGCATTATTGAGATTGCAAAAAGTAATCATGTAGATGCAATCCACCCTGGATATGGTTTCTTGTCAGAAAATATTCAATTCGCAAAACGTTGTGAAGAAGAAGGGATTATCTTTATTGGTCCAAAGAGTAAGCATTTAGATATGTTTGGAGATAAAGTGAAAGCAAGAACACAAGCGCAGCTAGCACAAATTCCAGTTATTCCTGGTAGTGATGGACCGGTAAATTCAGTAGAAGAAGTTGGAGAATTTGCTGAAAAGTATGATTACCCGATTATTATTAAAGCTTCCCTTGGCGGTGGTGGTCGTGGTATGCGTATTGTACGTAGTAGTGAAGAATTAAGAGAATCGTATAATCGAGCGAAGTCAGAAGCGAAAGCAGCCTTTGGTAATGATGAAGTATACGTTGAAAAATTCGTTGAAAAACCTAAACATATAGAAGTTCAAATTTTAGCAGATGAAGAGGGCAATGTTGTTCATTTATACGAGCGTGACTGTTCTGTACAACGTCGTCACCAAAAAGTGGTAGAAATCGCACCTAGTGTGTCGCTTTCAGATGATTTGCGTCAGCGTATTTGTGATGCTGCTGTGAAATTAACGAAAAATGTAAATTATTTAAACGCAGGAACAGTAGAATTTCTTGTAAAAGGTGATGAGTTTTACTTTATTGAAGTAAATCCGCGTGTTCAAGTTGAACATACAATTACAGAAATGATCACAGGGGTAGATATCGTTCAATCGCAAATTTTAATAGCTGATGGACATGCATTACATAGTAAAATGGTAGGTGTTCCGAAGCAAGAGGAAGTAGTTGTTCATGGATTTGCGATTCAATCTCGTGTAACGACTGAGGACCCACTAAATAATTTCATGCCGGATACAGGGAAAATTATGGCATACCGATCAGGCGGTGGTTTCGGTGTTCGTCTTGATACAGGTAATAGTTTCCAAGGTGCTGTTATTACACCGTACTATGATTCTTTACTCGTAAAAGTTACAACATGGGCACTTACTTTTGAACAAGCTGCTGCGAAAATGGAACGTAACTTAAAAGAATTCCGTATTCGTGGTATTAAAACAAATATTCCATTCCTAGAGAATGTAGTAAAACATAAAAACTTCTTATCAGGAGAATATGACACTTCATTTATTGATGCGTCACCTGAACTATTCCTGTTCCCGAAACGTAAAGACCGCGGAACAAAAATGTTAAATTACATTGGATCAGTAACAGTAAATGGCTTCCCAGGAGTAGGGAAAAAAGAGAAACCAATTTTCCCGGATGCTCGTATACCGAATGTATTACACTCAGAGCCGGTTCAAAATGGAACGAAACAAATTTTGGATGAGCGTGGAGCGGACGGATTAGTAAAATGGGTACAAGATCAAAAGCGTGTACTTTTAACGGATACAACATTCCGTGATGCGCATCAGTCATTACTGGCGACGCGTATCCGTACAAAAGATTTACATCAAATTGCAGAGCCGACAGCGAGAATGTTACCGAACCTATTCTCAGCGGAAATGTGGGGTGGTGCAACGTTTGATGTTGCATATCGTTTCTTAAAGGAAGATCCATGGGAACGATTACTAGATCTTCGTGAAAAAATGCCAAACGTTTTATTCCAAATGTTACTTCGTTCTTCAAACGCAGTTGGTTACAAAAACTATCCGGATAATTTAATTCAAAAATTTGTGGAATGTTCTGCTCAAGCTGGAATTGATGTATTCCGTATTTTTGATAGCTTAAACTGGGTAGAAGGTATGAGAGTTGCGATTGATGCTGTACGAGATACTGGTAAAATTGCAGAAGCAACAATGTGCTACACAGGAGATATTCATGATCCGTTACGTAGTAAATATGATTTAAATTACTATAAAAACTTAGCAAAAGAGTTAGAAGCATCAGGAGCACATATATTAGGAATTAAAGATATGGCAGGCTTATTAAAACCTAATGCGGCATATGATTTAGTTTCTGCATTAAAAGAGACGGTATCGATTCCGATTCACTTGCATACACACGATACGAGTGGAAATGGTATATTAACGTATACAAAGGCAATTGAAGCAGGTGTTGACATTGTCGATGTAGCAGTAAGTTCTATGGCTGGTCAAACGTCACAACCAAGTGCGAACACGCTATACTATGCATTAGGTGGAAACGAAAGACAGCCAGACGTTAATATAGATTCATTAGAAAAACTATCTCATTATTGGGAAGATGTACGTAAATACTACGCACCGTTTGAAAGTGGTATGAATGCACCTCATACAGAGGTATATATGCACGAAATGCCAGGCGGACAGTATAGTAATCTACAACAACAAGCGAAAGCGGTTGGTTTAGGAGATCGCTTCGATGAAGTGAAAGTAATGTACCGCCGTGTGAATGACATGTTTGGCGATATTGTTAAAGTAACACCATCATCTAAAGTTGTCGGTGATATGGCATTATTTATGGTTCAAAATCACTTAACAGAACAAGATGTTTTAGAGCGTGGGCATTCTATGGACTTCCCAGGATCTGTTGTTGAAATGTTCTCAGGAGATTTAGGACAACCATATGGTGGTTTCCCGAAAAAGTTACAAGAAATTATTTTAAAAGGGAAAGAGCCATTAACAGTAAGACCAGGTGAATTATTAGAGCCAGTAGATTTCGACGCGTTAAAAGAAGAGTTGTTCCATAAACTTGGACGCGAAGTGACGATTTTTGATGTCGTTGCATATGCATTATATCCAAAAGTATTTATGGATTACGAAAAAGTTGCTGAGATTTATGGAAGTGTATCTGTGCTTGATACACCGACATTCTTCTATGGCATGAGACTTGGTGAAGAAATCGATGTGGAAATTGAACAAGGTAAAACATTGATGGTTAAACTAGTATCAATCGGAGAGCCTCAGCCAGATGGAAACCGTATTCTTTACTTGGAGTTTAACGGTCAACCACGTGAGATTGTTGTGAAAGACGAAAGTGTGAAAGCAACAGTTGCACAACGTATGAAAGGAAACCGTGAAAATCCAAACCACATTAGTGCAACAATGCCAGGAACGGTTATTAAAGTAGTTGTAAAAGAAGGCGATGAAGTGAAAAAAGGCGATTCTATGGCAATTACAGAAGCAATGAAAATGGAAACGACAGTTCAAGCACCGTTCAATGGTAAAGTGAAAAAAGTATATGTTAACGATGGAGATGCAATTCAAACGGGTGACTTACTCATTGAATTAGATCACTAAAATAGAAAAAGAGCTGTGTAAATACAGCTCTTTTTCTTTATCCCACTATTTGCGGGCAGTAAGACCCCCATCTCAAAATTCAGCGAAAGCAAAGAAGTTAGGTGGGGATCGGGCTGCTCATAAAAGCCCGATTGGTGCGTGCTAATAATTAGTGGGAGATGAAGAAAACCCCACTGATTAAAGTTTCACTTTATTGCAAAAAATACCTTGCCGATTCGGCAAGGTATTTTAATTTAAATTTATTTTGTTTGTTTAGAAGTTGATTCGGCTTCTTTTGCATTCACTTTACTTCTTGTTCCTAACATAACTAAATAGCATAGTACAGCAAACAAGCAAGAAATGAATAGTGAATGTAATAATGCCATTACTAAATTAGCATTTGTAAATACGACTAAAATTCCAACGATAGCTTGAAGTGTAACAAGGATAAATGAAATGATCCATCCCCAGTATACGACAGGCTGTTGCTTGTAATGGCGAATAGCGAGAATCATTGCGTATAGTATCCAAGCGAAAATTAACATCGCTGCAACTCTATGTCCCATTTGAACCCATTCATGTAGTTGAGTTGGCATAGGTCTATTTTTGCTACATAAAGGAAAGTCTGGACAGGCTAAGCTAGCTCGTTCGTGACGTACTAAAGCACCTGTGTAGACGACAATATAACTGTAAATTGTTACACCATAAATATGAAATTTCATTTTTTTGTCCATAATAAGTGAACGTGCATCAAATTTCTGGTCAATTTCAAAGATAAGACACGTTAATAAAATGACAGAAGCAAATGAAATTAAGGAAATACCGAAATGGATAGCAAGTACAGCTGGCATTTGTCCCCAAACAACTGCTGCCGCTCCCATTAATGCTTGTGCAACTAAAAATACGAAGGATAAAATTGCTAACGTCTTTGTTTCGCGCACATGTTTATAATATTTCCAGGATAAAATACAAAGGAGTGTGACAAGAATTCCTGCTGATCCTGATGTAAGGCGGTGACTTAGTTCAATAATAGTTTCCATTGATAAATTAGATGGAACAAATTCACCGTTACAAAGTGGCCATGATTTACCGCACCCTTGACCAGAACCTGTTTTTGTAACTAAGGCGCCTCCTAGTAAAACTATTAATAAATCAAGACTCGTAATGACTGCTAACCATTTAATAAAGCGTTGCAATCTATTTCACCATCTTTCTGCTATGAAGTTATTGCGAAATATTTTCATTCCATTATGTATAGAATAAAACGCGCTAGTTCCTATGATATATAAAAAATAATAAAATAGCAAAGAAATGGTGGGCACAGACAGGGGAGAGAAAATGGGTGTGGAAATAGGATGTATAAGGGAATTTTTAGGTGAAAAACAGGCTATTTTGAAAAGAAATGGGGAGAATACGTGTTAAATATGACAAAAAAGTTTATGATAGAAGGTAACATCATGTTATGATAAGGACAAGTAAAAATTAAGTTTTTATATTCGACACAAAAAGTTCATGTTTTCTTCACAAAATGTTCGGGAAATATGATTTAATATATTGGAGTATGGGCGTAGATTAGTAGTAGAATGGATTAACAATATTTCTACTGTAATAATATTGCTATATAGAAGCAAAATCTTTCATTTGAAATAGGTGCAAAAAGAAAGATGAAAGTTTTAAGAGGGGGTTAAAGTGATGAACCATGCAACAAGTGAGCTGCATGATGAGTCTGCTGTTACAAGTATACCGGAAACAACTCGGTTACAAGATTTAAAAGCACTCGTTAAAATGGGGATTGTAAACTCAAATACACTTACTGTATTTACAGGATTTTGGTTGGCATTACACTTTAATGGATTAAGTGTGATGGACAATCTGGATAAGTTATTCTTTACAATCGTTGGTTCTGGATTAGTTATGGCAGGGGTATGTTGTTTAAACAACTACATTGATCGAGACATCGATCCATTAATGGAAAGAACAAAGACCCGTCCAACGGTTACTGGAAAGTATAAACCAGGATTTGCACTTACATTTGGATTAGTTATATTACTTCTTGGGTTTGTATTTTTATTATTAACAACACCAATGGCAGTGTTAATGGGGTTTATTGGTGCTTTCACATATGTTGTTCTATATAGTTTATGGACAAAGAGAAAGTATACACTAAATACTGTTGTAGGTAGTATCTCTGGTGCAGTTCCACCTTTAATTGGATGGGCAGCAATCGATCCATCTTTAGGTCATCCAATTGCTTGGATGTTATTTTTAATTATGTTTATTTGGCAAATCCCACATTTTCTCGCATTAGCGATGAAACGTGTTGATGAATATCGAAATGCAGGAATCCCAATGCTTCCTGTAGTTCATGGATTTGAAATTACGAAACGCCAAATTATGATTTGGACAGTATGTTTATTACCACTACCATTTTATATGAGTGGACTAGGGATAACATTTATGGTAATTGCAACATTGTTAAACATCGGATGGATCGTTTTAGGATTTTATGGCTTCCGTAAGCAAGATGACATCAAATGGTCCGTACAAATGTTTGTTTATTCCCTAAATTATTTAACAATCTTATTTGTATCAATGATTGTAGTTACATTCTTCTAAGACAACGACATAATTGGATTTCTTTACGTTGAGATTTACTTTACTTAACTATAAAGTACAATCTAATTCACAAGGAAAGTGGGGGTTGTTTGTATGAAGAAACAGTGGCGACTGCTTTCGTTCGTTTCACTGCTGGCTTTACTGTTAGGGGGATGCGGTAAAGCCTTTCAATCTACTTTAATTCCGCAAGGAGAAGTAGCAAAAATGCAATATGATTTGCTCTTACTAGCAACTGCGATCATGGTAGGAGTAGTACTAGTAGTTACTATTATTTTCTTATATGTAATTGTGCGTTTCCGACAAAAGAAAGGTCAGGAAGATTATATTCCGGAGCAAGTTGAAGGGAATCACAAGCTAGAAATTATATGGACAGTTATTCCGATTATTCTTTTGTTAATCTTAGCTGTTCCGACGGTTACATATACATTCAAACTTGCTGATGTAAGTGCGATGGAGAAAAAGAATATTGATAAAGATACTATCGTTGTTGATGTAACAGCGAATCTTTATTGGTGGGAATTTTCTTATAAATCAGAAAAAATAGTCACTTCTCAAGATTTAGTCATCCCCACAGGTAAGAAAGTGTATTTGAATTTGAAGGGTGCCGATATTAAACATTCGTTTTGGGTTCCATCTTTAGCTGGGAAAATGGATACAAATACAGATAATGTGAACAAAATGTGGTTAAAGGCAGATAAATCGGGCACTTATAATGGTTTTTGTACAGAATTTTGCGGCCCATCACATTCTTTAATGCAATTCAAAGTGAAAGCTTTAGATGAAAGCGAGTACAAAAAGTGGCTTGCTGATATGAAGAAGATTGATGGGAAGAAAGAAGTAGCTTCAACAAAGGCGCAAGAGGGCCAAGAAATATTTAATAAAAGCTGTATTGGTTGTCACGCAGTTGGATCTAATGATAGTAGACCACCTTCCGCTCGTATCGCACCAAACTTAGCAAACTTTGCGGATCGCGATATGGTTGCCGGTATTGCCGAAAACAATGAAGAAAACTTAAAAAAATGGCTGAAAGATCCTGAAAATATGAAACCAGGAAATAAAATGACTGGTAAATATGGCAACTTAACGGATGATCAAATTGATGCATTAAATGCATACTTACAAACGTTGAAAGTTGAAAAGTAAAGAGGGATTATTCGCGAAGGGGAGGTTGAAAACGTGAGTTCTGTAGCAAAAAAACAGGGGATGGGTGCTGTCATATGGGATTATTTAACGACAGTAGACCATAAAAAGATTGCCATTCTCTATTTAATTGCAGGTGGATTGTTTTTTATAATAGGCGGAATAGAAGCTCTATTTATTCGCCTTCAATTAGCGATTCCTAACAACGCTTTTCTTGTTGGGGATGCTTATAATCAAGTATTAACGATGCACGGTACAACAATGATTTTCCTCGCAGCTATGCCACTCGTGTTTGCATTTATGAACGCCGCTGTACCACTTCAAATTGGTGCACGTGATGTAGCGTTCCCGTTTTTGAATTCACTTGGATTTTGGTTATTTTTCTTTGGTGGAGTATTTTTAAATTTAAGTTGGTTTTTAGGTGGAGCACCTGATGCAGGATGGACATCTTATGCATCTTTAGCTTTAGCCTCAAAAGGCCATGGTGTTGATTTTTATGTACTCGGCTTGCAAATCTCCGGTATTGGTACATTAATTGGAGGTATTAACTTCCTTGTAACCATTATTAATATGCGTGCGCCAGGAATGACGTATATGCGTATGCCGATGTTTACATGGACGACATTTGTAACATCTTCTCTAATATTATTCGCTTTTCCGCCGTTAACTGTAGGATTAGGACTTTTAATGTTAGATCGTTTATTTGGAACAAGTTTCTTTAATCCAGCATTGGGTGGGAATACGATTATATGGGAGCATTTATTCTGGATTTTCGGTCATCCAGAAGTATACATTCTTATACTCCCAGCTTTCGGAATATTCTCAGAAATCTTCGCGACGTTTTCGAAAAAACGATTATTTGGTTATTCGTCGATGGTGTTCGCGACAGTATTAATTGGATTCTTAGGATTTATGGTATGGGCGCATCATATGTTTACTGTTGGACTTGGTCCAGTTGCAAATGCTATTTTCTCAGTTGCAACAATGGCGATTGCAGTACCGACCGGTATTAAAATATTCAACTGGCTCTTTACGATGTGGGGAGGAAGTATTCGTTTTACGACACCGATGATGTGGGCAGTAGCTTTCATTCCATCATTCGTAATGGGTGGAGTTACAGGTGTTATGCTAGCATCTGCACCAGCGGATTATCAATTTCATGATAACTATTTCGTAGTAGCTCACTTTCATTATGTAATTGTCGGCGGTGTTGTATTTGGTTTACTTGCAGGAGCTCATTATTATTGGCCACTGATGTTTAATAAAGTATTGAATGAAACGTTAGGAAAGATAACATTTTGGCTATTCTTTATCGGTTTCCATTTAACGTTCTTCATACAGCATTTCCTTGGTTTAATTGGTATGCCACGTCGTTACTACACATATCTTGAAGGCCAAGGGTTGGAAATGGGGAATATGATTAGTTCTATTGGAGCGGTATTTATGGCTCTTGGAACGATTGTTCTTCTATTCAATGTAATTAAAACGACAGTTTCAAAAGAAAAGGCTGGTCGTGATCCATGGGATGCACGTACATTAGAATGGACAATGCCAGCACCAACACCAGAATATAACTTTAAACAATTACCATTTGTTCGCGGGTTAGATCCGTTTTGGATTGAAAAACGTGAAGGGAATAAAGAGATGACAGCGGCGGAACCAGTTGGTGATATTCATATGCCAAATCCATCATTTTCACCGTTTATCATTTCTTTAGGATTGTTTATAGCGGCATTCGGTGCAATGTATATGCAGGGTGGAAAAGATAAGTTTTGGTTATTAGTAGCAATTATCGGTTTAATCATTACATTTGGCACAATGTTCCTACGTTCAGTAATTGATGATCATGGATATCATATTCATAAGGAAGATTTAGAAGATAAGGGGGGCAAGGCATAATGCATGTAGATGAAAAATTAACGAATGAAACATTTCCAGCAGAGCCTGAAAAAGCAACCCTTGAGGGGAAAAATAAGTTTGTCGGTTTTTGGTTATTTCTTGGAGGCGAAACAGTATTGTTCGCTTCCTTATTTGGCACATATTTGGCGTTAAAGAATTCTACAAATGGTGGACCAACATCTCAAGAGATGTTCCAAATGCCACTCGTTTTCATTATGACGATGCTTTTATTAACGAGTAGTTTAACGAGCGTTTATGCGATGTATCATATGAAAAACTTTAATTTTAAAAAAATGCAACTTTGGCTACTAGTAACAGTGTTGCTAGGTTTAGGGTTTTTAGCATTTGAGATATATGAGTTTTATCATTATACGCATGAATTTAAGCATACTATGAGAAGTAGTGCATTTGGTTCCGCGTTTTATGCTCTTGTTGGTACACATGGTCTCCACGTATTGTTTGGATTATGTTGGATTTTAACATTAATCTTTAGAAATGCGAAGAGAGGTCTAAATTTATACAATGCACCGAAGTTTTATGTTGCATCGATTTATTGGCACTTTATTGACGTAGTTTGGGTGTTTATTTTCACTGTAGTATATTTGATGGGAATGGTGGGATAAACAATGGCGATAAAGCAAACGAATAATCCTAAAGTTGATCTTGTTTATCGGAAGAGAAAAAGTGCGGAGGAAATGAAGCATCAAGTTATTACATTTGCATTAATGATTTTTTTAACATTAGTTGCATTTGCAGCAGTCGCATATCCGAAAACTTTTAGTCCGACTTTCTCAGTGCCATTTATTTTACTATTAGCAGTGGTACAAGTAATTTTTCAATTGTATTATTTTATGCATATGAGTCATAAAGGACATGAAGCGGCAAGTTTCTTTCTTTATTCTGGTCTGTTAATCGGGTTAATTACAATTTTAGCTTTTATGACAATTGTGTGGATTTGAAAAATGAAAAATAAGGGAGCTTGTGTTGTCACAGCTCCCTCTTCTTATTATGTGAAAGGATAACCTTAAGAAGGTAGGTGTAACAATGAGTAACTTGTGGATATTTGGTTTTCAAGCTCTATGGAGTCCAATCTTTTTATTATTTATGCTTTCGATTCTTATTGGGTACTTTTTAATTATTGGGCCATATAGAATGCGATTTGAAAATGCGAGGAAGGTAAGTAAGAAGCAAATTTTTTATTTTACGACCGGGATTGTTCTTTTGTATCTTGTAAAGGGAGGGCCTATTGATTTAATTGGTCATATTATATTTAGTGCACATATGTTCGAAATGGCAGTTATGTATATTGCAGTTCCACCGTTATTGTTGCTTGGTATACCAGATTGGTTATATCGTTATATTACTTCTTTTAAGTTCGTTCAAATTATATTAAAGATATTTGCTAAACCACTTATTGCATTGTTTGTATTTAATGGCCTGTTTTCTTTTTATCATTTACCAGTTGTTTTTGATACAGTAAAACAAAGTCAAATTGCTCATCCTATTTGTCTCGCTATATTGTTCTTTACGGCAATCATGATGTGGTGGCCGATGCTAAATCCATTACCAGAATATCAAACATTAAGTGATATAAAGAAACTTGGTTATATGTTTGCTAACGGTATATTATTAACGCCAGCTTGTGCGTTAATCATTTTTGCAACTGCACCGTTATTTGCAACCTATACGGATCCGGCTGCTTGGATGAAGGCGATGGAACTTTGTGTACCCGCGGGAACTTTATCAGATTTAAATATAACGGGACCAGAATTTTTACACTGGATGCCAGTCGTACAAGACCAACAAACAGGTGGCATCATTATGAAAATTGTCCAGGAAATAGTGTATGGCACAATTATAGGCTATGTATTCTTTCGATGGGCGCGTCGAGAGCGTGAAAAGGATAAAGAGCAGTTGCAACAATTGCCGCCGTATTTACAGACTAAGTAAAAAAGTGTATGGGTTTCCATACACTTTTTTAGTTTTAGTAAACTATAAAAGATTGAATTTTCAATTTATTTATGTTAAGTTAGTGTAGGCATGTACTAAAAGTGGATATAAGATTTACTACTAGCTTTAATACGTAATGATTCCATGTGTAGTGCAAGTTTTTTAGAGAGTTACAAATTTATATTGTTATCTTTAATAAACAAGAACTATTTTAAGGGGGAATTTAAATGGGTAGTAGTGGAAGTATGGTAAAGCCAATTAGTGGTTTTTTAACAGCATTAATACAATATCCAGTACCAGTAGTAGAGTCACGTGCAGACATTGATAAACAAATTAAACAGATCATAAAAACAATTCATTCAACTAAATCAGGGTATCCTGGAATGGAATTGATAGTATTTCCAGAATATAGTACACAAGGGCTTAATACAAAAAAATGGACTACAGAAGAGTTTTTATGTACAGTTCCTGGGCCGGAAACAGACTTGTTTGCTGAGGCATGTAAAGAGTCTGAGGTATATGGTGTTTTTTCTATAATGGAAAGAAACCCTGATGGTGGAGAACCGTATAATACAGCAATAATTATTGATCCACAAGGTGAAATGATTTTGAAGTATCGTAAGCTAAATCCTTGGGTGCCAGTCGAACCTTGGAAAGCTGGAGATTTAGGCTTACCTGTTTGTGATGGACCTGGAGGAAGTAAATTAGCTGTTTGTATTTGTCATGATGGTATGTTTCCTGAAGTAGCTCGTGAAGCAGCTTATAAAGGTGCAAATGTCTTGATTCGTATTTCTGGATATAGCACACAAGTTAGTGAACAATGGATGTTAACTAATCGTTCGAATGCATGGCAAAACTTAATGTATACATTGTCAGTGAACTTAGCGGGTTATGATGGGGTATTTTATTACTTTGGTGAAGGACAAGTATGTAATTTTGATGGGACTACTTTAGTGCAGGGACACCGAAATCCTTGGGAGATTGTTACTGCCGAAGTATATCCAGAGCTAGCAGATCAGGCTAGATTAGGATGGGGTCTCGAAAATAATATATATAATTTAGGTTCAAGGGGATATGTAGCGACTCCTGGAGGGGTGAAAGAAAACCCGTATACGTTTGTAAAAGATTTAGCTGAAGGTAAATATAAGGTTCCTTGGGAAGATGAGATTAAAGTAAAGGATGGAACTATTTATGGGTATCCAGTCAAAAAGACGATTCATTCTTAAGTAAGATAAATAGAAAAAGCGCATCAATATGATGCGCTTTTTCTATTTACTCAATGATTTGGAACTCTTTTAACTCTGTTTCGATATTTTCTATTTACTCAATGATTTGGAACTCTTTTAACTCTTTTTCGATATTTTGTAGGAGTTGTTCGCTTTTTTGAAGTACATTCGTTGGGAAAGTTTCACCATCACCATATTCAACGCCGTGAGGATAATAATGTTTTCCTAATAAGGGAGGAAGTAGCTTTATTTCAGCGTGTCTGCTACCAACATCACCTTCAACAGCCAAACCTTGTACGCGCAAATAATAAATATCATTTAATATTTCAAATTTATAATCGTATGTAACTCGTTCATAATCCCACTGTCCAGCAAGTACAAAATGGTTCTTTTCCATAATCTCTGTTAATAGTGTTAAATCAACGACTGCCCCATTAAATTTCGTATTTGTAAATTGCATATAATACCTCCTCTTTTCAT